>JBFMHN010000005.1 GCA_040752895.1 Pseudomonadota bacterium
GGCGTCACGGCGGTCTGCATCCCGAATTCCCAAGGCCTCGGCTGGTCCGCCATCGCATCCATCGAGACGCCAAAGCCAAGAAGCGCAAACGCTGTAAAGCCAAGAAGTCGCCAACCGCAAGGCATGGGTCCCGGTCCTCCCTATAACCGATGGGTTTCAGGGGAACCAAACCGTTCCCCCGGTCCAAACACTTTGATCAACCTAGGCGCTGCCGAGATGGCTTGTGTCGCCCCCTACTGGCCGGCAGTTATAACAGAGTCTGCTTCTCGCGCAAAAAAGATTCACCTTGCCGAAGGCTCTGAAAACCCAGCAGACTTAAGCTGCGCCGAGGGAGTACCCCGAGACCGGGAATGGGTTTTGGAAATGTTTCGAGATGGTCGCATTTCGGTCCTATTGCGCCTGAATTTTTCCCGGATGCGAAGACCCGTCAGAACGCCAGTCAGAACGGAGGGCAAGGGTGGCCGAGCAGCCGACCACGGATGAACTTTTCTTCCGCCATGCAGGCCTTGACCGGGCCCGCGTCACCCGCCTCGTGGACGACGCGCTCAAGGGTGCCGACGATGGCGAGCTTTTTCTTGAATTCCGCCAATCCGAAAGCCTCGTCTTCGACGACGGCCGGCTAAAAAACGCCAGCTTCGATTCCTCGCACGGCTTCGGGCTGCGGGCGATCGCGGGCGAGGCCGCCGGCTATGCCCACGCCTCGACCCTCGAGGAGACAGCGCTTGCCCGCGCGGCGGAGACTGTCAAGGCGGTCCGCGAAGGCAAGGGCGGCACGCTGCTGGCGGCGCCGGCACGCACGAACCGGCACCTGTATACCGACGCCAACCCGCTTGAGCGCGTTGACTTCACGCGCAAGGTGCAGCTGTTGGCCGAGATCGACGCCTACGCCCGCCAGAAGGACCCGCGCGTTCGCCAGGTCACGGCCTCGCTCGCCGGCGAGTGGCAGGCCGTCGAGATTCTCCGCGCCGGTGGCGAAAGCGCTAGCGATCTGCGCCCGCTTGTCCGTCTGAACGTCGCCATCGTCGTTGGCCAAGGCGAGCGGATGGAAGCCGGAAGCAGCGGCGCCGGCGGGCGCGCCGCCTACGACGCCTGGCTCGACCCGGCGCACTGGCGGGCAGAGGTGGACGAGGCCCTGCGCCAGGCCCTCGTCAATCTCGAATCCGTTCCCGCCCCGGCCGGCGAGATGCCGATCGTGCTGGGGCCGGGTTGGCCCGGCATCCTTCTGCACGAAGCGATCGGCCACGGCCTCGAGGGCGATTTCAACCGGAAGAAAACCTCCGCCTTTGCCGGCCTCATCGGGGAACGCATAGCGGCGGCAGGGGTCACCGTCGTCGACGACGGCACCCTCAAGAACCGCCGCGGCTCGCTCACCATCGACGACGAAGGTACGCCCACCGAACGGACCGTCCTTATCGAGGACGGCATCCTCAAGGGCTACATGCAGGATCGCCAGAACGCCCGCCTGATGGGCATGCGGCCGACCGGCAACGGCCGGCGCGAAAGCTTCGCCCACAAGCCGATGCCGCGCATGACGAACACCTACATGCTGGCCGGCGACGCCCATCCGGAAGAAATTATCCGCTCGGTCAAGAAAGGGCTTTACGCCGTGAGCTTCGGCGGTGGCCAGGTCGACATCACGTCCGGCAAGTTCGTCTTCTCGGCGACCGAGGCCTATCGGATCGAGGACGGCCGCATCACCCGTCCGGTCAAAGGAGCGACCCTCATCGGCAACGGGCCCGACGTGCTTACCAGGGTCTCCCGGATCGGCAACGACTTGAAACTCGATCCCGGGATCGGCACCTGCGGCAAGGAAGGCCAGGGAGTGCCGGTCGGTGTCGGCCAGCCGACGCTGCTCATCGACCACCTAACCGTCGGCGGCACGGCGGCGTAAGCGATGCCGGGCGTTGCGGAAGGCGTTGGCTGCGGGCGGCCAGGCTTAATAGGCGCAGACGTCGTAGATCGGCTCGATCCGGCCGCCCCATTCCCGGGCATAACGATCGAGAAGGCGTTCGGCCAGTGTCACGCCGGCGGCCGCTACCTCATCTAAGGGGGTGAGGAAGTGGCTTTCGTCCCTGCCGCACGCATCCAAACGGGCGCGGCGCTTGAGGCCGGCCCGGGCGATCGCCAAAGCGTCGAGGGCGACCGCCTGCACCGTTCGCCCGTGAATTGCAGCTTTGAGCGCCTGCTTCGGCACTTCCTCGCGCAACGCGCGCTGCTCCGCGATCCCCCAGCCCTTCACGAGATCGAGCGCGGCGCGCTGGGCCTCGCCGTCATAGAGAAGCCCCACCCAAAAGGCGGGCAGCGCACACAGGAAAGGTCCCGGACCAGCACCTGCCCCGCGCATCTCGAGGAAATGCTTCAGCCGCACGTCGGGAAAGGCGGTCGTTAGATGGTCCGCCCAGTCGCCAAGCGTCGGCGACTCCCCCGGCAGGGCGGGAAGCTTGCCGGCGAGAAAGTCGCGGAAGCTTTGCCCGGAGGCGTCGAGATAGTTGCCGTCGCGGTAGACGAAATACATCGGCACGTCGAGCATATAATCCACATAGCGCTCGAACCCCATGCCGGGATCGAAGACAAAGGGCAGCAGCCCGCAACGGTCGGGGTCGGTGTGCGCCCAGACGTGGGAGCGGTAGCTCAAATACCCGCTGGGCTTGCCTTCGACGAAGGGGGAGTTTGCAAAGAGCGCCGTCACCACCGGCTGCAGCGCCATGGAGATGCGGAATTTTTCCACCATGTCCGCTTCGGACCCGAAGTCGAGATTGACCTGCACCGTGCAGGTGCGCAGCATCATGTCGAGCCCGAGCGCGCCTTTCTTCGGCATGTAGGCGCGCATGATGCGGTAGCGCGCCTTCGGCATCCACGGCATCTCGGCGCGGGACCCTTTCGGCAGGAACCCCAGATTGAGAAGCCCGAGGTTCAAGGAATCGATCACGGCCCGCAATTGTGCGCGGTGCTCGGCCACCTCGACGCACGTCTCGTGCAGCGTCGTCAGCGGCTCGCCGGAAAGCTCGAACTGCCCTCCCGGCTCCAGCGTGATGGACCCAAAGCCGGGCTTGGCGAGCGCAATCGGATTGTCCGCCTCCACAACCAACTCCCAGCCGAATTGCCGCATGCCCTCGAGAACGGCGCGGATGCCGTCCGGTCCCTCGTAGGGCGCCGGCGTGAGGTCGCGCTTGCGGAACACGAACTTCTCGTGCTCCGTCCCGATCCGCCAAAGGTGCGGTGGCTTGCAGCCGGCGGCCAGGTCTTCGACGAGTTGCGACTTATGGGTGACGACGACGTCCGAGCCGATCGGTGGTGCGCTCATGGCCTTGGCATCTTTAGGTTTCCTTGTGTCGCGTCTGCGGCCCGAAAGGCCGGCCGCGACTGCCAATCGCCGAGCGCCGCCTGCCAGCAGGTAAGCGCGGCGATCGCAGCCGTGTCGGCGCGCAGGACGCGGGGGCCCAAACTTGCCGACGTAACAAAGGGAAGCCCGCGAAGGGCGTCAAGCTCATCTTTCGCGAAGCCCCCTTCCGGACCGGTCAGCAAGGCCCAGGAAGGCGTCGGCTTCGCTTCGCGGAGCGCCTCCAGGATCGGCGGGCCGCTTCCGGTTTCATCGCAAAGAAGAAGACGGCGCGTTTCCGGCCACCCGGCGAGCGCCTTGAAGAGCGGCTCCGCCGCGCAGAGTTCCGGCACGCAGAGGCGACCCGTTTGTTCGGCCGCCTCGATCGCCTGGGCGCGCAGCCGTTCAAGGTTGACGCGCCTCACGACCGTCCGTTCCGTCATCACCGGCTTGAGAAGTGCCACGCCAAGCTCGGTCGCCTTCTCGACCAGCGTGTCGATGCGCCCCCCCTTGATGGGCGCGAACAGCAGCCAAAGGTCGGGCACCTTCGTTTGCGCGCACCTGCGGCGTTCCAGAAGAACCGTCGTTCGCTTCTTGGCCAAGGCTTCGATCCTGCCCTCCCACTCGCCGTCGAGGCCGTTGAAAAGGCGGAGACGATCGCCCGGTGCGAGGCGCATGACATGACTCAAATAATGGGTTTGCCCAGGTCCCAGTTCGAGGACCCGGTTTTCTTCCAGCCTTTCCTCGACGAACAGGCGGATGGCCATGGGCGTGCTTTCGTCCGACCTTGAGAAGTGTCAACGGAACGACTAGACCTTAGCCGATGACGGGCCCCGTCAAAACCGCCGCGACGGATACCTCGGCCGATGGCTGGGTGGATCGCTTCGCGCCCGCCGCCCTCCGCCCCTATCTGAAGCTCGCGCGGCTCGACCGCCCGGTCGGCATCTGGCTGCTTTTCCTGCCCTGCGCCTTCGGCGTGACGATCGCCTCGCCCGCCTGGCCGGACCCTTTCCTGCTTTTCCTCTTCGCGATGGGCGCCGTCCTCATGCGGAGCGCCGGTTGCACCTTGAACGACATCGTGGACCGCGACATCGACCGGCAAGTCGCGCGCACGCGAAACCGGCCCCTGCCTTCCGGCGCGGTTTCCCTGGCCAACGCGTATTTTTTCCTAGGCGGGCTGCTGCTGGCAAGCTTTGGCGTGCTGCTTTGCTTCAACCGCTTCACGGTTCTGCTCGGGCTTGCCTCCCTCGTCCTCGTCGTTCTCTACCCGTTTGCGAAGCGCTATACAGATTGGCCGCAAGCCATCCTCGGGCTTACCTTTAATTGGGGAGCGTTTTTGGGTTGGACGGCGGTGAAGGGAGGCCTCGACCTTGCCGCCTTCGCCCTTTACGCCGGCGCCTTCTTCTGGACGCTCGGCTACGACACGATCTACGCCTGCCAGGACAAAGCGGACGACCTGCGGATCGGGGTCCGCTCGACGGCCCTCTTGCTCAAGGAAAGGGCGCGGGTTTTTCTGTTGTTTGCCTACGGCGCCGCCGTTCTTTTCTTCGCCGGCGCCGGCTGGCTGGCGGGCCTTGCCTGGCCCTTCTACGCGGGCCTTGTCGGCCTCGCCGCGCAACTGCTCTGGCAGGCGGCAGGCGTAAGGACCGCCGAGCCGGCCGACTGCCTCAGGAAATTCCGATCGAACGCGTGGGCGGGCCTGCTGCTGGCAGCCGCGCTCCTCGCCGCCAAGGCCTTTCCGTAGAAACCCTCAATACGGCACGGCGATGCGCCCGATGCGCTCGCGGGCGATGATGATCTTCTGGATCTGGGCGGTGCCGTCGCCGATTTCGAGGCCAAGCACGTCGCGCAGGCGCTGCTGGTGGGCCGTCTCCTTCGAATAGCCGTAATGGCCGTGCAGCAGCAGGCATTGGTGCAAAATGTCGAAGGAAAGCTTCGGCGCCCACCATTTGCACATCGCGGCTTCCGCCGTGTGCGGCAAGCCCTGGTCGCACAGCCAAAGCGTCTTGTAGCAAAGCAGCCGGCAGGCCTCGAACAGCGCCTCCGCCTCGGCCAGGGGAAAGGTGACGCCTTCGAATTTCGCCAATGGCGCGCCGAACGCCTCGCGCTCCTGCACGTAGGCCCACGTCTCGTCGAGGGAGGCGCGCGTAGCACCCAGGCATTGCAGCCCGATGAGCGCGCGGCTGAAATCGAAGCCCCGCATGATCTGGGAGAAGCCCGCGTTCTCTTCGCCGAGCAGCGCGTCCCCCTCGACCCGAACGTCGTCGAAGAAGAGCGAGCCGCGCCCGACGATGGCGGAGCCCACGTCCTCGAAGCGGGTGCGGGTGACGCCTTCCCGGTCGAGTTCGACGAGGAAGGCGGAAATCCCCTTGGCGCCCGCCTCCTCGCGCCCGGTGCGGCCGAAGACGATGGCGATGTCCGCCTGGTCGGCGGCCGAGATCGAGGTCTTCTCGCCGTTCAGGACATAGCCGTTGCCGTCGCGCCGAACCTTCAGCT
Organism: Pseudomonadota bacterium; assembly: GCA_040752895.1. Classification (NCBI taxonomy): domain Bacteria; kingdom Pseudomonadati; phylum Pseudomonadota; species Pseudomonadota bacterium. The sequence goes on from JBFMHN010000005.1 coordinate 5,816, forward strand.
TGAGCCTCGCCGCGTCCGAGCCGACGCCGGGTTCTGTTAAGCCGAGCGCGATCAGCGCTTCGCCGCGGGCGATCCTCGGCACCCATTTCCCGACCACCCGCGGTTGCCCATGCCGGGCGAGCAAGCCGCCGAGCAGGGCGCCAAGCAGGGGCAGATAGGAAAGGTTGAAGTCGCCGGTGGCAATCGCCTCCGTGATCAGGCCGCAGGTCACCGCATCGGCCCCCATGCCGCCCAAGTCCTCCGGCAGGTTGGGGGTCACCATGCCGAGCGCCCCCATCTCGCGGACAAGCGCGCGGTCGAAACGGCCTTCCTTCTCGCGCCGCATATAGTCCGGCAGCAACCGTTCGCGCGCGAATTTTAGGACGCTTTCACGGAGCGCCTCCTGTTCCTCGCTAAATCGAAAGTCCACCGGTTTCCCCCGATCCCCGTCAGCCTTCGGCCTCGCGGATCATGGCCTTGGCGATGACGAGCTGCTGAATCTGCGAGGTGCCTTCGTAAATGCGGAAGAGCCGCACGTCCCGGTAGAATCGCTCGACCGGGTATTCCGCGATGTAGCCGGAACCGCCGTGAATCTGCACCGCGCGGTCGGCGACGCGCCCGACCATCTCGCTCGCGAAGTATTTGCAGCAGGCAGCTTCCGTGCTGATCTTTTCGCCGTCATCCCGGCGCCTGGCCGCGTCCAGCACCATGGATTTTGCGGCGTACGCCTCGGTCCGGCTGTCGGCCAGCATCGCCTGGACGAGTTGGAAATTGGCAATCCGCTCGCCGAACTGTTTGCGTTCGATGGCGTAAGCCAGAGACTCCGCGATCAGGCGCTCGGCGACGCCGACGCAGACGGCGGAGATGTGGATGCGCCCGCGATCGAGCACCTTCATCGCCGTCTTGAAACCCATTCCTTCCTTGCCCCCGATCAGGGCGGACGCCGGCACCCGGCAATCCTCGAAGATGACGTCGCAGACGTGCGCGCCCTGCTGGCCTATCTTCTTGTAGGGCTTGCTGATGGAAATGCCCGCCAGATCGCGATCGACGATGAAGGCGGAAACCCCTTTGGCGCCCTTCGTCGCAGGGTCGGTCCGCGCCATCAGGGTGAAGGCCTTGGCGTGAGGGGCGTTCGTGATGAAGCGCTTCGTCCCGTTGACAACATACACATCGCCGTCACGGATGGCCGTCGTGCGCAGGGAAGCCGCGTCGGAACCGGAATCCGGTTCGGTCAGCGCGAAAGAGATGATCGTCTCGCCGGAGGCGATCTTGGGAAGGTATTTCCGTTTCTGTTCCTCGGTGCCGTCCATGACGATGCCTTGCGAACCAATGCCGATATTCGTGCCGATGACGGAGCGGAAGGCGGGCGAGGCGCGGCAGAGCTCGAACAGGACCCGCACTTCTTCCGTCGTCGTCAAGCCGATGCCGCCATAGGCCTCCGGCACCGTCAGGCCGAACAGGCCAAGCTCACGCATTTCCTCGATGATTTTCGATGGCACGACGTCTTCTTCCGAGACGCGGGCCTCGGCGGGGATCAACCGCTCGTTGACGAAGCGGTGGATGGTGTCGAGAAACTGTCGAAACGTGTCGGGATCGAGGGCCACGGTTCATTCCTTCAGGTTTTTCGGGCCGGAGTTCTTGGCCACCCGGCGGCGGAGTTTCCGTATGGTGGGAGTATGATAGATTGACAGGGCCTCAATTTCAACCTTACGTTAGTTAGAATTTAGGAGTTAAATTCTTTCCCGATGCCCTACCCTCACCTGCTCAAACCCCTCGATCTGGGCTTCCGCACCCTCAGGAACCGGGTCGTCATGGGCTCCATGCATATGCGGCTCGAGGGCGAGGCGAACGGCTTCGCGAAGCTTGCCGCCTTCTATGCCGAACGCGCGCGCGCCGAGGTCGGCCTCATCGTGAGCGGCGGCTTCGCCCCCAACCCGGAAGGCGTCCTCGGCCCCGGCTGCGGCAAGTTGACGACAGCGGAAGAAGTCGCCGAGCACCGCAAGGTGACGGATGCCGTCCATGGGAAAGGCGGCGTCATCTGCCTCCAGATTCTCCACCCCGGCCGCTATTCCCAACTCGACCATGCCTTGGCGCCCTCGGCCATCCGCTCGCCGATCAGCAAGGTGACGCCGAAGGCGATGACGGAAGAGGACATCGAAAAGACCATCCAGGACTTCGCGGATTGCGCCGTGCTCGCCCGCAAAGCCGGCTATGACGGGGTCGAGATCATGGGCTCGGAGGGTTACCTCATCAACCAGTTCACGACCCGCCACGTGAACCGCCGCGAGGACCGCTGGGGGGGTGGCATCGAAAACCGCATCCGCTTCCCGATCGAGATCATGAAGCGCACGCGCAAAGCGGTCGGCGACGATTTCATCATCATTTACCGGCTTTCCATGATCGACCTCGTCGAGGACGGCAACACCCAGGAAGAAATCATCTTCCAGGGCAAGGCGGTCGCGGCGGCGGGCGCTACCATCCTCAATTCCGGCATCGGCTGGCACGAGGCGCGGATTCCGACAATCGCCCACATGGTGCCGCGCGCCGCCTTCGTCGAGGTAACGGCGAACGTCAAGAAAGCGCTTGCGATTCCGGTCGTGGCGACGAACCGGATCAACACGCCGGAAGTGGCCGAACGCGTTCTGGCGAAGGGATGGGCGGACCTTGTTTCGATGGCCCGCCCCTTCCTCGCCGACCCTGAATTCGTGCGGAAGGCCAGGGAAGGACGTGCCGACGAAATCAACACCTGCATCGCCTGCAACGAAGCCTGCCTCGACTACATCTTCACCGAACGCCCGGCCTCCTGCCTCGTCAACCCGCGTGCCGGCCGCGAGCTTGAATTCGAGATCCGTCCGGCCGAGGCAATCAAGAAGATCGCCGTGGTCGGCGCCGGACCGGCCGGCCTGGCTTTCGCCATCACGGCGGCCGAACGCGGCCACAAGGTGACGCTGTTCGAAGCCGGGTCGGAAATCGGCGGACAACTCAATCTCGCCGCCCGCATTCCCGGCAAGGAGGAATTCCACGAGACGCTTCGCTATTACCGAAAGATGCTCGCCAAGCACGGCGTGAATGTCCGGCTGAACACGCCGGCCACGTCCGGGGAACTGCTTTCCGGCAACTACGTCGAGGTGATCCTTTCCACCGGCGTCAAGGCGCGACGGCCGGCCATCTCCGGCATCGATCACCCGATGGTCGTCTCCTACGAAGACGCCATCTTGCACCCCGGTAAGATCGGCCGGCGCGTCGCCGTCATCGGCGCCGGCGGCATCGGCTTCGACGTTGCCGAATGCCTCTCGACCCCGGAAGGGCCTTCCGAAAGCCAGAACGTGGACGTCTTTCTGGGCGCATGGGGCGTCGACAGGAAGGTCGCGGCGGCGGGCGGCCTTAGGAAACCCGAGGCGGAGAAAATTCCGCGCGAGATCTACCTTCTCCAGCGCAAGGCAACACCCCACGGCAAAGGCCTTGGCCGCTCAACCGGCTGGATTCACCGGCTCACGCTGCAAAAGCGCGGCATCCATATGCTGGGCGGCGTGGCGTACCGCAAGATTGACGATCGCGGCCTGCACATCGCCACCGCCGACGGCGCGGAGAAGGTTCTCGAGGTGGACAACGTCGTCCTCTGCGCCGGGCAGGAACCGAATCGCGAACTGCACGGCGCGTTGACGAAGGCGGGCGTTTCCTCGCACCTGATCGGCGGTGCCGAAGAGGCGCTCGAGCTTGACGCGCGGCGGGCGATCGACCTCGGCACGCGGCTCGCCGCCCGCCTCTAGGCCCCTTCCCGCAAAGGCAAGGGCAGCGAAAGCGGACGGCTGGAGGAGCTCATAGAAAATTAACACAAACGCACAAAAGCCGACGACGCCCAACGGGCCCGATCGGTCAACACATGGAGGGTACCGATGTCACAGGAAAGAAAAGCCGAATGGCTGAATCGCTATAGGCCCGACGACGAGGGCCTGCGTTTCATGAACCTGGCCTATACCGGCAACTTCACGGACTTGCCGCCGGTGCCGGACGGAATCCTTGGCGACCGCCTGATGCGTCAACGCATGAAAACGAAGATCATGGAGCCCCTGAGCGAAGCCGACGTGCTGCGCGACGAATTCACGATCAACGAAATCAACGATTTCAACAACTACATCGCCTGGTGCCTGTGGGACATGGTCGTGCTGCGGGCGACGGAAGGCGTTTCCGGCATGATCCCGCGGCAGGAATACGAAATCCTCGCCTTCGCACAGTGCTTTTACCGCTACCCGGAAATCATGCGCGCCATCCATCGCGAGATCGGCACCCGGGGCGTCATGGAAATCGGCGCCGGCGCCCGCAAGGAAATCGGCACGAAGATCAACTGCGTGCACGATTTCTGCATCGGCAGCGTCGCCTTCGGGATGGGGCGCTGCGCCCTGCTGGCCCTGGAGGCGATCGAACCCCGCGACTACGTCGAGGAAAGCGCGACGATGCTGAAATTCATGCAGCGCGTCTTATGGGCAAAACGGCAGGACGGCTATATCTTCAACTCCCAGAACCGCTACCGCTGCGCGATTCACGACCAGGCCATCCTCGATAAATTGCTGGCCGAATGCGAAGACGTTCGCGACGACAAGGAAAAATACGACGCCTTCGTGGCTTTCAACGCGGCGGCCGAACTGCTGGCCTTCTTCGACCACTACGACTGCCGACTGGGCGCCGGGGACACCGGTCCCTACCCGTTGCCCGACGGGCGAATCCTGCTTGTTCGCGATCTTTTCGTGAATGAGGAAATCTATCACTGGAGCGACGTCTGCGAAGAGTTGCCTTACTGCTATTCCTTTGCCATCGTGATCAATCCGACGGCCCTCGGACTCCGGGAGATCCGCGTCAACGATATCGGCACCACCTTCACCAACCCGAAAAACTACATTGCGGGCATCGAGGGCGGCGCCATCTTCTTCCGGGAGAAGTGGGATACCCCGATGGGAGAAATACATCCGCTGCCCATCCGGGCGATCGGCCCCCATCTGGAAAAAATCCGCGGGGCCATCCTCCGGATGTACCAGAAGACGGCCCGGATGTCGCGGCGGGAACTGATCTTGAACGGGATCCACACCTATTTTGTCGGTTTCCTTCTCCCGCATCTGCGCAAGGCCGGCCTCTATGACTACGCCTGCCGCGAGCTGAACATCTGGGAAATCGACCAGCGCATCGCAAACTACTACTACGAAATCCCGAAGCGGAATTTCGCCCAGACCGTCATCCCGCAGAAGATTTTTTCGGGCACGGGGTATCTTCCGTTCCCGGATCACGCGGACCCGAAAGCGTCAAAATATTTCTGGCACTAGGAGAACGCGCCGCGCTACTTCACGAACTTGCGGAAATCCGGCTTCCGTTTTTCGAGGAAGGCATTGACCCCTTCCTGGGATTCCGCGGTGCCGTAGTAAAGAGCGAGCGCCTGCATGCCCAGACCCGCGATGCCGCCGATATGATCGGTGTCCGCGTTGAGGGAACGCTTCGCAATGGCGAGCGCGGTTGGGCTCTTGTCGAGGATTTCGGCGCACCACTTGTCCACTTCCTCGTCCAGTTTCTCGTGGAGCACGACGACGTTCACGAGTCCCATGGCGAGCGCTTCCGCTGCCGTGTAGCGGCGGCAGAGATACCAGATCTCGCGCGCCTTCTTTTCGCCGACGACCCGGGCAAGGTAGGCCGTGCCGTAGCCGGGGTCGACCGAGCCCATCTTGGGACCGACCTGGCCGAACTGGGCCTTCTCGGAGGCGATCGTGAGGTCGCAGAGCGTGGCGAGCACGTTGCCGCCGCCGATCGCATAGCCCTGAACGCGGGCGATGACCGGCTTCGGCGCGACGCGGATCGCATGCTGCAACGCCTCGATCGGCATGCCGATCATGCCTTTACCCTCGTAGCTCCCTTCATGGCCGGACTGGTCGCCGCCGGAACAGAAAGACTTCTCGCCGGCGCCGGCCAGCACGATCACGCCCACCGCCTTGTCCCAGCTTGCCTCGGTGAAGGCGTCGAGCAGTTCTTCGACGGTCGCGGCACGAAAGGCGTTCATCCTCTCGGGCCGGTTGATGGTGATCCGCGCCACCCCACCCTTCACCTCGTAGAGCAAATCCTGGTACGTCATCGTCTTCGTCCTCCCGGGTTGATTCGCCTATTCCACTGCGCTTGCCGCCATGCCCTTCGCTTGCGGCACGGCCTTGGCCGCGGTTGCCGCGAAGGCCCCGGTTTTTTTACCGCAGGCAAGAAGCTGCCTTGACAGGTCTCGCCCCTATGGCCTAGCTAATGCTAGTTAGAATATTAGTTAGAAAAGAGGCCCTTGGCAAATGAAAGCCTCGCCCGAGACCGACGACCGGACCAAGCCCAAATCCGTCATCTCGCGCCGCGAAATCCTCGACGCCGCGGCCGCTCTTTTCCGCGCCAAGGGCTATTACGCGACGACGCTGCGCGACATCGCCTCGGCCGTCGGCATGAAGGCGGGCAGCGTTTACTACCACTTCGATTCGAAGGAACAGATTCTGGAGGAAGTGCTCGATATCGGCATCCAGGCCGTCTTCGATGCCGTCCGCGACGGCGTCGAAAAGCTGCCGGCCGGCACCCCTTGGCGCGAGCGCTTTTGCGTCGCCCTCGAGGCCCACCTGACCGCCCTTCTCAAGCTCGGGGATTACACCTCGGCCAATATCCGCGTCTTCGGGCAGGCGCCCAAGTCCATCCAAGAGCGGCACCTGCGCGTCCGGCGTTCCTACGAGGCGTACTGGAAGGACTTCTATCAACGGGCCAGGACGGCGGGCGAGATCCGCGAAAATCTGAACCTGACGGCGCTACGTCTGCTCGCTTTCGGAGGGATGAATTGGGCAATCGAATGGTATAAACCTAACAAAGGGGCGATCGAAAAATTAGCGAAGGCATACGCGGACATTCTTTTCGACGGCGCCCATCCGGTAAAATCCGCCAGCCAGCCCACGCCCAGCTACCGAACGGATTGAAAGACGATGGCAAGAATCGAATCGAAACTTGATACGCGCTCGGAGGAATTCCAGAAGAACCGCGCCGACTACGAAGCCATGTTGCAGACCTTGCGCGAACGGCAGGCCTACGCGGTGGCCGGCGGACGCGACAAGCAGATCGCGCGCAACCACACCCGCGGCAAGTTCCTGCCCCGCGAACGCATCGACATGCTGGTCGATCCGCATACGGCCTTCCTGGAGTTTTCGACTCTTGCCGCCTGGGGGAAATACAACAACGCCGCCCAAAGCGCGACCGTCGTCACCGGCATCGGTATCGTTTCCGGCGTCCCGTGCGTGATCATCGCGAACGACCCCACCGTGAAGGGCGGCACCTTCTTCCCGGAAACGGTGACGAAGCACATCCGCGCCCAAGAAATCGCGCTCCAGCAGAAATTGCCCGTCATCTACCTCGTGGACAGTGGCGGCGCCTTCCTGCCCCACCAGGACGAAGTGTTCTCGGGCGCCCGGCATTTCGGCCACACCTTCTACTTGCAGGCCCGGCTTTCGGCCCAAGGGTTGACGCAGCTGGCGGCCGTCTTCGGCGGTTCGACGGCAGGCGGCGCCTACATCCCCGCCCTTGCCGACTATGTCGTCATGGTCAAGGGCCAGGCCCGCATCCATCTGGGCGGCCCCCAGATCGTGAAGGCCGCCATCAAGGAAATCGTGGATCCGGAGAAACTGGGCGGGGCTGTCATGCACACGCGCATCTCCGGCGTTTCCGACGACTACGCGGAGAGCGAGCCGGATGCCCTGTCGAAGCTGCGCGTCGCCGTCGCCGGGCTGAACTGGCAATTCAAGACGTACGCCAAGATCAAGACGCCGAAACCGCCGCTTTACGACGCCGAGGAATTGCTCGGCATCGTGCCGAAAGACCGCAAGCAGGTCTTCAACATGTACGAGGTCATCGCCCGTCTCGTGGACGACAGCGATTTCGAGGCATTCAAGCCGCATTTCGGCGAAGAGCTGCTGTGCGGGATTTCCTATATCCACGGCTATCCCGTCGGCATCCTCGCGAACAACGGCATTCTTTTTTCGGAGTGCGCGCTGAAGGGCGCCCACTTCATCGAGAAATGCTGCCAGCGAAACATTCCGCTGCTTTTCCTCCACAACATCACCGGCTTCATGGTCGGCTCGAAGGCCGAGGAAGGCGGCATCGCGAAGCACAGCTCGAAGCTGGTCTATGCGGTCGCCAACGCCCGCGTTCCGAAATATTCCGTCATCCTCGCCAGTTCCTGCGGCGCCGGCAATTACGGCATGTGCGGCGCCGGCCTGATGCCAAACTTCCTTTTCACCTGGCCGACGGGCTACATCGCGACGATGTCCGGTGACACCGCCGTCGTCGTCATGACGGAGGTGAAGAAGGCGGGCATCGGCGGCGACAAGGTAACGGAGGAAGAGCTCGCCGAAATCGCCCGGCAGACGCAGGCGCTTTACGCCGAACAGGCGGACCCCTATCACATCACGGCGCGGCTTTGGGACGACGGCCTGATCGAACCCACGAAGACCCGCGACGTGCTGGGGCTTTGCCTGTCGCTTGGCGCCACGCTCGAACCGGAGACGGGCTATCACCCCGTCTACCGGATGTAGGCCTTGACCGAAGATCAACGAACATGACTTTCGAAACGATCAGACTGGCGACGGACGACCGAGGCGTTTGCCGGCTGACCCTGGCCCGGCCGGACGTTCACAACGCGATGAACGCCGAGATGATTGCCGAGTTGCGAAGAGCGGCCGACGCCATCGCGAAGGACGCCGATATCCGCCTCGTCGTGCTGACGGGTGAAGGAAAAAGCTTTTGTGCCGGCGGCGACTTGCGCTGGATGCAGGGGAACGTCGCGAAGGCGCGCGAGGAACGCGTCCGGGAAGCGGGCGAGCTGGCCGATATGCTCGGCGCGCTCGACCGGCTGCCGAAGCCCCTCATCGGGCGCGTCAACGGGCCGGCCTATGGCGGCGGCGCCGGCCTGATCGCCGTCTGCGACCTCGCCATCGGCGTTGCCCCGGCGCGTTTCGGTCTAACCGAGGTGCGGCTCGGCCTGGTGCCGGCAACGATCTCGCCTTACGTCGTTCGGCGGATGGGGCCGGCCAATGCGCGGAAAGTTTTCTTCAGCGGGCGGCTCTTTTCGGCCGAAGAGGCGAAGGCGCTTGGCCTGCTCAGCGCCGTCGTCGCGCCCGACCAGCTCGACGCCGCGGTGGAGGCGGAGGTCGCGGCCCATCTCGAGGCCGCGCCGGGCGCCGTCGCCGCGACGAAGCGGCTTGTCCATTACGTCGCTTCCCACGGCGCCGATGAAAACCGCGCCCATACGCTCGCCGCGCTTGCCGACGCCTGGGAAACCGCGGAAGGCAAGGAAGGCATCCAGACCTTCCTCGAAAAGAAAACCCCGTGGTGGAGGAAAGCCAAATCATGATCCAGCGCCTGCTCATCGCCAACCGGGGCGAGATCGCCGTCCGCATCGTTCGAACCTGCAAGCGGCTTGGCATTCGAACCGCCGCGATCTATTCGGACGCCGATCAGGACGCGCTCCATGCGCGGCTGGCCGACGAGGCCTTTCGGGTGGGCCCGGCGGAAGCCGCCAAAAGCTACCTCGACGCCGAAGCCATCGTGGCGGCGGCAAAGCGCTTTCGGGCCGACGCCATCCACCCCGGCTACGGCTTCCTCTCCGAGAGCACGGCGCTCATCCATGCCTGCGAGAAGGCGGGTATCCTCTTCGTCGGCCCTTCCGCCGAGGCGATCCGCCGGATGGGGTCGAAGATCGAATCGAAGCGCATCGCCGAGGAAGCCGGCGTGCCGGTCGTCCCCGGCCATTACGGCGACCAGGACGAAGCGACGCTGCTCGAGGCGGCCAAGCAAATCGCCTTTCCGCTTCTCATCAAGGCTTCCGCCGGCGGCGGCGGCAAGGGGATGCGGATCGTCGAGGAGGCGAAGGCCTTCCCGGCCACCCTCGCCCAGGTGCGCCGCGAAGCGAAGGCCGCCTTCGGCGACGACGCCGTGCTTCTGGAAAGGCTGATCCGGCGGCCCCGCCATATCGAAGTGCAGATCGTCGGCGACAAGCATGGCAACGTCATCCACATCTTCGAGCGGGAATGCTCGATCCAGCGCCGGCATCAAAAGCTGATCGAAGAGGCGCCGGCCGCCTTCCTGCCCGACCCGGTGCGCGCGGCCCTTTTCGCGAACGCCGTCCGCCTGGCCAAGGCCATCCGCTACGATTCTCTCGGCACCATCGAGTTCATCTACGACACCGACCGCGAGGAAGCCTACTTCCTCGAGATGAACACGCGCCTTCAGGTCGAGCATCCGACGACGGAACTGGTGACCGGGCTTGACCTCGTCGAACTGCAATTGCGGATCGCGGCCGGAGAACCCCTTTCCCTCGGGCAAGGGGACGTTGCCGTTTCCGGCTGGGCGATCGAGGCGCGGGTGAACGCGGAGGCGCCGGCTTTTGACTTCCGGCCCGAGATCGGCCGCATCGCGCTCTACGACGAACCGCGCGGAAACGGCGTGCGCGTGGACAGCGGCATCGCCGCGGGAAGCGAGGTTTCCCCCTGGTATGACCCCATGCTCGCGAAGGTGATCGCCCACGGCAAAGACCGCGAGGACGCGCGGCGGCGCCTGCACGCGGCGCTCGATCGTTACGCCATCGCCGGGGTAGCCACGAACACGGCCTTCCTCGCCGACGTGCTGGCGCATCCGAACTTCTCGGAAAAAGAACTCACGACCCAGTACCTTGCCGAAACCTTTCCCGAAGGCTGGCAGCCGACCGTTTCGAAACGGGACGCCATCATGGCGGCAATCGCCTACGTGCTGACCCTCGAGGAAGCCGCCGTGGACGGCGCAACGTGCCATGGCTCGCCCTGGCACGCGCTCGGCTCCTGGCGGCTGCTCGATCGCGCCGGCCATCCCGGCGTGACGGACATTCTGCTGCTGCGGGACGACGTCGCCGAACAGGTCAAGATCGCCGGCCGCGCCGGTCATTACCGCATCGAGGAAGGGGACGCCGTCTTCGACGTCCGCGCGACCCGCCTTTCCGGCCAACGCTTTCGCCTTTGGATGGAAGGCGAGACCTTCGAGTTCCGAGCCAAAGTCGAAGACCTGCACATCTACGTTGCGGCGGAAGGGCGGAACGCCGCCTTCACGCTCGAATCCCACCTCGCCGCCGAAGCGGCGGCCAGCGCCCCCAAAGGCGGAGGCTATACGCTCTATGCGCCGATGCCGGGGCTGATCACCGAAATCGCGATCAAGAAGGGGGAAGCGGTCAAGGCCGGCGATCTTTTGATCGTCATGGAGGCGATGAAGCTTGTCCATAACCTGGTCGCCGACCAGAACGGCGTCGTGCAGGCCATTCATTGCCAAACGAACGCGACCGTTCCCCACAAGGCGCCGCTGATCGAGATCGGGCCGGCCGAAGAGGCGGGGGTATGACCGGCCTGCGGGACATGGCGAAATGAAATCGATCTATCAGACGGAAGAGCTTGAGCTTTTCCGGGAGCAGATCCGCCGCTTCGTCCAGGAAGAGGTCGAACCCCATGGCGAGAAATGGGAAGAGGAAGGCAAGGTCCCCCGCGACGTCCTCCGCAAGATGGGGCGTTTGGGCTTTTTCGGCATCACCTACCCGGAAAAGTACGGCGGCGCCGGCCTCAACACGCTGGCGACCGCCGTTTTCGCCGAAGAGCTTGGCCGTTCGACCTTCGGCGGCTTCACCGCCACCGTCCTCGTCCATACGGACATGGGCTCGCCCCATCTCGCGAACGCCGGCTCGGAGGTCCAGCTTGAGAAGTACATGCCGCGAATCACGAAGGGCGAGATCATCACCGCAATCGCGGTGACGGAACCGGACGCCGGCTCGGACGTCGCCGGCATCAAGACCCGCGCTATGCGCGACGGGAATTTCTACGTGCTGAACGGCACCAAGATGTTCATCACGAACGGCGTGCACGGAGACCTTTTCTTCACGGCGGCGCGGACGGACCCCCGCGCGAAAGGCTCGCGCGGTCTTTCGATGTTCATCGTCGAGAAGGGCACGCCCGGATTTCGGGTCGGCCGTCCGCTGAAGAAGCAGGGCTGGCTCTGTTCCGACACCGCCGAGCTCATCTTCGAGGACTGCCGCGTGCCGGCGGAGAATCTGCTGGGCGAGGAAAACAAGGGCTTCTACGCCGTCATGAAAAATTTCCAGAACGAACGCACCGTGCTCGGCGCCATGTGCATCGGCTCCTGCGACAAGGCGCTGGAGCTTACCCTCGACTACGTGACGACGCGGCGCGCCTTCGGCGGCGTGCTGTTCGACCTTCAGGCGATCCGGCAACGGTTGGCGGCGCTTGCCTCCAAGGTCGAGGCGGGGCGCCAGCTCGTCTACCACGCCGCCTGGCTCGATGCGCAAGGGAGCGATTGCGTGAAGGAAGTTTCGATGGTGAAGGCCTTCTGCGGCGAGCTCGTGAACGAGGTCATGTACGCCTGCCAGCAGTTCCATGGCGGCGCCGGCTATTTGCGCGAAACGCCGATCGAACGCATGGTTCGCGACGCCCGCATCCTTTCGATCGGCGGCGGGGCGACGGAAGTGATGCTTGAAGAAGTCGCCAAGCGACTGGTCGCGAATTAGGGAGCCTTACGTGTCGAACGCCACATCCGAAAAAGACGTCTGGAGCATTGGGCAGTCCGACGAGGAGCTGCGCGGCGTCCCCACCGTTTACCGGGACGGCCTCTTTGCGGGAAAAGTCGTGCTCGTCTCCGGCGCCGGTAGCGGACTTGGCCGCGGAATCGCGACCCTTTTCGCGAGACTCGGCGCCACCCTCGTCATCTGCGGGCGAGACGAGGGCCGCCTCGCCACCGCCACCCGTTTCTTCGAATCTTTGGGCGCCACGGTCCATGCCAAGACCCTGTCCATCCGCAAGCCCGATCAGGTCGAGTCGCTGATGGACGAGGTGTGGGACCGTTGCGGCCGGCTGGACGTTCTCGTCAACAACGCCGGCGGCCAATACCCCCAGGCGGCGATCGACTTCACGGACAAAGGGTGGAACGCCGTCATCGACACCAATCTGAACGGCACCTGGTACATGATGCAGCGCGCGGCGCGGCGCTGGCGCGACAAGGGCCAGCCGGGCAACATCGTCAACATCGTCGCCATCTTCGAACGCGGCATGCCGGGCATCGCCCACACCGGCGCGGCGCGGGCCGCGGTGACCAACCTTTCGCAATCCATGGCCATCGAATGGGCGCCCTACAACATTCGCGTCAACTGCGTCGCCCCCGGCACCGTCGCGACGCCCGGCTTCCGGCAATACCCGCCGGAGGGCCTGGCCAGCTTCGAGCAATGCAACGTCCAGCTTCACCCCGGCGACATCCACGACGTCGCCCAGGCGGTCGTTTATCTCGCCGCCGATTCCGGGAAGTTCATCACCGGAGACACCGTCCACGTGGACGGCGGCCAACGCCTGTGGGGAGAGAACTGGCCGGCCGGAAAGCCGGATTACTTCAAGGTCGGGGTCTAGGGCGTTGAACAAGATCCAGGAGGCGAACGGCCCCTTCCAGAAGCTTGTCGGCTATGAGTATATCGGCGAAAACGAAAACGGCCTCGTGCTTCGGCTCGACGTCGAGGAAAAGCATATGGGGTCTCGCGGCAGGCTGCACGGGGGGCTTGTCGCGACGCTTCTCGACGCGGTCGGCGGCAGTACCTTCTACAGGAAGGTCGGCGACGTGGAACGCGTCGTCACGGTCAACCTCTCCATCAACTATCTGGGATCGGTGCGCGAAGGATGCCTCATCGCCGAAAGCGAAATCCGCTATAGCGGAAAATCCATCGGTTACGCTTCGATGACCTTACGCGAAGGATCGCGCGAGGGACCGGTGCTGGCCACCGCCCAGGGCGTCTTTCGACTCTACCGCAGGACCGATGCCGCTTAACGCCCTTTCCGGAAGGCGGGTCCTCGACCTTTCGCAATACCTCCCCGGGCCTTACGCCACGCGCATGCTCGCCGATTTGGGCGCCCGCGTGCTCAAGATCGAGCCGTTGGCGGGCGACCCCATGCGGACGCTGCCGCCCCTCGACGCGGACGGCGTCTCGCTTCCCTACAAGGCCATCAACCGCAACAAGGCAACGCTTCGTCTGGACCTGAAGACGGCGGCGGGCCGGGAGGCGTTCGAACGCCTGCTGCGGTCGGCCGACGTGCTGCTCGAATCCTTCCGGCCCGGCGTCCTGGCCCGGCTTGGCTTCCCGAAGGACCGCGTCCGGGAAATCGCCCCCCGCCTCGTCCATTGCGCGCTGACCGGCTATGGGCAGGATGGGCCAATGACGGCCACGCCGGGCCACGACGCGACCTACATGGCGCTGATGGGAGGGCTTGCCGCCTCCGGCACCGAAGCCGGCCCCGTCCTCGCCTTCCCGCCGGTCGCCGACCACGCCGCAGCCCTGCACGCCGCCCTTTGCATCCTGGCCGCGCTGTTGGCCCGCGAGAACACGGGCCGCGGCGCCTTCCTCGATGTCAGCATCGCCGAGGCGGTCCTGCCCTGGCAGCAATTCGCCCTAAGCGCCGCCGACCTGGAAGGCACCGATATCGCCAGACGGTGCCATACCTTGAACGGCGGCGCTGCCTGCTACCAGGTCTACGCGACGAAAGACGGCCGGTTCGCCGTCCTGGGCGCCATCGAGGAAAAATTCTGGCGGAATTTCTGCGCGGCGGCCGGCCGGCCGGACTGGGTATCCAGGCAGTCCGAGCCTTTGCCCCAGGAGGCCCTGATCGCCGAGCTGCGGGCCTGCTTCGCTTCGGCCACCTTAGCCGAATGGGAGGCGAGACTGGCCGACGCGGAGTGCTGCTTTCAGGCGGTGACGCCGGCCGGCGCGCTTGCCGCACACCCCCAGATCCGCGCCCGCGGCTTCCTGCAAAAGGCGACGCAGGACGGCCGGACCTTCACCGAGGTCCTGTTCCCCGCCCGCGCCGACGGGCAGGCGCCAAAAGCGCGCAAGGCGTGGCGGGAGATCGGCCTCGAAGACGCCTTCCGCGCCTGGGAGACGGAAGCGCCATAAAATTAAGGAAAGCGGCATGACGGAAAAACCCGGAGTCGAACCCTTCACGATTCACGTCGAGGACGCCGTCCTTAGGGACCTGAAGGCGCGGCTTGAGCGGACGCGCTGGCCCGGCGCGCCGGAAGGCGCGGGGTGGGAATCCGGCACGCCGCTTGCCTATCTCAAGGAACTTCTCGACTACTGGGCCCACGCCTACGACTGGCGGCAAGCGGAGGCCCGGCTCAACCGCTTCGATCACTTCCACGCCCGCGTGGGCGGCGAGCGCATCCATTTCGTGTACGAAAAGGGCAGCGGGACGCAGGCGCTGCCGCTTGTCCTCACCCACGGCTGGCCGGGCTCCTTCTTCGAATTCATGGGCGTCCTCGAGCCGCTTGCCCACCCGGAGCGTTTCGGCGGCGAGGTGGAGGATGCCTTCGACGTCGTCATACCCTCGCTGCCCGGTTACGGTTTTTCCTCGATCCCGAAGCGCGCGCTGGGCCCGCGCCCGACGGCGGCGCTCTGGAAAGAGCTGATGACGGAACGGCTCGGCTATCCGAAATTCGGCGCCCAGGGCGGCGACTGGGGTGCCTTCGTCACCTCGTGGCTGGCCGCCGACCATGGCGCGCACCTCCTCGGCATTCACTTGAACCGCCTTGGCATCGACACCGGACCGGAGGTCGCATCACCCCCCCTCACCAAGGAAGAAAAGGCCTGGATCGCGGCCGTCCGCGCCTCGCGGACGGAGGTCGCCGCCTATAGCCTGCAACACACCACCCGGCCGCAAAGCCTGGGCTACGGCCTGACCGATTCGCCGGCCGGCCTCGCCGGCTG
Organism: Pseudomonadota bacterium; assembly: GCA_040752895.1. Taxonomy (NCBI): domain Bacteria; kingdom Pseudomonadati; phylum Pseudomonadota; species Pseudomonadota bacterium. Next base: position 21,609 of record JBFMHN010000005.1, read on the forward strand.
GATCGTCGAAAAGTTCCATGCCTGGAGCGACATCGGCCCCGGTCTCGAATCCGTTTACACGAAGGACCAGCTGCTCACCAACCTGATGATCTACTGGGTGACGGGCACGATCAATTCCGCCAACTGGTTCTACCGCGCGGTTCACTTGGGCAAGGAACGCCGGCTGCCGAAGGGAAAGCGAATCACGGTGCCGACCGGCTTTGCCCATTTCCCGGTTGACCTGCATGCCCAGCCGCCGCGGGCCTGGTGGGAGCGCGCCTATAACCTCGTGCACTGGACGGAAATGAAAAAAGGCGGCCATTTCGCCGCTCTCGAACAGCCCGAAGCGTTGGTTCGGGACATCCGGGCCTTCTTCCGCCCGCTCCGCGAAAGGAGCGGCTGAAACCCTTTGTTAACCGCATTTTAAAGACCTTCCGCGCAAGGATAGGGGCGAAAACACCCAAGGAGTTCGCCCTTTTTCGGATGGTTATCCTTCGACATGCCCTCATCGCGCTGACCTACACGGCGATCGCCATCGCCCTTGCCGTTACGCTTCCCTATGGTTTCCCCGACATCGCGCCGGGCGATGCGCTGATCATCGGCGGGCTTTTCCTGGTGACGGCCGCGCTCCTCCACGAAGTGCTCGCCCGTTTCGAACGCGACGCGGTGACGACGGCCCAGCTTGTCGCCATGGAGGCGTTTCGCGACGAGATGGCCGAGGAAGTCCACCGCGCGCGGCAGGAAGTCCGTCATGTCCACGCTCTCGTAGAAGAAACGCAAGGCAAGTCGCCGCAGAAGATCGGCGACATCGTCGCCGAAGTCCGTGTCCTGCAAAAGCTTGTCGAACAGTTTTCGGGAAAACACGCCACCGCCCTCGACCGGGAAGCGGCGAAACCGGCCGAGAAGCCCTTCCCCCGCCCCGGCGAGACGGCCACCCCGATCCGCATGTCGCCGGACGCCGTCCTCGCCCTGGTGGAGGACGCCCTGCGCCGGGATCGGATCGACCTTTTCCTCCAGCCCGTCGTTTCGCTGCCGCAGCGCCAGCCGAAATTCTATGAGGCGTTTTCGCGCATCCGCGCGGACGACGGCTCCTTTCTGACACCGGACCTTTACCTGAAGATCGCCGAGCAGGAAAGGCTGATCACGCCGATCGATAACCTGCTGCTGTTCCGCTGCGTCCAGATCGTGCGCAGCCAGCGCAACAAGGCGCGCTTTGGTTTCTTCGTCAACATCTCGAAACACACCCTTGCCGACCGCGCTTTCTTCCGGGAATTTATCGATTTCATGGAGGCAAACGCCGAACTCGCGCCCCATCTCATCTTCGAATTCGCGCAAGCCGACCTTCCTCTCCAGCGGCCCGAGATCGCAAGCGAGCTTCAGCGTCTTGCCAAGCTTGGCTTCCGCTTCGGGATCGACCAGGTGACGAAGCTCGACTTCGATCTGGACATGCTGCACGCGCGGCGCTTCAAGTTCGTCAAAATCGACATCGAGACGCTGCTTGCGGAAAAGCGCGAGAAGGGCCACCCGAATGCGATCAAGGCCATCCGGGATTCCTTCTTCCGGAATGGCATCGACCTCATCGTCGAGAAAATCGAAGACGAGGCAACCCTGATCGACCTTCTGGAAGACTCGATCGATTACGGCCAGGGCTACCTGTTCGGAGAACCGAAGCTCCGCCGCTAGCATCCTTGTCTTTTCTTTCCACGGCAGCCGTGGCAGAAGGGGTGGGTCCATCAGGTGCCCCCCATGACCCTTCGCTTTGCTTCCGGTATCCGCGGTCTTTCCGAATCCTACGCCGGCGTCATCCTCGACCTGTGGGGTGTCGTCCACGACGGCTTCAAGCCTTACCCCGGCGCCGTCCACGCGCTTACCCAGCTGAAGGCGGCCGGCAAGCTAACTCTTTTGCTTTCGAACGCGCCACGGCGCAAGGCAGTGCTGGCCGAGAAGCTGGAGAAGATGGGTATCCCGCCGACGCTCTACGGTGCCGTCCATTCCTCCGGCGAGGAAGCCTGGCAGGCGCTGCGGACGCGGACGGACCCCTGGCACGCGAAACTCGGCCGGGCCTGTCTCCATCTCGGGCCGGCGCGCGACCGTAACATGCTGGAGGGGCTCGACCTGCGAGAGGTGAAAACGCCGGAGACGGCCGATTTCATCCTGAACACCGGCACCGACCGCGACGCGGAGACGCTCGCCGATTACGAGAACCTCCTCGCGCGCGGCGCAAAGGCGGGGGTGCCGATGGTCTGCGCGAACCCCGACCGCGAGGTGCTGCGCGGGAAAAAACGCATCCTCTGCGCCGGTGCGCTCGCCGCCCGCTACGAAGCTCTGGGCGGAGACGTGCGCTACCATGGCAAGCCGGACCCGGCGGTGTTCGCCCACGCCATGCGGATGCTGGACCTTGCCGATCGCCGCGCCGTCCTCGTCATCGGCGATTCGCTTGCCACCGATATCCAGGGTGCGACGCGCGCCGGGCTCGATTCCGTGCTGGTGACGGGCGGCCTGCACGCCGACGAGCTTGGCCTCGCCGGCCTGCGCGAGACGCTTCCCGACCCGGGCCGCGTTGCCGCCCTTCTCGAACGCGAAGGCTTCCACCCGATCGCCGTCATCCCCAGCCTGGTTTGGTAAAAGACCCGGGCGGGATTCCTTGCGCCCTCTACTTGACGAAGAGAAGCGGCACGTAGGGCACGCCGATTTCGGCCAGCATGGCGATCTCCGCCCCGATCGAGACCAGGAAGGCCGCGGTGCGAATCCACGGGATGCCGAAGATATGAACGATAGCCTGGACGAGTCGCGCCACGACGAAGATCATCGCCCCCATCTGGGTCGTCTCGCTCGAGACGCCGAACATCGTTCCGGCGACAATGATGGCGAAGGGAACGAGATTCTCCATCAGGTTGAGATGGGCGCGCTCGGCGCGGCCCACCCAAGCCGGAAGGGGCGCGTCGTCCGCCGTCGGGTGCCCGGCGACGCGCCGGATTCCCCATGTCTGAATTTTACCGACGACGGGTATCATCGCCATGACAATGGCGAGGACCGCAAGCTGCAACAGACAGATAAATTCGACGGGAGCCATCGTGTATCCCTCCAATGGTTTTAAAAAAAACCGGCAAACCTCTCCAGGTGCGATTCGCCCCCGATGAAGATGGCAGCAAGCTGCCGGGCCGGGCAACCCCCTTGCGGCGCGTGCCTTTCGGCCCTTTCAACCAGGGCCTTGGATTCCACCTTCATAACAGGGCCTTGAGCCTTGCGATGAGCGGCCCATCCGCCGGCGGCATCGGGTAATCTTGCAGCCTATCGGGGCGGACCCAACGGATGGCCTGGCCTTCCCTCGGGCTCGGCTCGCCTTGCCATTCGCGGCAAAGATAGAGCGGCATGAGAAGCCGGAAATCGCCGTAGGCGTGGGAGGCGAAGGTAAGCGGCGCCAGGGCGGGCATGGCGACTTGGATCCCGAGTTCCTCGGCAAGTTCGCGCGCAAGCGCTGCCTCGGGCGATTCGCCCGCCTTCACCTTGCCGCCTGGAAATTCCCACAAACCCGCGAAAGGCCGCCCCGCGGGGCGGCGGGCGAGAAGGACGCGGCCTTCCCTGTCCACCAGCGCCGCTGCCACCACCAGCACGAGCGGGTGCGCGTCAGCTTCGGTAGTCGGCGTTGATGTCGATATAGCCATGGGTCAAGTCGCAGGTCCAAACCGTGGCGCTTCCCCGGCCAACGCCGACATCCACCGCGATTTCGATCGCGCGCCCCTTCATGTGCCGGGCGACGGGCCCTTCCCGGTAATTCGGATCGCGCGCGCCTTTCTTCGTGATTTTTGCACCCCCGATCCGGATGTCGAGCTTCTCCTGGTTGACCCGCTCGCCCGATTTGCCGACCGCCATCACGATCCGCCCCCAATTCGCGTCCTCGCCGGCAATGGCGGTCTTGACAAGGGGCGAGTTCGCGATCGCAAGGCCGATGATGCGCGCCGCCTTCTCGGAAGCGGCTCCCGAGACGGTGATGCGGACGAATTTTTTTGCACCTTCGCCGTCCCGCACGACCTGCTGGGCAAGATCAACCATGACCGCCTGAAGCGCCTTCCGAAAATCGGCGAGGTGCGGGTCGGAGGCCGCGCCGACGGGCGGGTGCGGATCGGCCCGCCCGGTGGCGCAGAAAAAGACGCTATCGCTCGTCGAGGTGTCGCTGTCCACGGTAATGGAATTGAAGGACCGCGCGTTCGCCTCGCTCAGCAATTTCCGCAAAACCGGAGCCGGTATCTTGGCGTCCGTGAACAGGAAAGCCAGCATCGTCGCCATGTTCGGCGCGATCATGCCGGAGCCCTTCGCGATTCCGTTGATCGAAACCGGGGTCTTGCCGATCCGCGTGCGGGCGCAGGCCGCCTTTGGAAAGGTGTCCGTCGTCCGGATCGCCTCGGCCGCCGCCCGCCAGGCGGTGGGCCGCAACCGCTTGGCAAGATCGGGAAGCCCCGCCTCGATGCGGGCGACCGGCAACGGCTCTCCGATGACGCCGGTCGAGGCAAGCAGGATTTCTTTCTCAGAGCAGCCAAGCGCCTTCGCCGCGGCGGCCGCCGTACGAAGAACCGCCCGACGGCCGGCTTCGCCGGTGAAGGCGTTGGCGTTGCCGGAATTAACGACGATGGCCCGCGCCTGGCCTGCGCGCACGCGCTTGCGGCACCATTCGACCGGGGCAGACGCCGTCTTCGAACGCGTGAAGGCGCCGGCAACCGTCGTCCCGGGTGCCAGCTCGACGCCCAGGAGGTCGGTCCGCCCATGGTAACGGATACCGCAGGCCGCGGCACTCAGGCGCACGCCCGGGATGGGCCCAAGCTTGGGAAACCCTTTTGGCGCCAGCGGCGAACGTTTCAATTTCCCGGCCATATTTTCTTCTTCCCGGCCATGTCGGTGTCGGCAATGACGGTTGAAAAAAGCCGGCGGACGGGGGTTTTACGCATCTTCGCCCGGCGGCACCCGGCATCCTACAGATCGCGCCGCCAAGGACAAGAGCGGAAAGTGGCCATCCCTTTGGGATTCCCGCCGGTTGCGCCAGCCCTGCCCGTTGACAGGCCAAGCCGCGCGCCCTATTTCTCGGGGTGAATCGCGCACGCAATCCGTTTCCCTTCCGATCGAGAGAACCCGCATGATCGGCGCCCTCGCCCGACAATTCCTTGGTTCGACAAACGACCGCTTCCTTCGCAAGCTGAAGCCGCTCGTTAACGCCATCAACGCCGAGGAAGAAACGCTCGCAGCACTTTCCGATGCGGAGTTGCGGGCGCGCACGCCCTGGTTCCGGGAACGCCTAGCCAAAGGCGAGCCGCTCGACGACCTGCTCGTCGAGGCTTTCGCCACCGTACGGGAGGCCGCGAAGCGCACCCTGGGCCAGCGCCACTTCGACGTCCAGCTCATCGGCGGCATCGTTCTCCACCGCGGCATGATCGCGGAAATGAAAACGGGCGAAGGCAAGACGCTGGTCGCAACCCTGCCAGTCTATCTCAACGCGCTGCCGGGCAAGGGCGTCCATGTCGTCACCGTCAACGATTACCTGGCCAAACGCGACGCGGAATGGATGGGGCAGATTTACCGCTTCCTGGGTCTCGAAGTCGGGTGCATCGTCCACGAGCGAAGCGACGCCGAACGCAAGGCCGCCTACGCCGCCGACGTGACCTACGGCACGAACAACGAATTCGGCTTTGACTATCTGCGCGACAACATGAAGTACCGGCTTGAGGACATGGCCCAGCGGCCCTTCCACTACGCCATCGTCGACGAGGTGGACAGCATCCTGATCGACGAAGCGCGCACGCCGCTCATCATTTCCGGGTCGGCCGAGGACAGCTCCGAGTTCTATCGGATGGCGGACGCGCTGATCCCGAAGCTTTCCGAAGAAGACTACGAGAAGGACGAGAAGGCGCGCGCCGTGTCCCTGACGGAACAGGGCGTCGAAAAGGTTGAACAATGGCTCATCGAGGCCGGCCGGATCGAGAAAGGCGCTTCGCTTTACGACATCCGAAACGTTGGCCTCGTCCACCATATGAACCAAGCCCTGCGGGCGCACAAACTTTTTTCCCGCGACACGGACTACATCGTCAAGGACGACCGCATCGTCATCATCGATGAATTCACCGGGCGCATGATGGAAGGGCGGCGTTTTTCCGACGGCCTGCACCAGGCCCTGGAAGCGAAGGAAGGCGTGCGCATCCAAAACGAGAACCAGACGCTCGCCTCGATCACCTTTCAGAACTATTTCCGGCTTTATCCGAAACTCGCCGGCATGACCGGGACGGCGATGACGGAGGCCTCCGAATTCGGCGACATCTACAAACTGCGCGTCGTGGATATCCCGACCAACGTCCCCTGCACCCGCATCGACGACGACGACGACATCTACCGGCGAGAGGCCGAGAAATATTCGGCGATTCTCGACCTGATCGAGGACTGCCAGCAACGCGGCCAGCCGGTGCTGGTTGGCACCATCAGCATCGAGAAGTCCGAGACGCTTGCCGGGCTACTCAAGAAACGGAAGATCAAGCACCAGGTCCTGAACGCCCGCTACCACGAGAAGGAAGCCCATATCATCGCCCAGGCCGGCCGGCCCGGGGCCGTCACCATCGCCACCAACATGGCGGGCCGGGGCACGGACATCCAGCTCGGCGGCACCCTCGACATGTGGCTTGCCGACGCGCTTTCCGACATCACCGACGCGGCGGCGCGGGCGAAAAAGACGGAAGAGATCCACGCAAAGCACGCCGAATACAAGGCGCAGGCGTCCGCCGCCGGCGGGCTTTACGTCATCGGCACGGAACGCCACGAAAGCCGCCGGATCGACAACCAGCTTCGCGGCCGGTCCGGCCGGCAGGGCGACCCGGGCGCTTCGAAATTCTTCCTTTCCCTGGAAGACGACCTCATGCGGATCTTCGGGTCCGAACGCATGGGTGGCATGCTGGAACGGTTGGGGCTGCCAGAAAACGAGGCGATCACCCACCCCTGGGTCAACAAGGCAATCGAGAAGGCCCAACAAAAAGTCGAGGCCCGGAACTTCGACATCCGGAAAAACCTGCTTCGTTTCGACGACGTGATGAACGATCAGCGGAAAGCCATTTACGAGCAGCGGCGCGAGTTGATGCAGGCCGACGACGTCTCCGAAATGGTCGAAGGCATGCGCCAGGATGTCATCGACGACATTGTACGCCGCACGATCCCGGAATCCGCCTACCCCGAACAATGGGACGCCAAAGGCCTGCACGAGGAAGCCCGCAGGCTGCTGGCGCTCGACCTTCCCATCGACGAATGGGTCAAGGAAGAAGGGATCGCGGACGCCGAGATTCGCACCCGCCTTGCGGACGCCTCAAACCGCAAGATAGCGGAGAAGTTTGCGACCTATGGGCCGGAAATCTTCCGAACCGCCCAAAAGAGCGTTCTCTTGCAGTTGCTCGACCAGACGTGGAAGGACCATCTGTTGACGCTTGACCATCTGCGCCAAGGCATCAGTCTCCGCGCCTATGGCCAGCGCGACCCCTTGAACGAATATAAACGCGAGGCGTTCGGTCTTTTCGAGGACATGCTGGAAAAACTTCGGGAAACCGTCACCGGGGTATTGAGCCATCTCGAGGTGCAGGTTGCCTCCGCCAAGGAAATCGAGATCCCGCGAAAATCCATACCGATGCAGGAAGGGCGGACCGACCCTGCCTTCGGCCAACGGCCGCCGACGGCGTTGCCCGGCCGACGGCCGACGGAACCTGCCCTGGCGGCTTCGCCGGCCCGTCGCCGCGAAGCGGCAGCCGTCCAGGACCCGAACGATCCGGCCACCTGGGGACGGGTGCAGCGGAACGCGCCTTGTCCATGCGGGTCGGGGAAAAAATACAAACACTGCCACGGGCGCGGCGCTTAAGGCCGCGGGCCAAGGCAGGGCCACAGGCCCTAGCCCGGGTCCCGCCTGCCCATGGCAAGAAACTTCTCGCGGCGGCGGGCGCGCAGCGTGCCGCCCTCGATCTTCGCCAGTGCGCTCAGTTCCTTCTCGATGACGCTCCCCACCGCGTGGATGATCTGGCGGGGCTGGCGGTGAGCGCCGCCCAAGGGCTCCAGCACGATCTTGTCGATGAGGCCGAGCTTGAAGATATCCTGGGCGGTGAGCTTCAAGGCCTCCGAGGCCTCCTTCGTCGCCTCCCCGCTTCGCCACAAAATGGAGGCGCACCCTTCCGGGGAGATCACGGAATAGATCGCGTGTTCCAGCATGAACACCCGATCGGCGGCGGCGATAGCGAGCGCGCCACCCGACCCCCCCTCGCCGATCACAACGCTTAGGAAAGGCACGCGCACATCAAGCCCCACTTCGATGCACCGCGCGATCGCCTCGGCCTGGCCGCGTTCCTCCGCGTCCACACCCGGATAGGCGCCGGGCGTATCCACGAAGCTCAGCACCGGAAGCTTGAAGCGATCAGCCAGACGGAACAGGCGCTGCGCCTTCCGGTACCCCTCGGGCCGGGCCATGCCGAAATTGTGGCGAACGCGGGAGTCGGTGTCCGAACCCTTCTCGTGGCCAAGAACGACCACGGAACGGCCACGGAACCGCCCGAGACCGCCGAGGATCGCCGGGTCGTCGCCATAGAGCCGGTCGCCAGCCAAGGGCGTCCACTCCGTCAGCAAGCCGTTCAGGTAATCGGAAAGGCGCGGGCGTTGCGGATGGCGCGCAACCTGAACCTTTTGCCAAGGCGAAAGTTTTGCATAAATCTGTTGGTAGAGCCGATCGATCCTGGCCTGAAGCTTCGCGATTTCCTCGGAGACGTTGACGCCATCACCGCCGGTGCGATGGCGCAACACCTCGATCGTTCCTTCCAGCTCGGCGATCGGCTTCTCGAAATCGAGAAAATGTTGCATGGGGTTATCCTAGCACGCAGCGGCGCGTGCGACCGAGAAGGATTCGCCGCACGTCGGAAAGCGGCTCAAAAATCGGCGGCGCCTAGTCCGCCGTCCCGCGAGTGTCAATTTGCTCCGCCTTCGTTACGAGAACCTGCGCCTGCTTGATCGAGGCTATGTCGATCAGCTTGCCGTCGAGCGCCACGGCGCCCTGACCTTCTTTTTGCGCCTGCGCCATCGCCTCGAGGATGCGTTTCGCTTTCGTCACTTCCTTCTCGGAAGGACTGAAGACTTCGTTTGCGATCGGGATTTGGGAGGGGTGGATCGCCCATTTGCCCTCGCAACCGAGAACCGCGGCGCGGCCGGCTTGCGCGCGGTAGCCGGCGGAGTCCGAGAAATCGCCGAAGGGGCCATCCACCGGCCGCAGGCCATTGGCGCGGGCCGCCACCACCAGGCGGGCGATCGCGTAATGCCACATGTCGCCCCAATGCACCTCGCGCTTGCCCTGATCGTCCGGGTCGGTGAGCACGACGTAGTTCGGGTTGGGGCCGCCGATGTTGGTCGTCTTCGCCTTCGTCGAGGCGGCGTAGTCGGCAACCCCGAAATGGAGCGATTCGTTCCGCGGGCTGGCGGCCGCGATCGCATCCACGTTCATCATGCCGAGCGCGGTTTCGATGATAAGCTCGAACCCGATGCGCTTCTTGTATCCTTTCGCCTGTTCGATCTGCGTCACCAGCATGTCCACGGCGTAGACATCCGCCGCAGTACCGACCTTCGGAATCATGATGAGGTCGAGCTTGTCGCCCGCCTGTTCGACGACGTCAACGACGTCGCGGTACATGTAGTGCGTATCGAGACCGTTGATGCGGACGGCGACCGTCTTTCCGCTCCAGTCGATGTCGTTCAGCGCCTGGACAATGTTTTTCCGCGCCTGCGGCTTGTCGTTCGGCGCCACCGCGTCCTCAAGGTCCAGGAAGATGACGTCGGCCGCCCCCTTCGCCGCCTTTTCGAAGAATTTCGGCGAACTGCCGGGAACGGCAAGCTCGCTGCGGTTTAGACGGGGGGTGGCTTCCTCGACGATCGTAAAACTCATGAAATCCTCGTTCGGTTGGCAAAATATTGCCGGCGGCGGGCGACTGGCACCCTTGAAGAAGTCGGATTGATTCCGCCCTTGAGAGAGAAAGTCAACTCCGGGCGTGGAATGTGCGGCTAACGAGGGTTTGCCAGCGGGTGGTGTTCATCCACCAGACGCTTCAGCCGCTCGCGCAGGACGTGGGTGTAAATCTGGGTCGTCGCGATGTCGGCATGCCCCAGCATCCGCTGAACGCTGCGCAGGTCCGCGCCGTTGGCGAGCAAATGGCTGGCGAAGGCGTGCCGAAGGACGTGGGGCGAAACCTTCGCTGGATCAATTCCGGCCGTTACCGCCAGGCTTTTCAGACGCTGGAGAAAACGCTGCCGCGTCAGGTGCCCGGCCTTCGCACGGGAAGGAAACAGCCATTTCGATTCTTCTCCTTCGGCCAGGCTGGCCTTGCGCACACCCCGCCAGGCCTCAAGCGCTGCGGCGGCCGGCGCGCCCAGAGGGACCATCCGCTCCTTTTCCCCCTTGCCGCGCACGACGAGAAACCGCTTGTCGCCGGCGACCGCCGAGAGAGGAAGCGCGACCAGCTCCGAGACCCGAAGCCCGGTCGCGTAAAGAATTTCGAGCAGGGCCTGGGTGCGAAGACCCTTGAAGCCCCCTTCGCGGCGCGCCGCGTCGAGCAGGCGCTCGACCTCCGCCTCGCTCAGATATTTCGGCAGATGTCGGGGAAGCTTCGGGCTGTCGATGGCGGCGCTGGGGTCCTCGGCGCGAATCCCTTCCGCATAGAGAAACCGGTAGAACTGGCGAAGCGCCGAAAGCTTGCGGGCGACCGTGCGCGACGAAAATCCCGCTTTGTCGAGCTTTTGCAAATAGGCGCGCAACGCTTCGCTCGTCGCCGCCTCAAGGCGTTCGCCGCGATGGGCAAGGAACTGACTGAAATTCCCGATGTCCCGGGCATACGCCTCAAGCGTGTTCTTCGCCGCCCCCCGCTCGGCGAGCAGCATTTCGAGAAAGCTTTCCACGGCGCGGGTGGAAACCGACATGGCGTCAGGGCTCCCCAAGGAGGCTTGCCTCAAGCGCCAGCGCGCGGGCATCGCGATCGAGCCCGACCGCCCGCAGGGCGAGAACGGCCGCCTCAAGCGTGACGGCACTAGCCGCCGCCGGCCCCCGTTCGCCCAGGCTCAGCAAGGTCAGCAACACCGTCTCCCCCAGCCGGCCGGCCGCCGAGGCTTCGGCCAGCCCATGCCGGATGGCGGCCGACGGCACGACCGCCGTCGTTTGCGGCGCCTCGTCCACAAGCTGCGCCCATTCGGCCCCGCTCACCGTCTCGCCCATCGCCGTCAGAAGACCGAAAAGGCGCGCCGCTTCCGCCTTACCTGCCGCCCCCTCTGGCCGCCCGGCTAGCCAGGCATCGAGACGGTCCGCTTCAAGGCTCATCCCCTCTGCCTGCCCGGCAAGCTGCACGTATGGCGAGAGCCGGTCTCGAGCCTTCTCGGCCGCGGCAGTCGCGAACGCCTCGCGGCGGGCGAGGTCGAGCCAGGTAGCGGCCTCCTCCCACCGACCACCAAGCAACAACGCCTGGCCCGCCGCCGCGGCAAACCAGGCCAGCTCGGGCGTGGGCGTCAACGAGTCGAGCACAGGCAGGTTGATCCGCACGCTCGTCCCGTAAAGGGCGCCGGTGGGGTCGGCCACGCTGGCCGCTTGCCAGGCGCGTTCGAGCAGGCGGGCCTTGATCTCGGGCGAGGACGCCGCCCGCGCCGCCTGATAGAGCAGGGCGCGCGAAGACGGATCTTGCATCGCCGCGTCCCCGGCCGCCGCGATCGCCTCGGCGGGAAAAGAGACCGCCCCGTAAAGGGCTGCCAGGTCTTCGGTCGCAAGGCTGCCGATCGCCTCGGCCCGCTCGCCCGCCACCTGTCGGAGCGCCATCGGCGCGTTCCCGTTCCCGGCCAGCAGGCGGAGGGAGGCGGCGTGGGTTGCCGTGCCGGCGTCCGGCGGCACCTCTCGTTTGGCGGCAGCGATCATGACGACCTCAAGTGGCGAAGGTTCCGGCAGGCTGGCAATCGCCACATCTTCCCGGCCGAGAATCGCCCCGATCAACTGGAAGAAAACGGGCTTCGTCTTTTCCGGCATCTCCCCGAGAAGCGCGAGGCCAAGTTCGACCGCCTCCGTCTCCCCGGCAAGCGATTCGCAAAAAACCAGCATTCTCTGCCAATGCGCCCCCGGATAATCGCGGATTCGATTTCGCACCTCCTGGCAAGCCGTCTCCGTCTGGCCGACAAGGAAAAGACTCTCGACGATGACGATCGCCATGGATTCGTCCAGTGCGGCGGCGGGAACGATCTGCGCAAGCGCCAGAACGGCTTCGGTCTCGCCCATCGCGGCCAGGCGCTCGAAACGCAGCGGCAGCAGGTTGGCTTGCAGAACGCCATCGCCCGGCGCCGTCGCCATCGAAAGCAAGAGGCGGCGCTGCAGGGAACGCAGGACGCGGGAGGGCGCGGCGGCCGGCAATTTCGGCAACAGCTGCTCAACAAGCTTGCGATCCGTCCCTTCCCACATGCCGACCCCGAAGCCGCCCGCCGCATCGTCGAGCAGGCCGACGGAATTCGGATCCACCATCTCGAGGGGCGTCACGTCCACCGGAACGGCAAGCGTTTCCGTTTCTTCGGTCGGCTCCGCCGCCAAAGCAACCGGAAAAAGCCCAAGCGCGAAGACGGTCGAAAGGAAAAGCGGGAACTTCAGTCTATTTCGGAAGACGATCATCGGGCAGCACCTTTTCGACCGCAGCAGCAGGGGGCGGAATATCCCAGTTTGCAAGCACCACGAAACCACCAAGGACCACGAGGGCCAGCAACAGCAAAACAACCCGCGCGCTGCGATTCAAGACCGAGGACATGGCCATTTTCCGTTCTCCAGATTGCGGTGGTCGCCCCGCCGCCCAAGGGACGGCTTCCGCTGGCGGCGGGTTTTCGACCTGTGATAGGCTCCGTGCATGGCGATACTGCGACATCGTGCCTCTCATTTCAACGTCATCCATCGTTCCGGCGGCCCGGGTTCCCTGGGAAAATGACGCGCAAAGATCCTGGCAACGGAAACCCGACGGTCGTGCTCATCGGCTTGATGGGGGTCGGAAAATCCTCGGTAGGCCGCCGCCTCGCGGCGCGTCTTGGGCTTCCTTTCCTAGACGCCGACGAAGAAATCGAAAAGGCGGCCGGTTCAACGATCGAAGAACTCTTTGAAACCTATGGCGAAGCGCATTTCCGCGAGGGCGAGCGGAAGGTGATGGCGCGCCTTTTGTCCGGCCCGCCCCACGTGCTGGCGGCGGGCGGCGGGGCGTTCCTCGACCCCGACACCCGAGCCGCCATCCAAGCCTGCGGGGTTTCTGTCTGGCTGAGGGGCGATCTTGACCTCCTGCTCGCTCGCATTCGCCGTCGCCCGGCCCGGCCTTTGCTAAAAGAGGGCGATCCGCGCGCCATTCTTACGAAGCTGATCGCGGTGCGCTACCCGATCTATGCCGAGGCCGACGTCGTGGTCGAGGTGAAAGACGAAGGGGTGGAAGCGACCGTCGACCAGGTGATCGCGGCCTTGGCCGAGTACCGGAAAGATAGCCCCGTTGCCGCCTGGCGATCCGGCGTGCAATCGACATGACCCCCCCCGCCCATCGCCCCGCCACCGTCCGGGTCGCCCTCGGCGAGCGGAGCTACGACATCCGTATCGGCCCCCACCTGCTGGCCGAGGCCGCCTATCACCTGCGGCCGTTTCTGAAAGAGGATCGCGTCTTCGTAGTAACCGACGAGCGGGTGGCAAGCCACCACCTGCGCCCTCTGGAGGACAGCCTGAAAGCCGCCGGGATTACGCCGTTTTCCATTGTCTTGCCCGCGGGCGAGGCAACCAAGAGCTTTGCGCATCTCGAACGCTTGCTCGATCGGTTGTTCGAGCACCGGATCGAGCGGCGGTCGCTTCTGATCGCTCTCGGCGGCGGCGTGATCGGAGATCTCGCCGGCTTCGCCGCCAGCGTCACGCTCCGCGGGGTCGATTTCGTACAGGCGCCCACGACGCTGCTCTCCCAAGTAGACAGCGCCGTCGGCGGCAAGACCGGGATAAACACGTCCCATGGCAAGAATCTGGTGGGAAGCTTCCACCAGCCGCGGCTTGTCCTTTCGGACATCGCGACGCTTAAGACCCTGCCGCGCCGGGAATTAATCGCCGGCTACGCCGAAGTCGTCAAATGCGGCCTCATCCGCGACGCCGCGTTCTTCGCCTGGCTGGAAGAAAACGGCGCGGCGGTTCTTGCCGGCCAGCCGGAACCGCTCACCAAGGCCATCGTGAAGGCTTGCGAAACGAAGGCGGCGATCGTGGCGGAGGACGAGCGGGAAGCCGGCGCGCGCGCGCTGCTCAACCTTGGCCACACCTTCGGCCATGCGCTGGAAGCGGCGAACGCTTTTGATTCTTCTTCCCTGCAGCACGGCGAGGCGGTTGCCGTCGGGTTAAACCTTGCTTTCGACTTCTCGGCCCGGCTCGGCCTGTGTTCGGCGGACGACGCCTTGCGCGTGCGCCGCCATCTGAAAGGTGCGGGCTTGCCCGTAACGCTGAAGGAAGCGGGCCGCGGCCGGTGGGACACGGCGACCCTGCTTGAGCGCATGGCGCAGGACAAGAAAGTCGCGGGGGGGCGAATCCGTTTCGTGCTGGCGCGGGGGATCGGCCAGGCGTTCCTGACCGATGACGTCGCCATCGACGCGGTTGCGCGCTTTCTGGAAGAGGTCGCCTAGATGAATGAATTCGTGATTCTTTTGCTGGTCGCGATTCTCATTCTGCTCGTGCTTTCCGCCTTCTTTTCGGGCTCGGAAACGGCGCTTACCGCCGCCTCCCGCTTGCGGCTCTACCAGCTTGAACGAACCGGCGACAAGCGCGCAAAGATCGTCAACCAGCTGCGCGAGCGGAAAGAAAACCTGATCGGCGCCCTCCTGCTCGGCAACAACTTGGTAAACATACTCGCTTCCTCCCTTGCGACCAGCCTCCTGATCGGCTGGTTCGGCGATACGGGCATCATCTATGCAACCCTCGCGATGACGACGCTGGTCCTCATCTTCGCCGAGGTGCTGCCGAAAACTTACGCCATCCACAACGCCACCCGGACCGCCCTTTGGGTGGCGCCCGCCGTGCGCTGGACCGTGCTCGGCTTGGCGCCGGCCGTGCACGCCGTCGGGGCGGTCGTGAGGGGCATGCTTACGCTCTTGGGCGTCCGCATCGCGACCGACCGAAGCCTCGCCGCCACCACCGAGGAATTGCTGGGCGCAATCGAGCTTCGCAAGGGTAAGGGCGCCACCGTGAAACAGGAACGCGCAATGCTTCGCAGCGTCCTCGATCTGGCGAGCGTTACCGTGGGCGAAATCCTGATCCACCGCAAAAGCGTCTTCATGGTAAACGCCGACGACCCCCCCGAGGCGATCGTTTCCCAGGCCCTGTCCGGTCAGCACACGCGCATCCCGCTTTGGCGGGGGTCGCCGGAAAATATCGTCGGGATCGTGCACGCCAAGGCCCTGCTGAGCGCTATCCACGGACGCAAGGACAAACTCGAGGCTCTCGATATCCTGACGATTGCGACGCCCCCTTGGTTCATCCCGGAATCGACGACGCTACTGTCCCAGCTGCAGGCGTTTCGGCGACGGCACGAGCACATGGCGTTGGTCGTGGATGAATACGGCGCGTTTTTGGGGATCGTTGCGCTGGAAGATATCCTCGAAGAAATTGTCGGCGAGATTTCCGACGAGCACGACACCGCCCTTCCCGGCATCCGGCGTCAGGCGGACGGCTCCATCGTGGTGCGGGGCATGACGACCATCCGCGATTTGAACCGGGAATTCGACTGGCGGTTGCCCGACGAGCCGGCGGTAACGATCGCCGGTCTCTTGCTGCACGAGGCAAGGCAAATTCCCAACATCGGCCAGATTTTCGAATTCCACGGTTTCCGTTTCGAAGTCCTCAAGCGCTACCGGAATCAGATCACCTCTATCCGCATCCTTTCGCCCACGGCGCGCACGCGGGAAAAAAAGGTGCCGGCGTAAGCCCCCCTTCCATCTCTCGGACAAAGACAGGAACGCCCCATGCCACTCTCGCCCGCGGTTTCAAGAAAGCGGATTCACACCCGACGCATTGAAATTCAGGGCTTTCAACGCGAGGACGGGCTGTGGGATATCGACGGCCATCTCACGGACACGAAAAGCTATGACTTCCCGAACCGTTACCGCGGCTCCGTTGCGGCCGGCGAGCCGCTCCACGACATGTCCATTCGCTTGACGGTGGACGACGCCTTCGTCATTCGGAACGTCGAGGCGATCTCGGAAGCGACCCCCTTCGCGATCTGTCCAGAGGCGACGTCTTCCTATGAAAAACTGATTGGCCTGCGGATCGCCCCTGGCTGGAGCCGCGAGCTGGGAAAGCGCATCGGCAAGGCAAGCGGTTGCACGCACCTGACCGCCCTCCTTCATGGCGCGGCCACCGTCGCCTTTCAGACGATCTTCCCGCTCCGCCACCGGGAGACGCTGGAAGACCCCGGCGAGAAGAAGCCCCCCCTTCTCAACAGCTGCTATGCGTTCGCCTCGGACCGCGAGGTGGTCAAGGAGCGCTGGCCCCGTTTCTATACCGGTTCATAGGCTGGCCGTTCCCTCCCCACGGGCGGGAAGCATAGCCATGCAGGGCTTGCAGCCGGCTGAGCGGGCCGTGACCGGCGGTCAGATGTCCGTCCTCGGTCGCCGCGATACGGTAATAAACGACAATGAAGGCACGCAAGGCGGCCGTCAGCGTCGATTCGTAGCGTTGGCTATCCACCTCGGTGCAGATTTCGTGCACCGTCCGGAGTTCCCTGTGGCAAATTTCCTCGAGCGCCGTCCACATGCTCGGCTCAAGGCGAATGCTCGTCCGGTGGCCGCCCACCGTTACGTTACGGTTAACCAAGGTACTCTTCATTAGCCAACTCCTTTGCGCGTTTTTTCTTAGTTGATATGCAACTTATACGTGTTTGATTTATAGGATTACTCATTACATGCTTGGTACAGCATGCTTAATATCAACCTAAAATTGTATAATAAATGGTTAACACTCGCTATAGGGGAGTGTCCAGAGGGACGATGGTTAAGGGTGGCGGCCTTGGAAATCAGGCGGGTAGCGGACTGTCCGGGGCCTTTACCGCCTCGCACCCAGCCTCCGCCGGGGTCAACGCCTTGAGGCTCAGGGCATGAAGCGAGGCGGCGAATTCTTCCGCCAACGCCTGGTTGACGAGGTGATGGCGGGCCAGACGGGATTTTCCCTCGAAGACCTTCGAGACGATCTCGACCCGAAAATGGGTGCCGCCCCCGGGGCGGCTTCCAGCATGGCCCGCATGGCGGGCGGAATCGTCCAAAATGGTCAGCCGGAGCGGTCGGAAGGCGGCTTCGAGTAGACTTTGAAGGCGCGCCTGCGTGGAGGTGGGCACGGGGGTTGCTCCTCTGCGTTTCCGTCGCCGATCCCTTTCGCTTAAGGCGCGGCCTCTCGCCCGTCAAGACGCCTTGACCCTTGCCGCCAACCGCGCCAGGAAAGCCGCCCGGGAAGGTCGCTTGTCAGGCCTTCCCGAACCCTCCATATTTTCCTAATGAAAGGCCGAAGAAAATCCGGAATTGCCGCGCTGCACGCGGTGGAATCGGGGGGAAGGCGCCCGTGCGATCAGGCGCGCTGTCCGGCGGTGGGCCTTTACCCGGCGCCGCGCGCCCGCGACGCGCTCGACAGCTACTACTGGTTCTGCCTCGATCACGTCCGCGCTTATAACCGCGCCTGGAACTACTACGCCGGCATGACGGAGGCCGAGGTCGAAGCCATGACCCGCGCCGACACCGTTTGGCAGCGGCCTTCCTGGCCGCTGGGCGAGAGAGTGGCCAACCGCTTCCGCGAGGCGGACACCCTGCGGGCGGACCCTTTCGTCTTTTTCGAGCCGAACGGCAAGGAGGCCCGCGCCGCCCCGGCCGCCGGGGAAGAAACGGAGCAGACGAAGGCGCTCCGCCTGTTCGAGCTGACGGCGCCGACGACGCTGGAACGGATCAAGGAGCGCTACAAGTCGCTCGTGAAGCGTCACCATCCGGATATGCACGGCGGCGACCGGGCGGGCGAGGACCGGCTGAAGGAAATCAACCTTGCCTACCGGACGCTTTTGAACGCCTATTGCGCGTAAAGCGGATGTCCTTATTTTGAACGAAGGAGAGTTTGGTTGACCCCCGCGACAGAGAAAACACCCAACACTTCGCCCGCCCATTCCACCCGGGTGCCCGATATCAAGGTTTCGGTGCGACAGATTTTCGGCCTGGATACGGACATGGAGGTGCCGGCCTTCAGCACGCCGGAAGAACACGTGCCGGAAATCGACGAAGCCTACCGCTTCGACCCCGACACGACGCTCGCCATCCTGGCCGGCTTCGCCTACAACCGGCGCGTGATGATCCAGGGCTACCACGGCACCGGAAAGTCAACGCATATCGAGCAGGCGGCGGCGCGGCTGAATTGGCCATGCGTTCGCATTAATCTCGACAGCCACATCAGCCGCATCGACTTGATCGGCAAGGACGCCATCGTCCTTCGCGAGGGGAAACAGGTCACGGAATTCCGCGAGGGAATGCTGCCTTGGGCGCTTCAGAACCCGGTCGCTCTTGTCTTCGACGAGTATGACGCGGGCCGACCTGACGTCATGTTCGTCATTCAACGAGTCCTCGAAGTTGACGGCAAGATGACGCTGCTCGACCAAAACAAGGTCATTCACCCTCACCCGGCTTTCCGGCTGTTCGCGACAACGAACACGATCGGGCTTGGCGACACCACCGGGCTTTACCACGGCACCCAACAGATCAACCAGGGCCAGATGGATCGCTGGAACGTCGTGGCGACGCTGAACTACCTGGCGCCGGAGGCCGAGGAAAGCATTGTTCTCGCAAAGGTCCCTTCCTACGACAACGCGGAAGGCCGCAAGGCGGTCAAAGCGATGGTATCGGTCGCCAATCTGACTCGCGCCGGTTTCGTGAACGGGGACATCTCGACGGTCATGTCGCCGCGGACCATCATCACCTGGGCCGAGAACGCACGAATCTTCGCCGATATCGGCTTCGCCTTCGAGGTTACTTTCCTTAACAAATGCGACGAGCTTGAGCGCAGCAACGTCGCCGAATACTACCAGCGTTGTTTCGGAACGGAGTTGAAGCGGACATCCGGCGGACCGACCCTCGTCTGATCGCTTATGGCCGAAGAACCGAACCTCGTGGAAGCCTTCCGCCGAGCCCTAGGCGCGGCGATGCGGGCGATTTCCGAAAAAGAGGAGGTCACCGTCCAGTTCGCCTCGGGCCCGCCGGCGATGGAAGGGTCAACGGCGCGGCTGCCGTTGCCCTCCCGCGATCTCCGCGGCTGGGAGGTGGCGAAGATCCGCGGTGAATCGGACTCGCTTGCCCTCCGCCTCCGCTACCACGATGCGAAACTGCACCGCCGCCTGGCGCCGGCCGGTGACGAGGCGCGGAGTGTGTTCGATGCCCTCGAACAGGCCCGCATCGAAGCGCTCGGCGCTAACCGGATGAAAGGGGTCGCCCAAAACCTGGCCGCCGCCATCGAGGATTACTGCTTGAATCGCGGCTTTGCGGTCATCGAAAAGCGCGAGCAGGCGCCGCTTGCCGATGCCGTGCGGTTTCTGGCGCGGGAGCATTTCACCGGCGAAGCGACCCCGAAATCCGGCCAAAAGATGCTGGGCTTCTGGCGCTCGACCATCGAATCGAAGGCGGGCCGGGACCTGCTCGCGCTTTCGAACACGCTTTACAACCAGGCCGCCTTCGCCAAGAAGGCCCGCCGCGTCCTCGTCGACTTGGGCCTAGCCGAGGCGATGAACGAGGAAGAAGAAGAGGGCGCGGAGGAAACACCGGAAAGCCAAACGGCCGAAGCCGGCCTTGCCGAGAAAGAGGAGGAAGGCGAGGGAGAAGAAGATTTTCTCCAAGCCTATGGCGAGCAGGAGGAGGGCACCGACGAAGCAACGGGCGAGCAGATGGGCGAGCCCGCCGAAGAGGAATTTTCCAGCGACCTCCGTCCGGGCGCCGATGAGGCGGCAGGCGAGCCCGGCCGGCCGCGCCCGCCCAGGGATACGGCGCCCCACGACGCGCCGGCTTACCGCCCCTACACGATGGCCTTCGACGAGATCGTCGCCGCCGAAAGCCTGTGCACGTCGGAAGAGCGCGCCCACCTTCGCAACCAGCTCGACCAGAAACTCGCTCAGCTGAAGGAGGGGGTTACGACGCAGCTCGCGAACCGCCTGCAACGGCTGCTGCAGGCAAAGCAGATCCGTTCCTGGGAATTCGATCTTGAGGAAGGTGTCCTCGATGCGGCGCGTCTGGCGCGCGTCGTCGTTAACCCGGCCTTCCCGATTTCCTTCAAGCAGGAAACCGAGACGAATTTCCGCGACACCGTGGTGTCGATCCTGATCGACAACTCCGGCTCGATGCGCGGACGGCCGATCACCGTCGCCGCCATGAGCGCCGAGGTGCTTTCCCGCACGCTTGAACGCTGCGGCGTAAAAACGGAAGTGCTTGGCTTCACGACGCGCACCTGGAAAGGCGGCAAGTCCCGCGAGAAGTGGATCGCCGACAACAGCCCCGCGAATCCGGGCCGGCTCAACGACCTTCTGCACATCATCTACAAATCCGCGGAGGAGCCCTGGCGGCGGGCCCGGAACAATTTCGGGATCATGCTGAAGGAAGGGCTGCTGAAGGAAAACATCGACGGCGAAGCCCTGCTCTGGGCCCACCAGCGCCTGATGGCAAGGCCCGAACAGCGCCGCATCCTGATGGTGATTTCGGATGGCGCGCCGGTCGACGATTCGACGCTCACCCACAACCCCGGCAACTGCCTCGAACGCCACCTGCGGACCGTCATCGATTGGATCGAAACGCGTTCGGACGCTCAGCTCCTTGCGATCGGCATCGCCCACGACGTCACGCGCTATTACCAGCGCGCCGTCACGATTTTCGACGCCGCCCAGCTGGGCGGCGCGATGGTCGAAAAACTGGCCGAGCTGTTCGAGGACGTCGCCGACTACACCACGCCGGTGCGCCGGCGGACCCAGCGCGCCCTGGCCGGCGAACGGGCGCGCGCCCGCCGCTTGCGCCTTTAGGAATGGGATAGGGTAAGGAAAGTCGGCGGGTCGGCCTAGCTTGCCGTCCGTACGCTTTGCGCCTTTGCGATCCGGTGCTTGATGCGGCGAACTTCCAGGCTAAGCCGCGAATCCGCCTGTTGCAGAAGGTAGATGTCCAGCCCGCCGTTGCATTCGATGGTGCGGATGGCGCGCGTCGAAAGCCGGAGCCGGACCGCCTTGCCAAGCGCGTCGCTCATAAGCGAGGTCGCCTGCAGATTCGGCAGGAACCGCCGCCGGGTCTTGTTGTTTGCCTTGCTCACATTGTTTCCGGCGAGCGGGCGCTTGCCGGTGATTGCACAACGTCGCGCCATGGTCGATCCTTGAAGGTGGTTCTTCCGGGCCCTTACGAGCCTCGGGCGAAGGCGGTTCTATAGGGGATCAGGGCCGGTGCCGTCAAGACGGAAGGTCCGAATTCCGGGCAAAAAGGGCCGCCATCCGCCTCAAAGCCCGTCTAGGCGGCGTGCTGCAATTGCCGGATCAGCCGCAGCACTTCCGGGGCGGCGGCGAGGATGCTGGTGCCGGGGCCAAAGATGGCGCCTACCCCCGCCTGGCGAAGGAAGTCGTGGTCTTTCGCCGGAATGACGCCGCCGCAGACAACAAGGATTTCCCGGTTACCATATTTTTTGATCTCTTCGATCAGCATCGGCACCAGCGTACGGTGACCGGCCGCCTGCGAGGAGACGCCGACAACGTGAACGTCGTTCTCGACCGCGATGCGGGCGGCTTCCTCCGGCGTCAGGAAAAGCGGACCGATATCCACTTCGAAGCCGAGATCGGCAAAGCCGGTCGCGATCACCTTGGCGCCGCGGTCATGGCCATCCTGCCCCATCTTGGCGACCAGCATCCGGGGACGGCGGCCGGTTTCCGTGGCAAAGGCCTCAACCTCGGCGCGCACCTTCCGGAACGTCCCGTCCCCCTGATAGGCCCCTCCATAGACGCCGGTGACGCTGCGGCTTTCCGCCTGATAGCGCGAGAAGACCGCTTCAAGGGCCGAGGAAATCTCGCCGACCGTCGCCCGCGCCCTGACCGCCTCGATGGAAAGCGCGAGCAGATTCGCATCTCCCCTTGCCCCCTGCGTCAGCGCCTGCAAAGCGGCTTGGACGCCGGCTTCGTCGCGGGTCTTGCGAACCTGTTCGAGGCGGGCGAGCTGGCGGGCGCGCACGTCCGCGTTGTCGATGTCGAGAATGTCGAAACTTTTTTCCTCACCTTCCGGCTGGTACCGGTTGACGCCGACGATCACTTCCTCGCCGCGGTCGATGCGCGCCTGCCTGCGCGTCGCCGCCTCCTCGATCCTAAGCTTCGGCATGCCCGCAACGATCGCCTGGGTCATGCCGCCCATCGCTTCGACTTCGTCCATCAGCTTGCCCGCCGCCGCCACCACCGAAGCGGTGAGACTCTCCACGTAGTAACTGCCGGCCAAGGGGTCGACAACATGGGGAATACCCGTCTCCTCGGCCAGGATCAGCTGGGTGTTACGGGCGATGCGGGCGGAGAAGGGCGTGGGCAGCGCGATCGCCTCGTCGAGCGCGTTCGTATGCAGGGACTGGGTGCCACCGAGGACGGCCGCCATCGCCTCGATCGTCGTGCGGACGACGTTGTTGTAGGGATCCTGCGCCGTGAGGCTGACGCCGGATGTCTGGCAATGGGTGCGAAGCGCGAGACTCATCGGATTCTTGGGGCGAAAGCCGCGCAGGAGGTCCGCCCAAAGGTAGCGGGCGGCCCGCATCTTGGCGATCTCCATGAAGAAGTTCATGCCGATCCCCCAGAAGAAGGAAAGGCGCGGCGCAAAATCGTCGATATCAAGCCCCTGCGAAAGCGCGGCGCGGACGTATTCGATGCCGTCGGCCAGCGTGAAGGCGAGCTCCTGCACGGCCGTCGCGCCCGCCTCTTGCATGTGGTAGCCGGAGATCGAGATCGAGTTGAACTTCGGCATGTGCTTCGCCGTATAGGCGATGATGTCGGCGACGATCCGCATGCTGGGTTCGGGGGGGTAGATATAGGTATTGCGGACCATGAATTCTTTCAGGATGTCGTTCTGGATGGTCCCGGAAAGCTTGGCCTGGTCCACGCCCTGCTCCTCGGCGGCGACGATGTAACCCGCCAGCACGGGCAAGACGGCGCCGTTCATCGTCATCGAGACGCTCATCCGGTCGAGCGGAATACCGTCGAACAGGATCTTCATGTCCTCGACCGAATCGATCGCGACCCCGGCCTTGCCGATGTCGCCGACGACGCGGGGGTGATCCGAATCGTAGCCGCGGTGGGTGGCAAGGTCGAAGGCGACGGAAAGCCCCATCTGACCCGCCGCCAGGTTCTTGCGGTAGAACGCGTTCGAGGCTTCGGCGGTCGAGAAGCCGGCGTATTGGCGAATCGTCCACGGCCGGTTCGCGTACATCGTCGCCCGCGGTCCGCGCAGGTAAGGAGGCAAGCCGGGCAGCGTATCCAAGTGTTCGAGCTTCTCAAGGTCCGCCGCCGTATAGAGCGGCTTGATGGGGATCCCTTCCGGCGTCGCCCGGTCAAGCGCGCTCAAGGGCTCACCCTTCAATTCGAGAGCGGCAAGGTGCTGCCACTCGCCAAGCGTTTTTCTGGGGAATTTCACCATTCGCCGCTGTCCCGATCCTTTGTAAAGCAGAAGTATAGCACGCAGAAAGGCAGGCTAAAGCGGGCGCCGTGCCCGCAGCGCCGTGCCAAGCGTGCCGTCGTCTAGGTAGTCAAGCTCGCCCCCGATCGGAACGCCATGGGCGAGACGCGAAACGGCCACACCGGACCCCTGCAGGCGATTGCTCAAATAGTGGACGGTGGTCTGGCCGTCCACGGTCGCGTTCATCGCCAAGATCACCTCGCGCACGTCCGGGGTTGTCGCCCGCGCGAGCAGGCCGGCCACCCGCAGATCCTCCGGGCCCACCCCATCAAGAGCCGACAGCACACCGCCCAGCACATGGTAGAGGCCATGGAACACCCGAGCCCGTTCCAGCGCCCACAGGTCGGCGACGTCCTCGACCACGCAAAGCAAATGGCGGTCGCGCGCCGGGTCCGCGCACACCCCGCACGGGTCCTTAAGATCGAGGTTGCCGCAGACCGAACATTCCGAAACCTTTTCCGAGGCGTCCGCCAGCGCCTTGATCAGGGGAGCAAGAAGGGATTCGCGATGGCGAAGAAGCTCGAGCGCAACGCGGCGCGCTGAACGGGGGCCCAAGCCGGGCAGCCGCCCCAGCAACCGGACGAGAGGATCGATCGCGGATTCGGGCATGGGATGCGGTCAGAAGGGAAGCGTGACGCCCGGCGGCAAGGAAAGCCCGCCGGCGATTTCCGACATGCGTTTGCTGACCTCGGCCTCCGCCTTCACCTTGCCGTCGTTCCCGGCGGCCACCACCAGGTCTTCGAGAATGTCCGTCTCTTCCGGGTTGACGAGGGAGGGATCGATCGTCACCCGGCGCAGCGCCCCCTTCAGGTTCATTCGCACCTTCACCATGCCGCCGCCTGCTTGTCCCTCGACCTCGATTTCCTCGAAGGTCTTTTGCAGCGCCGCGATCTTCGCCTGCATTTCCTGGGCGGTCTTCATCATTTTGCCGAAGTTCTTCATGCCGGTTCGCCGTCCTTCCCTTCTGGCCCTTCCGACGAGCGGACGCCGGCCAATGAATCGTTCGTTCGCATGGCCTCGATCGTGGCCCCGGGAAACGCTTCCCTAACGGCGCGGACCAGGGGGTGTTTTTCCGCCGCCTCGCGGCGCGCCCGCTCCGCTGCCTCCGCCTGTTCGCGCAAGGTGGGCTCTCCCTCTTCCTTCGCAAGGCCCACGATCCAGCGCGCGCCCGTCCATTCCGAAAGCAGTTCGCCCAGACGGTTGGCGAGGTTCGCGGGCGCGTGCGGGCCAACCCGGAAGATAACACGGCCGGGCTCGAAGCGGACGAGGTGAACGTTGTTCATGAGGTGGGCGTGGAGCAACGGCTCGCGCTTTTCCCGAAAGAGATGGACAGCCTCAAGGAAACTCGTCGGCATCGGGGATTGCAAAACCGCACGCGGCGCCGGTTCCGGTTCGGGCGACGGGTTGGCGGCCAGCCTGCCTCGCGCCTCGCCCGAGGAAACGGGACCCATGGCCGGCGCGGTTGGGCGGGCGGGCGACGGGCCGGAGGCAGGGTTCCTTTGGCCGGCGCCATCCGGCGCGCCCGCCCCGGCAAGTCTGCTCACAAGATCGGCCGGCGCCGGCAGGTCGGAGGCATAGGCAAGACGGATCAGGATCATCTCCCCCGTCTGCACGGGCGAGACCGCCACCTTCGCCTCCTGGATCCCCTTCAGCAGCATCTGCCACGTGCGGGCGAGGGCCGCCATGCCAAGCTTCCCCGCCATCGCCGTGCCGCGGATGCGCTCGGCCTCCGGCACGCCAAAACTTTCCGCCGTTTTCGGCACAACCTTGATCCGCGTCAACCAGTGGGTAAGCTCGAGCAAGTCCTGCAGCACGACGACGGGATCGGCGCCGGCGGCGTAGGCCTGCCCGAACTCGTCGAGGGCGGCGGCGATGTCACCCGCCATCACGGCGTCGAAAAGATCGAAAATGCGGGTGCGGTCGGCCAGGCCCAGCATTTCG
The DNA here is from genome assembly GCA_040752895.1 of Pseudomonadota bacterium. Lineage (NCBI taxonomy): Bacteria > Pseudomonadati > Pseudomonadota > Pseudomonadota bacterium. The sequence goes on from JBFMHN010000005.1 coordinate 47,271, forward strand.
CGGACGCTGTCGGCACGCACCGCGTCCGCCCCGAAGGCAAGGGCCTGGTCGAGCAGCGAAAGCCCATCGCGGACGGAGCCATCCGCGGCGCGCGCGATCAACTGCAACGCCAGCGCGTCGGCCTTTGCCCCCTCCTTCTCGACGATCGCGGCGAAGTGCTCGGCCAATTTTTCCGCCTCGACGCGGCGAAGGTCGAAGCGCTGGCAACGCGACAACACCGTCACCGGCACCTTGCGCGTCTCGGTCGTGGCGAAGATGAACGTCACATGAGGCGGCGGTTCCTCCAGCGTCTTGAGAAGCGCGTTGAAGGCCTGCTGCGACAGCATGTGAACTTCGTCAATGATATAGACCTTCGTGCGCGCAAGGACGGGCCGGTAGCGCACGCCGTCCAGAAGCTCGCGGATGTTGTCGACGCCGGTCCGGCTGGCGGCGTCCATTTCGAGGACGTCGACGTGGCTGCCTTCGGCGATGGCGAGGCAGTGTTCGCAGCGCCCGCAAGGCAACGCCGTCATTCCCCCCTGCCCGTCCGGCCCTACGCAATTCAAGGCCCGCGCCAGAATGCGGGCGGTCGTCGTCTTACCGACGCCGCGCACGCCGGTCAGCACGAAAGCGTGGGCGAGCCGGCCGCTTCGAATGGCATTGGCAAGCGTCTTGACCATCGCTTCCTGGCCGATCAACCCCTCGAAGGAGGTGGGCCGGTACTTGCGGGCAAGCACGCGATAGGAAGGGGCGTTGGCGTCTGGATCCGGCATCGGCATTTGAAAATCGGTGAAAAATTCGGGTGGGAGACCGGACGGGCGACCCGGGCCTAAACTCGTTACGGCTGCTTCCTTCCGGACCTGACCGGGTTGGCGAGCGATCCGTCCACCCGCCGACCTCCCAGCCGTACTATATCAGCTTTTTCCCGCCTTTCACCCCTTCCCGCAAGGCCCGGCGACGGACCGGCAGGCGTGGCGAAAGGCGCCGGGTTTGCAAGCCGTTTTTCGGTGTGTCAGGCTTTGCCTCCATGAAACACCGGATTCTTTATACCGCCGCCGGCCTCGACCGCGCCGCGGTCCGCCGAAGCGACACCAAGTGGATCGCCGAACAACTCCGCCGCCCGGAAACGCGCGTCCTTTCCGTCTGGCGGAACGAAAGCCTGATCCTGGCGACGGAGCCGCCGGCCGCTGGCTGGCTTTCCCCCGCGGCAGCCGCCGGCGCGCTGCCCGGAATTCTCGACGAACCGGCGATCGTCGCCTTCCTCGGCCTGCTCGACGGTATTGCCCATTTCGCCGTGGACGTCTCGCATCTTGACGACGCTCACTCTCTGGCCGAGGCGGGGGAGGCGCGTTTCGCGGATCTCCGGGCGATGGGTCCGCTCTTGCCGCCGGCCGAGGCCGGGCTTCTTGCCTACGCCCGCGGGCTGCTTCACTGGCACCGGCGGCACGGCTTCTGCGGGGTGTGCGGCGAGCGGACGGCAATCGCCGAGGCGGGCCATGTGCGGCGCTGCCGCAATCGGGCCTGCGGGGCCGAGCATTTCCCGCGCACCGACCCCGCTGTCATCACCCTCGTCACCGGCGGCGACGCCTGCCTGCTGGGCCGTCAGAAAACCTGGCCCGAGGGCATGTATTCGACGCTGGCCGGCTTCGTCGAGCCCGGCGAAAGCCTCGAGGACGCCGTCGCCCGCGAGGTGTTCGAGGAAACCGGCGTTCGGGCTTCGAACGTCCGGTACTTCGCCTCGCAGCCGTGGCCGTTTCCCGCCTCGCTCATGATCGGCTTCCGGGCGGAGGCCGAGGCAGGCGCCGCGATCGACAGCAGGCTCGACGAGCTTGAGGACGTGCGCTGGTTCACCCGCGCCGGCCTTCGCGACCGCGAGAAGACCGGGCATCGCCTTCCCTATCGCGGCGCGATCGCGCGGCACATGATCGAGGACTGGCTCGAAGAGGGTTAGCCCTTCATAGGGTGTCGCGGAACGGGGCGGCCGGATAGACGCCCAGAATTTTTACCTCGCGCGAGATGAAGCCAAGCTCCTCAAAGGCGAGCTGGACGTTGGTTTCTTCCGGGTGACCCGCGATCTCGGCGTAGAACTGGGTCGAGGTGAAGTTGCCGTCAACCATGTAACTTTCCAGCTTCAGCATGTTCACCCCGTTCGTCGCAAACCCGCCGAGCGCCTTGTAAAGGGCGGCCGGCACGTTGCGTACGGAGAAGATAAAGCTCGTGATGACGAAACCGGCCTTGGGCGCGGGGTCGCGGGGTTCCTTGGCAAGCAGGACGAAGCGGGTCGTGTTGTGCAAGGAGTCCTCGAGGTCGCGCTTGAGGATGACAAGCCCGTAGATTTCCGCCGCCAACTCCGAGGCGATGGCGGCCTCGGCGGTGTCGCCGCGTTCGGCCACTTCGGCGGCGGCGGCGGCGGTATCGGCGGTGGCGACCGGAGAAAGGCCGAGTTCGCGGATCGTCTTGCGGCACTGGGAAAGCGCCTGAACGTGGCTGTAGACGCGCCGGAGACCGCTGAGCACGGCCCCCTTCGGCGCCAGCAGGCAATGGCGGACGCGCTGGAAGTGTTCGCCCACGATATGCAGTGTCGAATGAGGGAATAGCAGGTGGATATCCGCCACCCGGCCGGCCTGGGAATTCTCGATCGGCAGCATGGCAAACCTGGCGTGGCCTTCCTCGACCGCCGCGAAGGCGTCCTCGAAGGAAGGACAGGCGAGCGGCGTCATCTCCGGATGCGCCGTCCGGCAAGCCAGGTCCGAATAGGCGCCTGCCATGCCCTGGAAAGCGATCGTCCTCGATGGGTCGGTGGTAGGCTCGGTCATCCCCGCCATGCCTCAAAACGCGTCGTCGTTCCGGATTTAAGCGCGCGCGCCTATCTCAAGATGTCGCGAGCCCGGGCAAGATCGGCGGGAGTATCGACACCGATCGGAATCATGTCAACGAGCGCCACCCCGATCCGCATGCCGTCCTCAAGGGCGCGCAGCTGCTCCAGCGCTTCGCGCTTTTCGAGCGGCGTTTGCGGCAAACCTACGAAACGCTTCAGCGCCGCCCGGCGAAAGGCGTAAAGGCCGATGTGGTGGTAGTAAGGACCGCTGCCCGCCGGCACCGGGTTGCGGCTGAAGTAAAGGGCGTGCCCGATCCGTGCCCCCGCTCCCAGGCCCATCGCCACCTTGACGACGTTGCGATCGCCGATCTCGTCTTCCCGCTTGATTTCGGCGGCGACCGTGGCGATCGCAACGGTCGGTTCGGCCAACGGATCAAGCGCGGCGCGGATCGCCTCCGGGGCGATGGTCGGCAGATCGCCCTGCAGGTTGACGACGACGTCGTGGCGTTCCTCGGGGTCGAGAAGGGAGACCGCCTCGAAGACGCGGTCCGAGCCGGAAGGGTGATCGGGGCGCGTCAGCACCCATTGGCCGCCGGCCCGCTCGATCGCCTCGCCGATGGCCGCTTCCGCACAGGCGACGACGACCCGGCCGATGCCCGCCGCCATCGCCCGCCGCCAGACATGGACGATCATCGGCTCGCCGTGGATGTCGGCGAGCGGCTTCGCCGGCAGCCGCGTCGCGCCAAGCCTTGCCGGAAGAACGACAATCGGATTCCATTGCGCCGTCATCGGGTAGTTCAATCCTCTCCGCCCCTGGACCGGGGAACCCCACGATAACGCGCGCCGATGGAGGCGTCATGGAATTTCCCATCTGGGGGTTGCCATGGGCCAGCCGGCCAACCGACCCGCCACCGGGGTTGGACGAGGCGCGGTGAAAACGGTAGTCTGGCGGCATCGTTAGAAGGAGAGAAAAAATGTTCCGTTCGCGCCTTCCGCAGATTCTTGGGTCCGCCCTCCTCGCCGTCGTCTGGCTTGCCGCCTGCGACGATGCCGGCAAGCCGGGCGAGAAGGAACCCGGCGCCGAGGAGGCCGCCCAGATCGAAAACCTGCTGCAAACGTTCGAGCAGGACATCGCCAAGGAAGCGGCCGAGAAGGCGGGCGAGGCAACGGAGCGCGCCACCGAAACGGCCGCGGCACTGGAAGGCGACGCGGAAGCCGGCGCCAAGGTCTTCCGAAAGTGCGCCGTCTGCCACACGGCGGGCGCAGGCGACGGGCACAAGGTGGGCCCCAATCTCTGGAACATCGTCGGCCAGCCCAAAGGCGCGGCAGCAGGCTTCATCTATTCGAAGGCGATGGCGGAAGCCGGCGGCGACTGGACGGAAGCCGACCTCGACGCCTATCTGGCATCACCGAAGGCGTTCATCCCCGACAACCGGATGGCCTTCGCCGGCATCCGGAAGGCGACCGACCGGGCCGATCTCATCGCTTATCTGAAAACCTTGAAGGATTAAGGGGGAACGCTTGGGCGACCCCTCTCCGGAAGACCTTCGCACGTTCGCGGAAAAGCTTGCCGGAAAAAGCGGCGCGATTCTTCGGCGCCATTTCCGAACCCCCATCGCCGTCGATGCGAAGGCGGACCGCAGCCCGGTCACCGTCGCCGACCGCGAAGCGGAAACCGCGCTCCGGCAGGCGATCGAAGAGGCGTTTCCCGATCACGGCATCCTCGGCGAGGAATTCGGGGCAACCCGCGCCGGGGCGACTTACCTCTGGGTGCTCGACCCCATCGACGGCACCAAGGCCTTCATCACCGGCAAGCCGCTGTTCGGCACCCTGATCGGCCTTCTCAAGAACGGCGAGCCCTGCCTCGGCGTCATCGATCAACCGATTTTGAACGAACGGTGGATAGGCATCCGCGGACGGCCGACCTTATTTAATGGCAAGCCCGTGAAAACCAGGGCCTGCCCCGAACTTGGCCTCGCCGCCGCCTATTCGACAGCACCGGCCATGTTCGAGGGCAAAGACGAAACCGCGTATCGGCGGCTGACGGAAAAGATGCGCTACGCGATGTTCGGCACGGATTGCTATGGCTACGGCCTGCTTGCCCTGGGCTTCGTCGACTTCATCGTCGAGGCGAAGTTGAAACCTCACGACTTCTGCCCGATCGTACCCATCGTCGAAGGGGCGGGCGGGCGGATGACCGACTGGGAAGGCAGGCCCTTGGGCCTTGCCTCGGACGGGCGCGTCCTGGCGACCGGCGACCCCGCCCGGCACGCGCAGGCCCTTGCCATCTTGCAGGGAGGCGACTAGGGGCCATGGCGTTTCCTTCCCCGCCCTGCAAATGCCGTTGCCTGCGACCGGGCCTGACCGCCCTCTGCTTGGCCGCTTTTCTTGCCGCTTCTCTTGCCGCCTTGGGGCGCGCACCTTCCGCCCTGGCCGAAGGCCCGGCGGACGGGCCGCGCCACGGGCTTTCGATGTATGGCGACCTGAAATACGGACCCGATTTCTCGCACTTCGACTACGTAAACCCCGAGGCGCCGAAGGGGGGCGACGTGCGGCTTGCCGAAATCGGCGGCTTCGACAGCCTCAACCCGCACATCCTAAAGGGAATGGCGGCGGCGGATTTGAACCTCACTACCGACACGCTCATGAAAGGCTCGAGCGACGAGGCGTTTTCCGAATACGGCCTCCTGGCCGAAAGCGTGGAGATCGCCCCCGATCGCGCCTCCGTCACTTTCACCTTGCGCGCCATCGCGCGCTGGCACGACGGCACGCCGATCACGGCGGCGGATGTAGTCTTCTCCTTCGAGACCCTGAAGACGAAGGGCCACCCCCTTTACCGCGCCTACTACGCCGACGTGGTGTCGGCGGAAACGCTGGATGAGCGGCGGGTGCGTTTCCGCTTCCGCGACGGCAAGAACCGGGAACTGCCGCTTATTCTGGGCCAGATGCCGATCGTTTCGAAGGCGTATTATGCGAAGGTGGATTTCGAAAAGACCACGCTGGAGCCGCCCTTGGGCAGCGGGCCCTACCGGATCGAGGCCGTCGATCCCGGCCGTTCGATCGTCTACCGGCGCGTTGAGAATTATTGGGGGAAGGACCTGCCCGTGAATCGGGGCAGCTTCAACTTCGACCGCATCCGCCACGACTATTATCGGGACACCGTCATCGCCGTCGAAGCCTTCAAGGCCGGCGAATACGACATCCGTCAGGAGAACGTCGCGAAGAACTGGGCGACAGCCTATGATTTCCCGGCGCTTGAGGCGGGCTACGTCCGCAAGGAGGAAATCCCGCACGAAATCCCGACCGGCATGCAGGCCTTCGTTTTCAACACGCGGCGCGCGATCTTCAAGGACCGGCGCGTGCGCGCGGCGCTCGCTTACGCCTTCGACTTCGAATGGACGAACCGGACTCTCTTCTATGGCGCCTACACCCGGACGAAAAGCTACTTCTCGAACTCCGAGCTCGCCTCCCGCGACCTGCCCTCCGCAGAAGAATTGAAGGTGCTGGAACCCTTTCGAGATCGGGTCCCGGAAGAAGTCTTCACGCAAACCTATCAGCCGCCCGCGACGGACGGCACCGGCGACATCCGCAAAAACCTGCGAGAGGCCTTCCGGCTGCTGCAAGAAGCGGGCTGGGTCGTCCGCGATCAAAAGCTGGTCAACGCCGAAACCAACGCGCCCTTCACCTTCGAAATCATGCTGGTTGACCCTTCCTTCGAGCGGGTCGTGCTGCCCTACGTGCGGAACCTGAAGCGGCTCGGCGTCGAAACCCGGGTCCGCACGGTGGACCCTTCCCAGTACCAGAACCGGCTGAACGAGTTTGATTTCGACATGACGGTTGCCGTCTTCGGGCAATCGCTCTCGCCCGGCAACGAGCAGCGCGATTTCTGGTCGAGCGGGGCGGCGGAGACCCCGGGCAGCCGCAATTTGATCGGGGTCCGCGACCCGGTCGTGGACAGGCTCGCAGACCTCGTCATCAACGCGCCGACCCGGCAAAGCCTGATCGCCCGCACCCGGGCGCTGGACCGCGTGCTGCTATGGGGGAACTACGTCATCCCCCACTGGCACATCCGGCATTTCCGCGCCATCTATTGGGACCGCTTCGCCCGTCCCGAGAATCCGCCGAAATACGCGCTCGGCTTCAACGACTGGTGGATCGCGCCGGAGCACGACGCCCGGCTCCGCGAATACCGCAAAAAGCAACCGCCCAAGCCTTAAAGAATCATGCTCGCCTATATCCTCCGCCGGCTCCTGCTGATCGTCCCGACGCTGTTCGGGATCATGGTGATCAATTTCACCGTCGTGCAGGTCGCCCCCGGCGGGCCGGTCGAACGCCTGATCGCCCAGATCCAGGGGCTCGATGTCGAGGCGACCGCCCGGCTGGGAGGCTCGGGCCGGGGCGAGGTCCATCTCCGCGAGGGCGCGCGAGGGCGCGCCGCCGGCCAGAGCGCAGACAGCAAATACCGCGGCGCGCAAGGCTTGGACCCGGAATTCATCCGCCACATCGAGAAGCTCTATGGGTTCGACAAGCCCGCCCATGAGCGTTTCCTCGACATGCTTTCGGGCTATGCCCGTTTCGATTTTGGCGAGAGCTTCTTTCGCAACCGCTCCGTCGTTGACCTCGTGCTCGACAAGATGCCGGTCTCGATCTCGCTTGGGCTCTGGACGACGCTTCTCGTCTATCTGATCTCGATCCCCCTGGGTGTTGCGAAAGCGGTCCGGGACGGTTCCCCCTTCGACGTCTGGACGAGTTCCGTCGTCATCGTCGGCTATGCGATTCCGGGCTTTCTTTTCGCCATTCTGCTGATCGTGCTGTTCGCCGGCGGAAATTTCTTCGACCTCTTTCCCTTGCGGGGGCTGGTTTCCGACAACTGGCACGCGCTGGATTGGCCGCACCGCATCCTTGACTATTTCTGGCACATCGCGCTGCCGGTGATTTCGATGGTGATCGGCGGGTTCGCCAGCCTAACGATGCTGACGAAGAATTCCTTTCTCGAGGAGATCAACAAGCAATACGTCGTGACAGCGCGGGCGAAAGGCCTGACCGAACACCGCGTCCTCTATGGCCACGTCTTCCGCAACGCGATGCTGATCGTGATCGCGGGCTTTCCCGGCGCCTTCGTCGGCGTGCTTTTCACCGGCGCGCTTCTCATAGAAGTCATCTTTTCACTCGACGGCCTTGGCCTCCTCGGCTTCGAAGCCGCGATCAACCGCGACTACCCGGTCATGTTCGGCACGCTCTACTTCTTCACGCTGGTGGGCCTTCTCATGAACCTGCTGGGCGATCTGATGTACGTCGCCGTCGATCCCCGGATCGATTTCGAGACGCGCGAGGTCTAGCCATGCCCGAGGACCGTTTCTTCGGCGTCGCGATCACGCCCATGACCCGGCGAAGGATTCAGAACTTCCGCGCGAACCGGCGCGGGTTCTGGTCGCTCTGGATCTTCCTTCTGCTTTTTTTCCTGAGCCTCTTCGCGGAACTCGTCGCGAACGACCGGCCGCTGGCCGTTTATTACGCGGGCGGCTTCTACTTCCCGGTTCTGACGAGCTATAGCGAAACGACCTTCGGCGGCGATTTCGAGACGGCGGCGGACTACCGCGACCCCTACCTCGCCCAGCGCATCAACGAAAAGGGCTGGGCGCTGTGGCCGCTGGTCGAATATGGCCCCCGGACCATCAACTACGCCCTAGCCCAGCCGGCGCCGGCCCCACCTTCGGCCGAAAACTGGCTCGGCACGGACGACCAGGGCCGCGACGTCGTGGCGCGCGTCGTCTACGGCTTTCGGATTTCCGTCCTCTTCGGACTCGCCCTGACGCTCCTGAGTTCGGCATTCGGCGTCGCCGCCGGCGCCATCCAGGGGTATTTCGGCGGCTGGACGGACCTTCTCTTCCAGCGCTTCATCGAGATCTGGGCGGGGCTTCCGGTGCTGTTTCTGCTGATCATCCTGTCCAGCGTCGTCGAGCCGAATTTCTGGTGGCTCTTGGGCATCATGCTGCTGTTCAGCTGGATGGCGCTGGTCGGCGTCGTGCGCGCGGAATTCCTGCGCGCGCGGAACTTCGACTATGTGCGCGCCGCCCGCGCCCTTGGCGTGCGCAACCTGACGATCATGTTCCGCCACGTGCTGCCGAACGCGATGGTGGCGACGCTTACCTTCCTTCCCTTTATCTTAAGCGGCGCCATCACGACGCTCACCTCGCTCGACTTCCTGGGATTTGGCCTGCCGCCGGGCTCGGCCTCGCTGGGCGAGCTTCTGGCCCAGGGCAAGGCCAACCTGCAGGCCCCCTGGCTTGGTATCAGCGGCTTCGTCGTGCTGGCCGTCATGCTGACGCTTCTCATCTTCGTGGGCGAAGCCGTGCGCGACGCCTTCGACCCAAGGAAAACCCGGCCATGACGGCCCCTCTGGTTGCGATCGAACGCCTCGCCGTCACCTTCGGCGGCGGCGCGAAGGCGGTCGAAGCCGTGCGCGACGTTTCGCTGGTTATCCGCAAGGGCGAGACGGTGGCGCTGGTCGGCGAAAGCGGGTCGGGGAAATCCGTAACCGCACTTTCGATCCTGCAACTCCTGCCCTACCCGCACGCCCGCCACCCGAAAGGCAGCATCCGGGTGGACGGGCACGAGGTGATCGGGGCGCCGGAGAACCGGCTGCGGGCGCTGCGCGGCGACCGCATCGCCATGATCTTCCAGGAACCGATGACGTCCCTCAACCCGCTGCACACGATCCGCAAGCAGATCGGCGAGACGCTTCAATTGCACAAGGGGCTGCGGGGCAAGCCGGCCGAGGCGCGTACGCTCGAGCTTTTGCGCCTGGTCCAGCTCCGCGACCCGGAAGGGCAGCTCGACGCCTATCCCCATCAACTTTCCGGTGGCGAGCGCCAGCGCGTCATGATCGCGATGGCGCTGGCGAACGAGCCGGACCTGCTCATCGCCGACGAGCCGACGACGGCGCTTGACGTCACGATCCAGGCCGCAATCCTGAAACTGTTGAAGGAGCTGCAACGGAAGTTCGGCATGGCGATGCTCCTGATCACCCACGACCTTGGGATCGTGCGCAAGATGGCTAGCCGCATCGCCGTCATGCACGCGGGCAGGATCGTCGAGGAAGCGGAAACGGCAACCCTTTTCGCCGCCCCCCGGCACCCCTATACGCGGATGCTGCTGGCGGCGGAGCCGGGCGGAAACCCCGCTTTCGCCGACCCTGCCGCGCCGGTCGTCCTGACCGGGGCAAACATGCGCGTCTGGTTCCCGATCCGGAAGGGACTCCTCCGGCGAACCGTGGACTATGTAAAGGCGGTGGACGGCATCTCCGTTTCCATCCGGGCCGGCGCAACACTTGGCGTGGTCGGCGAAAGCGGGTCCGGCAAGACGACACTTGCCCTTGCCCTTTTGCGGCTCCAGCGGTCGGAAGGCGAGATCCGCCTCAACGGCCAGGACCTAAGACGCGTGGGTCCGGGCGCGTTGCGCGCCCTTCGGAAAGAGATGCAGATCGTCTTCCAGGACCCCTTCGCGAGCTTAAGCCCGCGCCTTTCCATCGGCCAGATCATCGAGGAAGGGCTTCGCGTCCATCGGCTTGGCGAACGCCCGGAGGACCGCGTAAACCTCATCGAAGCGGCGCTCCGCGAGGTGGGGTTGGACCCGGAAAGCCGGCACCGCTACCCCCACGAGTTCTCCGGCGGCCAGCGCCAGCGCATCGCCATCGCGCGCGCCATCGTGCTGAAGCCGAAGCTCCTCGTGCTGGACGAACCCACTTCGGCACTCGACCGTTCCGTCCAGGCGCAGATCGTGGCCCTCCTGCGCAGCCTCCAGGCCCGCCACGGGCTTGCCTATCTCTTCATCAGCCACGACCTCAAGGTGGTGCGCGCCCTGGCCGACGAGGTCATCGTCCTGAAGGACGGCCGCCTGGTCGAGGAGGGGCCCGCGGCAACCATCTTCGCCGCCCCCCGCGAGGCCTATACGAAAGCCCTCATCAAGGCCGCCTTCGAGCTGGAGACGACATAGCCCCCGTTGCGCAAGCAAGCCCGCGCCCCTATAAGGCGCTGGCATGACGGACCTCGCCCATATCCGCAACTTCGCGATCATCGCCCATATCGACCACGGGAAATCCACCCTGGCCGACCGCCTGATTCAACTGTGCGGCGGGCTGACCGAGCGCGAGCTGCGCGAGCAGGTGCTGGACACCATGGAGCTTGAGCGCGAACGCGGCATCACGATCAAGGCCCATGCCGTCCGCCTCAACTACCGGGCGGACAATGGCGAGACTTACGAACTCAACCTCATGGACACGCCGGGCCACGTGGACTTCGCCTACGAGGTAAGCCGCTCGCTCGCCGCCTGCGAGGGCTCGCTCCTGGTGGTGGACGCCAGCCAGGGCGTCGAGGCGCAGACCCTTGCTAACGTCTACCAGGCGATCGAAAACAACCACGAGATCGTTCCCGTCCTCAACAAGATCGACCTGCCGGCGGCCGAGCCGGAGCGCGTGAAGACCCAGATTCGGGACGTCATCGGCCTTGACCCCGAAACCGCGCTCCCGGTCTCGGCCAAGACCGGTATCGGGGTGCACGAGGTGCTGGAAGCCATCGTCCACCGCCTGCCACAGCCCAAGGGAGACGCCGCCGCCCCCCTTTCGGCCCTTCTCGTGGACAGCTGGTACGACGCCTATCTCGGCGTCGTCATCTTGGTCCGCGTCATGGACGGCGAGGTCAAGACGGGCATGAAGGTCCGCATGCTGGCGACGGACGTCACCTGCACGATTGACCGTGTCGGCGTCTTCACGCCGAAACCGGAAAAGATCGAAAGCCTAGGCCCCGGCGAGGTTGGCTTCGTCACGGCCGGCATCAAGGCGGTGGCCGATTGCCACATCGGCGATACGATCACCGAGGATCGCCGGCCGACGTCAAAACCCTTGCCCGGCTTTAAACCGAGCATCCCGGTCGTCTTCTGCGGCCTTTTCCCGATGGACGCCGCCGAGTTCGACCGCTTGCGGGAAAGCCTCGGCAAGCTCCGCCTGAACGACGCCAGCTTCGCGTTCGAACCGGAAACCTCGGCCGCGCTCGGCGTCGGTTTCCGCTGCGGCTTCCTCGGCCTTCTCCACATGGAGATCATCACGGAACGGCTTGAACGCGAGTTCGACCTCAATCTCATCACGACGGCGCCCTCGGTCATCTACCGGGTGCACACGACGAACGGCGAGATGAAGGAGCTGCACAACCCCGCGGACCTGCCGGACCCGGTCAAGATCGCGAAGATGGAAGAGCCCTGGATCAAGACGACGATTCTGGTCCCCGACGAATATCTCGGCGCCATCTTGCAATTGTGCACCGAGCGGCGCGGCGAACAGATCGAGCTCACCTACGCCGGGACCCGTGCGATGGTCGTCTACCGGCTGCCGTTGAACGAGATCGTTTACGACTTCTACGACCGGCTGAAGAGCGTGTCGCGGGGCTACGCCAGCTTCGATTACGTGATCGACGGCTACGTGGAGAGCGACCTCGTGAAGCTTTCCGTCATGGTGAACGGCGAGCCGGTGGACGCGCTCGCCACCATCGTCCACCGCTCGCACGCCGAAGCTCGCGGGCGCGGCATGTGCAAGCGGCTGAAGACGCTGATCCCCCGCCAGCTTTTCAAGGTGGCGCTGCAAGCGGCGATCGGCGGCAAGATCGTCGCGCGGGAGACGGTAAGCGCGATGCGGAAGGACGTGACGGCGAAGTGCTATGGCGGCGACGCGACGCGAAAACGCAAACTCCTGGAAAAGCAGAAGAAGGGGAAAAAGCGGATGCGCCAGTTCGGAAACGTCGAGATCCCCAAACGCGCCTTCCTCGAAGCGCTCAGGACCTCCGAGGACTGATCAGCGGCGGAAGGCCCGGGCAAGCAGTACGCCCACCCCCCCGAAGACGACCCAGGCGGGCAGCAGCAGAAGCTGGAGGAAGCCATAGTCCCAGAGCCAGGGGTGCACGTAGCGCTGGACGATCGCCTGCAGGAAATTGAGGCTGCCGGCGTCGAGCTGGTACCAAAGCTCGCCCAGCGCCAGCGACTTGAAGGCATTCCCCATCACCCAGGGCTGCAACGCGCCGCCAAGGCTGAGCAGCGCTAGCACGATCAGCGCCCAACCGAGGACGCGCCCGGCTTGCCGGAAGCGGTGACGCATGTGGCCTTCCCTTGGCTGGCTGCCTTTGGTCCTCGCCGACTTTAAGCCTTCGCGCCGGCCTTGCAAGCGGGAAGCGGGGTCTTGCGCGCGACCGGCGGATGGGCAATGGTGGCGGCCCTTGTCGGAGGGGTGGCCGAGCGGTTGAAGGCGCGCGCCTGGAAAGTGCGTATACGGTGATGAACCGTATCGAGGGTTCGAATCCCTCCCCCTCCGCCATTTCTAGCCATTCGAACGTTCTCCGCGTGCGGACGCGCGGCTGAAATGCCAAGGAACCGCGCGGTTCGGGCGCGAACCTCTGGACTGCGACGTCGGCACACTCGGCTCCGAGCGTTCTCTCTCCGCCCCTATTCTCTCGACCTCTGGACTGAACCGGTGGCAGTACGGAGCCCTAAATATAAGAAATCAAATCAGAAACGGCCGCTGACCTACCACCCGAATTGATATCCCATTTGCCGGGCGTCAGTCTTCCGAGAAGAAATCCTCGTCCAGGCGCTTGAACTCCAGCACACGGCTGGAACGCACCCCGACACCGTGTTCGACCATCAGCTCCGTCAGGCGGCGTCCGTCAATCAGGATCACACGCTGCGGAATGCGTGATGCGAACTCGACGGCCTGGGCGGAGAACGTCGAGGTCGTCACGAAGACGCCCTTTGACGCGCCGAGGCCGACCAGACTTCCGGTGAATGCCTGGATCTCGGGCCGCCCGACCGCGCTTCCCGGGGCGTATCGTTTCGCTTGGACGTAGACGCGATCGAGACCGAGAACATCCTCGTTGATCACGCCGTCAACGCCCCCGTCGCCCGATTTGCCAAGTTGCTCGGACGCATTGCGATGAGAGCCCCCGTAGCCCATCGCCACCAGAAGTTCGACGATGACCTGTTCGAAGAAGCTCGGGCTGTTTTGAAGGATGCGGTCCAGCAGGTCTGCCCGAAGTGCAGCGTGGACAGCTTTGTATGCGGCTTCGACCACCTCCTCAGGCGTCGCGGACGGAGGCTCCGCTTCGGCCGCCGCGGTGACCGCCTCGGAATCGTCCCCACCCCGGTAGAAGTCGCGAAACGCGGGGATCGCAAGCAGATACTTGGTATCGAGGCTGGCGGGCGGATTGGACAGCACCTTCTGCCCCGCCGTTGTTATCGTGAAGCGCCCGCGCTTGGGGCTTTCCAGCAGTCCAGCCTTCGTCAGATAGAACTTTGCCCAATGGATGCGGTTGTGGAGAACGCGCTGTTTGCCGCTCGGCAGCATCTGGCCACGCTCTTCATCCGACAGGCCGAGTTTCGTCGCGATCTCTGCTTCGGCCAGCGGTACGGAGGTCTCGGCCTTGGCAGCCACCTCCAGAACCGGAAGCATGAGGGATTGATAGTCGGGGATGGCCATTATTCGATCGCCTCGTCGGCGGTGCTTTTAGCTCCCGCTGGAAGTCGAAGCTTGCGATAGGCCTCCGAGGAGAGCCAGCCTGTCACGACCTTCTGGAATGACTTATCGTTCATAAATCGGGCAAAGATCTCTTCATTCTGATCCATCCGTTCAACAAACAGAGCTTCCAGAAGATTCTTGAAGACCAACTCGAACTTGTCGCCGGGATTGACTGCTGCCGCTTGACGCAGCGCATTGTCGGATATTGCGGCCTCAACAATTTGATCGAAGAATAGCTGATCTGCCTGATTGAAGTCCGTGCCAAACCGATCGTTGACGACATCAATCAAACGCGACAAGGGCACCGCTTCTTCGTGGAGAACGCCGCTTCCCACCTCGGATGGCCCATCGAGACGATTGGCTTGGCCGTCGCTCAGGCTGATCGAGCCTTCGCTGATTTTCTGAAGACGATAGTATTCTAGCCGGACTTCGTCATCGAATTGGTAGGACGGGCCGCTATCGCGCCTGGGCAGCTTGGAAGCCAGGTGGCGAAGGAACACGTAGAGGCGTTCTAGATCGGAATCCTGATAGGGAATTATCTGGCTCAGGAAACCATAAAGGCTGCCGAACGCCAGCATCTTTCCGCGCCACAACTCCGCTTCGTCCGGAGCTGAGCTCTGCAGATCCTTGAAGCGAGCAACAGCTGGATCTAGGGCAGCGTTCATCAGCTGATGATCGGATGAACTCTGGCGCTGTTTCGGCTTGAAATAGACTGAACAGAACTTTTCCACATCGACGGCTTCGTAGACGCCGTCTGCATCCAGCTCGCTCTTGATTTGATACATCCGCGCGGGGTCGACCTCATCGCCGATCTCCGCGCCCTCGAAGTAGGTCTTGAATGCTTCGCGGATTTCGTCTCGATCGTTGACGAAATCCAGAACGAACGTGTCCTCCTTCAACGGGTGGATTCGATTGAGGCGCGATAGAGTCTGGACTGCCTGAATGCCTGCCAGTCTTCGATCTACATACATTGTATGAAGGAGCGGCTGATCAAAGCCGGTCTGATACTTCTCGGCAACCAGAAGGACCTGATACTCCTGCGTGGCAAAAATTTCCGGGAGCTCCTTCTCACGCACCCCAAGGTTCATGCCCTCTTCGGTGTAAGTCACGTCTTCAAGTTTGTCGTCCGTCACAACGCCGGAGAACGCGACCAATGACTTGATCGCGTAACCCTTTTCCTGAATGTAGCGGTCGAAACTCTGCTTATAGCGAACCGCCTCAAGGCGGGAGCCGGTTATCACCATGGCCTTCGCCCGGCCGCCAATCTTGTGCTGGGTGGCGGCATGAAAATGCTCGACCATTACCTCGGTCTTCTGCGCGATGTTGTGAGGATGAAGCTTCAGGAAACGTGCTAGCGCGCGCGCCGCCTTTTTCCGCTGCACGTTCGGATCGTCTTCGCTCGCCTTGAGTAGCCGGAAATAGGTGGCGTACGTGGTGTAGTGCTTAAGCACGTCGAGGATGAAGCCTTCCTCGATCGCCTGGCGCATCGTGTAGCGGTGCGCGGGCTTGCCGTCCTGGCCGCCGAACACCTTGAGCGTCTTGTGCTTGGGTGTGGCGGTGAACGCGAAGAAGCTGAGATTCGCCTGCCGGCCGCGTTTGGCCATCGAGCGATATAGCTCCTCCATGTCCGTCTCATCGTTCTCGGCCATGTACTTCGCGGCCTCTTCGCGCAGGCCCTGGCCACCGAGAACCTCCTTGAGATCGGTCGCCGTCTCGCCCCCTTGAGAGCTGTGGGCCTCATCGATAATGACCGCGCACCGCCTCGATTTCAGCGTGGCGCTTTCCGCATCGTTTCGCTCCTCCGCCATCTTCGCAAGCTGGCGGGAGACAAACGGGAACTTCTGCAGCGTTGTGATGATAATCGGAACGGCGCTCTGAAGGGCTTCGGCCAGCTGGCGCGAGTCTTCATCGATCTTTTGCACGACCCCATGCTTGTGTTCAAACTGGTAGATCGTGTCCTGCAGCTGCTTGTCGAGCACCACGCGATCGGTGATCACGATGACGCTGTCGAATACCCTCTCGTTGTTCGCATCGTGGAGCGAGGCTAGTCGGTGCGTCAGCCAGCCTATCGTGTTGCTCTTTCCGCTGCCGGCCGAATGCTCGATCAGGTAGTTGTTGCCGACACCATCCCGCCGTGCCTGATCGACAAGAACGCGAACCGCCTCCAGCTGATGGAAACGCGGGAAAATCAAGGTCTCCTTCTTGACCTTTCTTCCCTGATCGTCCCGCTTCTCGTCGATCTGCATATGGATAAATCGCGCAAGCAGATCGAGCAGGCTGTCCCGCTGCAGCACCTCCTCCCAGAGATAAGCGGTGCGATAGCTCCGCCCCTTGGCGTCGGGTGGGTTGCCTGCGCCACCGTCGCACCCGCGATTGAAAGGCAGAAAATGGGTCGCCGACCCGGCGAGCCGCGTTGTCATAAACACGGATTCCGTATCGACGGCGAAATGGACGAGCATTCGCCGCTTGAACTCGAAGATGGGTTCGCGCGGATCGCGGTCATTGCGATACTGGCGCAAGGCAGCTTCCACCGTCTGCCGCGTCATCGGATTTTTGAGTTCCAGGGATGCCACTGGAATTCCATTGATGCTCAACACGACATCGAGCGACTTCTCGGAACCCTTGGAATAGTGCAGTTGCCTGGTGATCCCGACGCGGTTCGCCGCGTAGCGCGCCTCAAGCTCGGGATTGAGCGCGTGGGCGGCCTTGAAGAAGGCTACTCGAAGGGTCTTGCCATAGCATTTGAAACCGTGGCGCAGAGTCGCCAATGAGCCGTTCGCATCCATCCACTTGGTGAGATCTGTGATGATCTGTGCCCCGGTCTTTGCGCCGTGCAGCGCTTCGAGCGCCTTCCACTCTTTGGGTTGTGTCGCGCGAATAAATCCCAGAACGGTTTCCGGAAAGATCGCCCTCTCGCGATCGAAACGTTCCTCAAGCTCGCGGACGTAGCCGTTGGACAGTAAGTGCGCTTCGATGACGGTCTCGAATGCGCCCTCCGAATGCCTGGCGTGGTTCATGCCCGCCTCCTTCCGTCACGAATTTTCTCGATGCGCTGGATCTGCCGTTCCAGCGCCTGCACCAAGACAAATGAAAAGGGTTCAAGCGGTCCGGCCTGATCTTCGGCTTGCTCCAGGGCGCGGAGGCGACGTCGCGCATTTCCCACGTCGATTGACGCCGGCCCCTTGCCACGGATCTGCAGCGTGGCATCGATTACTGCCTTGCGAAGTTGGACCAGTGAGGGGTCGTTGAGACCCAACCGCTCTATGGTTTCACTTGCTGCTGCATCCCCCGCCTGCGCTGGAGCGATCTCGCCCTTCAGGTTGAAGGCGAATCGGGAGCCGCATCCCCCCGATAGAGGCGATACGAACAAGTATTCGTCGGGTATCGGCGGCCAGCTATCCTTCTTGTGCGCACCATAGGGCAGGCGTGGCGTGTTCGGCGCGGGAACCCCCGCTACGAGATTTCTGTAATCAACGTCCTCGCCTGGCCCGCAATGGCATTGGGGACGAAGGTGCTCGATATGACAGGTGCTGCTTTCGATCCGGCGTCCGGTGTAGGCACAAAGGCCGCGCTGTTCGGCAACCAGAGCAGTCCGAATCTCGTCGCGGTGCGCCGCAGACAAAGAGGCATAGCAGTAGTTTGGAAGGGCACGATTCGCGGCCTTCCATGCCGTCATCACACCCGGCTCCGCGCCCTTATTGATCTGCCGCATCGCCAAGCGCCTCGAGATTGTTGATTGTCGCCTCGAGGGCTACGACGGTCGGATCATCACCGTGAATCAGTTCTCTCAACCGCGCCAAACCAGCCCGGGCGCTCTTCAGGTCGCCGTCATCGAGCGCGGTTTCGATATGGTCGATCGCCTCGCGAACCGGCTTGGCGCGCGAGGGGGTTCCCATGATCTGCTCAAGAATCGCGTTGGTATCGAGCCCGAACGCCTGTCCGCATCGATTTGCGACGATGCGTTCGCCATCGGACTGTAGCAGTAGAATCCGTTCCGGTTGCGTTTCCCCGATGATCTGCGGTGAATGCGTGGTGGCGATGAACTGACACTTGGGAAATGTACTGGTCAACAAGCTGCCGATTTGGCGCTGCCACTGCGGATGCATGTGCATGTCGAGCTCATCGATCAGCACGATGGCCGCCCCGTCCTTTACAGGATCGTCCAGGTCGGGGTTCGCCTGCGACAGCCTTCGCGCCAGATCGAGCACCAGGGCGAGCAAACCGCGTTCGCCGTCTGACAGCTGGCGAACATCGAGTGTCAGCCCCTGCTTCTCGATCAAGAGGGTTGGTCGCCCTTCAGCTTCAGCCCGCAGCCCATCGCACTCCGGCAGGAAGCTCCTAGCGGCGGTTCGCAGGGCGTCGAGGTGATGACCGGCTCGTGGAAACTCCGCCGATAGCGACCCCTGTGCATGCATCCAGGACGCAAGTTCCGCAAGCCGGAGCGGACGTGCCACAAGGGCGTCGGCGAACGCCGCAGCCTGCCCACCGCTCGCTCTCCCGGACTTCGGCTGCTCGTCGGAAATCAGCGACCGACGCGTCGCAAAGTAAACCCCTATCGGTTGGCGCCGCGCGCTCTTCAAGGCTTTTGCGGCCTTGCCGGGTCCGGGCGTCATGCTCTCGCGATCGGGCGTGGCCAACGTCTGTTCCCGGACCACACCCGGCTTGTGGCCAATACTCTGTTCACGCTGCTTATGGACGAGGAGATTCTGCGCAGTGCCATCGAACTCCAGATGGAGGTCCACCGTGAGGGCAGAGCGGCCGACCCGAATATCGTCGATCGTGAATGGCTCGGGGCGTGCTCTGCTGGCCGTGAACTTGGGAAGCACCCGCGACAGGGCGATGCGCAGCGTCTCAAGAACGGTGGTTTTGCCGACACCGTTGACGCCGACGAGCAACGTCAAGGCCGGATCGAACTCGAACGCCGCCTGCTCGAAGGCGCGAAGACCGGCGACATCAAGGCGCGTGATCTTCATGCAGCCTCCGGGATTGCGATCTGGCCTGTGACGGCCGCAGCAATAAGCGCTCCCCGGCGCTCCTTCAGCAGGGTGATGGAATGCTCGGTGGCGGCGCGAAGGCGGTCGATCTTCGCGGTTTCGGCGGCGATGTGGCGGACGATCTCGTGCTGCTCCCCGATCGGCGGCACAGGCCAATAGGTCTGAAAGAAACCCTCCGGATAGAGCCTCAGGCGCGACGACCAGACGCCTTTGGAGTAGCGCGTAACCTCCTGAGCAAAGACCGGGATGCGCACAAGGGCGTCGACGTAGTCGGGTATGAGGCGAGGGCCTGGCGTGTAGACATTGTAGGCTGGGCTTACGATGCCATCGACGCGGGCGGTGCCCATGGCCCCCATCCACGCCCAGAGGGTATTGATGACAAGGTCACCAGCAAAGCATAGCTTGTAGCCGGCTGTCGTCTCCGCCTCGAACATGTTGACGTCTTTCTCGGACCGCGGCGTGACGCCCGTCAAATGAGAGACGGTCAGCATCTCCTCTTCGCCGGTTTCCGAGCGTTCGTCGCGCTCCTGGAACAGCCAACGGGACCGTTCCAACTCCCAATGCGCGGGGATGTCGCCGAGCCAGTCGATGCCGGAGGCGCGCAGCGGGGCGGCGGGGTTCAGCCCGCGCATGACCGCCTCGGCTATGACGGCTCGCCGCTTTTCGGCCAAGAGATCGAGCAGCCGCTGCTTGGCCGCGATCAGTGTGTCGATGCCCGCGGTTTCGCGGTCGAGGTAATGAGCGATCGCCTGCTGAATGGATGTAGGCGGCACGGGCAGAGCCATCGAACCGATAGCATTTTTCGGGATGCCAAAGCGGGTAATACCATTGGCGGCAAGCTCCAGCTGGATCCGCAAGGTCTTGGATTGCAAACAGCGGAGGAGAAAGGCCCCTATCAGTTTCTCACGATGCGGACGGATCATGGCCAGGTGATAGCCGCACACCAGGTCGTCCGCCGCCTCGGTCACCAAAGCCGGAATGGCGATGTCGTCCCAGGCCTCCGAATCCTTGGTGATAACCACATCATCAACGAACAGGCGAAACTTCTCGATCTCTGCCTCGGATGCTGTCCCCGCCATAAATTCCAATCCGAGATGGATCATCTCGTTGTTGTAGACGTCTGTGTAATTGCATAGGCGGACCGAAATTTCTTGGTTAGATACAATCTTGTCGACATTGCTGACGGCATAGTCTGCGACGGAACGAAGCGGTTGCACCGTCCAGTTCTTCGGGATTTTCGTACGCCAGGCGTCAAGACCGCTCATTCGGTCACCTCCCGCAGAAGCCGGAGGATTTCGTCTTCCGCTTTCTTCAGGTCCACATCGATCTCAGCCAGCTTGCGAGGCGGAGTGAACTTGTAAAAGTGCCGGTTGAAATTGATCTCGTAGCCGACCTTGTCCTTCGTTCGGTCCATCCAGGCGTCGGGGATGTGCGGAAGAACCTCGCGTTTGAAATAGGCGTCGATGTCTTCCTTGAGCGGCACGTTCTCGAAATCGCGAAGGTCGGGATCGGGCTCGAAGCCCTCGCTCCGTCCGCCCTTTTCGACCGGCTCGGCCGCGGGGTCCTTCGCCGTGAACACTGAGCGGAACAGCTTTTCTTCCGGCGCCTTCCAGCGCGACCCGCGTTTCTTGAGCAGCTTCCCGATGCTTGCTGAGACGGAATTCCAGTCGAGCTTCGGCTCGCGACCAAGCGCCTTGTCGATGGCCTGAATATCGTCGAGCAGATGAGGCGCGGCATCGAGGAATCGCGCCTTGTCCTCCACCGACATCCGGTACCGCAATCTCAGCGGCCGTTCGATGGTGACGCGCGTGTAGCCGAAATCGGCGTTGTCGAAGATTTTCGACCGTTCGCCCCGGGCGAACCGGCCATAGAGTTTGACGATATCGCCGATCTGATCCGGCTCGTCTGCGCGATCCTCGCCCTCGCGCGCCGGTCCCTCGCCAATCTTGCGACGCTTGTCGCCCTGGCTGCGCCGCATGGGGATCCAGATATCTCTGGCGTCAACCAGCTGGACCTTGCCCTTGCGCTCCTTCGCCTTCCGGTTCGTAACGATCCAGATGTAAGTGCCAATTCCGGTGTTGTAGAACATCTGCTCCGGCAGGGCGACGATCGCTTCCAGCCAGTCGTTCTCGATGATCCACCGGCGGATTTCGCTTTCGCCGCCGCCGGCGCCGCCTGTGAACAATGGCGATCCGCTGAAAACGATCGCGGCACGCGAGCCATGCTTGTGGTTTTTCGGGTCGACGTCCTCGAACTTCGAGATCATGTGCTGGAGAAACAGCAGCGAGCCATCGTTGACCCGGGGCAAGCCGGCTTTGAAACGGCTCTTCTCGCCGCCCTTTTCGTGCTCGCGGACAATCTCTTTCTGCTGCTTCTTCCAGTCCACGCCGAAGGGTGGGTTGGCGATCAGGTAGTCGAACCGCTGCCCCTCGAACCGATCCTCCGTGAAGGTGTCGCCGAATTGGATGTTCTCGCCGCCTCCATTGTGGTCGACCTCCTTCATGAGCATGTCTGACGCCGCCGTCGCGAATGCCCGCTTGTTGTAGTCCTGCCCATAGACGTAGAGCTTCGCGGCGGCGTGGTGCTCGCGCATGTATCGCTGTGCTTCTGCAAGCATCCCGCCCGTGCCGCAGGCGGGATCAAGCATCCGCATCACGGTGCCGGGCTTGCTGAGCAGATCGTCCGCGTCCATGAAGAGGAGGTCGACCATCAGGTGGATCACTTCCCTCGGCGTGAAGTGATCGCCCGCCGTCTCGTTCGCCAGTTCATTGAAACGCCGGATGAGGTTTTCGAACACGAGGCCCATGTCCCGGTTCGGCACCTTGCTCGGATGCAGATCGACGTCGCAGAACTCGCTGACGACGAGATAGAGGATGTTGGCCTCGCGCATCCTCTCGATCTCGTTTCCGAACTCGAAGTATTCGAAGATGCGGCGGACGTTGGCGGAAAAGCCGTTGATATAGCTGGTCAGGTGTTTGTCGATGTTGTCCGGGTCGCCTTTGAGGCGCTGGAAGTCGAGGCCCGACCGGTTGTGGAACCGATGACCCGACGCCTTGTTCAGAATGCGGTCCAGAGCATCGTCAGCCAGCTTGCCGGTCTTTCGACGCTCGTACTCCGCCAGGACCTTTGCCTTCGTGTCAGCGAGGACGCAGTCGAACCGACGCAGAACGACAAGCGGCAGCATTACGCGCTCATACTGCGGCGGTCGGTAGGGACCGCGAAGCAGGTCCGCGATCTGCCAGATCAGATTGGCGAGATCAGAATGGCTCGCCATGTTAGATCACCTTTTTCGACGGCTTGCTGGACCGCTTCTGTTTCGACAGCAACTTCTTGTCCCCCTCAGGCTCTTTGAGCTTTGAAGCCGACAGCTTCGTGCCCGTCTTGCCGGAGAGGCGCTCATACTCTTCGACAGCGATAACCACGACGACGGATCGCCCATACTTTTCGATGGCGACGGGCTCGGCCCTTGCCAGATCGATCAGCCGGCCGAATCCGTTCTTGGCGTCGCGCGCCGACATGCGATGCATGAATCACCCCCGACCAGTTGGAGCTACTTTAGCCAACAATCTGGCGGCTGGATAGGGCGGAAATCGAGCTCGGGAGGTCAGGAAAGGTCGATATAGCGCCTCTGCTTGGCCCATTCGGACGGAAGCGGCCCCAGAAGCGCGCCGAGCTGCAATCCAGCTGGCTGCCTCCCATCAAGGATCGCCTCAACGATGTCCGGGGCCAGCAGGGTCAGGCGCAGAACCCGGCACAGGTAGGACTGGTTGATCTTCTCCGCTTCGGCCAGTTCGGTCACCGAGGCGAATCGGCCGCTCTCCATGAGGCGCTTCCAGCGGTGGGCCCGGGCGATCGCCTTGATCATGGTGTTGTCGACGCGCGGGCGCGGCTGGCCCCAACATGCTCCGTCGGGCATCACCACCTGCTTGCGCCCGCCACGCTTCCGGAGGGTCAGAGGCACACGGACCGTCAGCGTGCGCCCGTGATCGGTGGTGGCGTCACCGGCTCTCATGCTGCCCTCCGCGGATCGTCGGCCATGCCGCCAAGCTCATGAACCAGACGGGCCAGCCCATCGACGCGGAGGCGGATGTCCACGCCCTCCTGTCCAACCTCGACGCGCTCGACCAGCAGCTGGACGACGCGCGCCTGCTCGGCCGGGAACAGCTCGTCCCACAGGGGGTCCAGCCCTTCCAAGGCTTCCCTGACCTCAGCCTCGGACAGACCATCGATCTCGGGTCGTGCCGATCGCCATGTGCCGACGATCACCTCCGGGGCGCGAAGGAGGCCGCGCAGCTGGTCGACCACGGCGCCCTCGATCTCGGCGGCGGGTACGCGCCCCACCGGGCAGGCATCCGCGCCGCGTTTCAGAACGGACTGACTGACGTAGTAGCGGTAGAGCTTGTCGCCGCGCCGCGTGTGCGTCGGCGTCATGGCGCAGCCGGTCGGCCCGAAGATGAGGCCCTTCAGAAGAGCCGGGGTCGCGGCCCGTGTCCGGCCCGCGCGCATCCTCGGGCTCTCGCGCAGGATTCCGTGCACCTTGTCCCACAAGGCGCGCGTGATGATGGCTTCGTGCTCGCCGGGATAGGCCGTGCCCTTGTGCACGGCGTCACCGATATAAACCCGGTTGTTGATCAGCTTGTAGAGAAACCCCTTGTCGACGAGCCGACCGCGCCGCGTCCGCACGCCCTCGGCCGCGAGCGCCCGGGCCAACGCGGTCGCCGAACCGACCTCGACGAAGCGCTCGAAGATCATCCGGACCGTCGCGGCCTCGGCATCATTGATCACCAGCTTGCGGTCCCTGACCTCGTAGCCGAGCGGCACGAAGCCGCCCATCCACATGCCGCGTTTGCGCGAGGCGGCGATCTTGTCGCGGATGCGCTCGCCGATCACCTCGCGCTCGAACTGGGCGAAGCTGAGCAGGATGTTGAGCGTAAGCCGCCCCATGGACGTCGTGGTGTTGAACGACTGGGTCACGCTGACGAAGGTGACCCCGCCGCGATCGAACACCTCGACCAGCTTGGCGAAATCCATCAGCGAGCGGCTGAGCCGGTCGATCTTGTAGACGACGACCACGTCGATCCGGCCGTCCTCAATGTCGGCGAGCAGGCGCTTCAGCGCCGGCCGGTCGAGCGTCCCGCCCGAGAAGCCGCCGTCATCATAGGACTCAGGATAGAGCACCCAGCCTTCGGCCTTCTGGCTGGCGATATAGGCCTCACAAGCCTCGCGCTGGGCGTCGAGGCTGTTGAATTCCATCTCCAGCCCTTCTTCCGTCGACTTGCGGGTATAGACCGCGCAGCGCAGCTTGCGGATGGGTTTGGCGGATGCGGGCGATTTCGTCATGCTTGGCCTCGCCGGTTCTTGAGGCCGAAAAAGACCCAACCGTTCCAGCGCGTGCCGGTGATGGCGCGCGCGATGGCGGAGAGCGAGCGGTAAGGGCGCCCCTGCCATTCATAACCGTCGTTCAGCACCGTGACGGTGTGCTCGACGCCCTGCCATTCGCGGATCAGCCGCGTGCCGGCGATCGGCTTGTCGTCGGCGCGGATCCGGCGCAGCACGATGTTGCCGCCGTCGAGCTGCTCGCCCAGAGCTTCGAGGCGTTCGACGGTCGCCGGTTTCAAACCACCATGGGCCAGCTCTTGGATTCGGTAGGCGAGCCGGCTTTCGAGGAAGCGCCGATTGTAAGGTGGTGCCTCCGTGTCGAAAAGTTCGCGCCACTGCTTCTTGAGGTCGGGCGTCGGCGTGGTCTTCAACGCGGCTAGCCGAGCCAGGATGGTGTCCGTCATGGTCATGCGTCTCCTTTGCAAATTGGAGTTCCATGACCGCTCCGGTCGGGCGGGAAGTGAAGGCAACTTTCTCCGCGGTCGCCAGATACTTGCCTTGACTGGCGTGCTTTGAGCCGAACCAGCCCGCGCGCAAGAATCCTGCAGACCTCCCCGATTCGCTCGTCCGGCGTCATATGCCCGGGGTGGATCGGGTTCGGCATGTCCATCGCAGAGATCACCTAAGGGATTGGATTCCCTTGGCCTCTACTCACGGTGCGGACGATCCGTCCCAAGGCGATGGCTTTTGAATCGACTCCGCTAGGCATTTGCGATAAGAACGTAAGATGAACAAATGCGAGGCAATTATGGGCGGCTGAGATGGCTAAGAACCTGAAGAAATTCGTCAATCCCAAGTTTACCCGAACCGTCGACCTCGGCCTGTTGGGCCGCCTGTTCGAGCGCCACAGCGATGCCCTGAACGGGCTGGACCTTGGGGTCTTCAGGGGCGAGGCCGCGCAGGACGAGGCACGAAGCGCCGTCCAGGATTTCTTCGCGGGGCCGGAAGAGAACTATCCGGAAGGGCTCGTCGCCGACCTGCACCGGATCGCGGAGATCGGCAACGCGGCAGGCCTCGACATCATCCTTCAGCAGGCCGCACGGCTCGGGATACGCGTGACACCCGAAGCGAAGGGTGACGAGCCGGAGGCTCACCAGGATCCCAAGCACGTCGCCTTGCGCGTCTTCCTCGAACATCCCGATGTCTTTGACGCCGCGTCGGACATGATGGCGCTCATGGCGCGCACGTCGCTCGCCGAGTTCGTGGGCCGCGACGAAGGCGTCGAGGCGATCATGGATGATCGCGCAAAGGCCGAGTTTGAAACCGCCGCCGCCGCGATGTTCGAGCAGGATCTCCGCAGCAACTATTGCCGCGCCGGCTGGTATGACGATGCCGACGAGCTCGTCCTGGTGATCGAGCACGGATCTCCGATCACCACGACCGATGTCCTGCAAAAGGACCAGAAGCGCGTAATCAGCTTCCGCGCCGCCGAACACGCGGTGCTGTCCTACAACTCCACGACGGGGCTGTTGAAGATCGGCGGCGTCGCCAAGGCGCGCCGCGCCGACCTCGCGGAACTGTTCGCCGGCAAGATTCTGGGCAAGCCCGAATTCTTCGCCGGCGACGACGCGCAGAACCTCTACACGCTCGACCCGGTGCAGCGCGCGGGCTTCGGCTTCGCGTTCAACCATGACTTCGATCCGGGCATCCATCGGGTCCAGATCACCGAGGTCCAGGTCGACCGCGTCGGCGCCGATCCGAAGACCGGCGAGACACGAACCTTCTACTCCTATGTTGCGCGCGACGGACGCGACAATGCCCTGGCCAGATTGGGCGAGATGATGCGGGACGCTCGTCTCGGGTCGGATTGGCGCCTCAACCACATCGTCATCCGCGTTCATTTTGCGACCGGCGGCAAGTCGGCGAAGAAGGTGACCGTCAAGCTGAAACCGCCGGCACACGCCATGTTCAAGCGTCAGCAGTTCGAGGGCCGGATCATGACGCTCCTTCGCCGCAACGGACTGCTCAATGACCGAGACGCTGCCCAGGCTGCTGTTGCGGCTGAGTGAGGCGGGCGATCCCGCAATTCTATGGGGCCGACAGGCGGCGCCTCATGCCGGGCGCGATTTCGAGCGGCTGCTCGATCGGGGCGTCCTGGTCGAGCAGGCGCCGGCAACGGAATGGGATGTGTGCCCAGCCTGTGATTGCGGTCTCGACGCGCGGCTTGTCCAGCAGGTCAATGGGCAACATATCGCGGTTTGCCCGACGGACCGGCACAGCGACGTCATTCTCGGCGATGACGACCTGCGGAGCTTTCGGATTCATCCCTCCGCACTGGTCCGCGAAATCGTCATGGCGTCCGGGTTCGGAGGCGAGCCGACGCCGGTCGCGGCGGGTGTCTGGCATCTGGGGGAAACATCGAATCAGCGGGCGCTGTTCCTCGCACTGTCGCAGGATGCAGTGCTTCAACCGGGATTGATCGGCCTGATGCGTTCGGTCGCCCGGTCGGTGCCCATCACGGTTATCGCGCCGGCGATGGCTGCGGATGACCAGGCGCGTCTGGTCGACGCGGGGCTTCATCTTGTGTCTGGATTGGATTGCATTGCTTGCGATGGAGCGGCATCTGGATTCGCCATCGATCAGTCCAAACTAGAGTCGCGACCGAGCCTGGCGCCCCGATTGGTAATTCGGCGTACCGCCAAGACCGTATCTCTCGACGGAATGCCGAAGACACTTTCCGACCAAGAGTTTCAGCTCTTGGTCCTTCTGGCGGAACATGCATTGAAGTCGCCCGCCATCGTCGAGAATCGTGCGATCGAGGCGCACATCTGGGGAGCGAGCATCCATAGGATTTCGTCGCAGGTGCGCGAGCCCGTGCGCGCGCTTCGGGATGCGCTGGCTCACGGCAGCGCGGATGCCACGTCCGTACGCGCATTGATTGAGAATCGGCGAAATCCAAACGGCTATCGATTGGCCATCGAACCGGATGAGATTGCCATTACCGACTAACAAACAGGCGTTGCCATACACCTATCCGATGTTCAGCCCGATAGTGCCTCCAATACCGGACACTCAGGCACCTGCTCGCCGGAACACTGGGCCGCCGTCGTCGCCAGCACCTTCTCGATTCGCTTCAGGTCGGCAATCTTCGTGCGCACCTCGGCGAGATGTCGCTCGGTCCGTTCCTTCACCTCCGAGCAGGTATGAGTGCCGCCATCGACAAGCGCGAGCAGGCCGCGGATTTCCTCAATGGAGAAGCCAAGCTCCCGCGCCCGCAGAATGAAACGCAGCCGCGCCACATGCGTCTCGTCATAGACGCGGTAGCCAGACGCCGTGCGCGGCGGCTCCGGCATCATATCGATCTTCTCGTAGTAGCGGATTGTTTCCAGGTTGCAGCCCGTACGCCGAGCCAGCGCCGCGCGCTTCAGTACCCTCCCGGTAACGTGATTGGTCATGTCATCGATAATCCTTGAGCCTGTAGTCACTACAGACCTTATCTTCAAATCAGAACGAAGGCGAGGACCACGACGCATGAACTCAACGCGAACGGAAACCCAGGCGCTGCAAGGCGACAGCGAGGCGAACAACCGGAGAGGCTGGTTCGCCGCTGGCGGCGTCATCGGCGGCGTCCTGGCCTCGACCTGCTGCATCGCGCCGCTGGTGCTGCTGACGCTGGGAATCTCTGGCGCCTGGATCGGCACGCTCACGGCGCTGGAGCCCTACAAGCCGTACTTCGCCGTCGTGGCGCTCATCTTCATTGGGCTTGGCTTCCGGCAAGTCTACTTCAAGGCGAAGCGTGTCTGCGTGGACGGCTCCTACTGCGCCAAACCCCAATCCGCTCTCATCACCAAGACCGCTCTCTGGATCGCGACCGTGTTGGTCGTTCTAGCGCTGACGATCGACTGGTGGGCGCCGTTTTTCTACTAAGGAGAATCCGACATGAAACGACCACTTATCCTCGCCGCCACACTGCTTGCCGTGGGCGGGCTCGGCGCTCTGGGCCTGACGGCGATCCCATCCGTTTCCGCTCAAACCGCAGCCATTCAGATCGCCGCCGCACAATCGGCGACATTCGCGGTGGAGAACATGACCTGCGCGCTCTGCCCGGTCACGGTGAAAAAGGCCATGGAGAAGGTGACCGGCGTGCAGTCGGTTCAGATCGATTTCGCCGCCAGAACGGCGACCGTCGTCTTCGACCCGGCCGTGACGTCCGTTGAAGCCATAGCCGCCGCTTCGGCCGACGCAGGCTATCCGGCGGAGGTCAGAGGCTGAACTGATGAAGGATGCGACCATCGTCAAAACGGGCATCGTCGGCTCTGTCATCGCCGCCATCTGCTGCGCAACGCCGGTTCTAGTGATCGCGCTTGGCGCTGTCGGGCTGTCCGCCTGGCTCGGCTGGATCGATTATGTGCTGCTGCCAACGCTCGCAGTCTTTCTGGCCATGACGGTTTATGGACTCTGGCAGAGGCAACGTGCGGCAGCCTGTTGCGCAAACGAAACGCAAACCACCAAGGAAAGCGCCTGACATGGCCGATTGCTGCACGACTGACGGAAAGAAGAACACCTACGACCTCGCCGTCATCGGTGCGGGCTCGGCAGGCTTTTCAGCGGCCATCACTGCGGCTGAGCACGGGGCGAGCGTCGCCCTGATCGGCCACGGCACCATCGGCGGGACCTGCGTCAATGTCGGCTGCGTGCCGTCGAAGACCATGATCCGCGCCGCCGAGGCTCTGCACGGCGCGCGGGCGGCGGGGCGGTTTCCGGGGATTTCCGGCGAAGCAACAGTGAACGACTGGCGCAGCCTGATCGCCGCCAAGGACGACCTCGTCTCGACGCTGCGGCAGAAGAAGTACGCCGACCTGCTGCCCGAGTACGACGGGATTACCTATTTGGAGGGCGCGGCGCGATTGAACGGCGCCGGCGTCCTCGTCGAAGGCGGCCCTGTCGCCGCCGACAAGATCATCATCGCCACGGGCGGACGACCTGCCGTGCCGCCGATTCCCGGCATCGAGACCGTGGCCTACCTGACCAGCACGACACTGCTGGAACTGGAGAAGCTGCCCAGGAGCCTGATCGTCATCGGCGGCGGGTATATCGGCGCGGAGCTTGCCCAGATGATGGCGCGCATGGGCGTTGCGGTCACCGTCGTCTGTCGCTCCCGTCTGTTGCCGCAGGTGGAGCCAGAAGTCTCCGACGCGCTGGCTGCGGCCTTTCGCGCCGAAGGCATCACGCTCCATTGCGGCATCACCTACGATGCCTGCCGCGAGGATGAAACCGGCGTCACGGTGTGCGTCGAGGAGGACGGCGATCTCGTCGAACTGACGGCGGAGCGCCTTCTGGTGGCGACGGGCCGCGCCCCCAACACCGAGCAGCTCGGCATCAAGGAGGCGGGTATCGAGCAGGACCGCCGCGGCGCCGTCGTCGTCGATGATCACATGCGCACGTCCCGGCCGGGCGTCTACGCCGCGGGCGACGTGACGAACCGCGACCAGTTCGTCTACATGGCCGCTTTTGGGGCAAAGTTGGCTGCCCTCAATGCTCTCAACGGCGACAGCTTGCGTTACGACAATGCCGCCATGCCCTGGGTGGTATTTACTGATCCTCAGGTGGCGGGGGTCGGCCTCGGCGAGGTCGCGGCCAGAGAAGCGGGCTTTGAGGTCAAGACCTTGGTCCTCCCGCTCGACCAGGTGCCGCGTGCGCTGGCCGCCCGCGACACACGCGGGCTCATCAAGCTGGTGGCAGATGCGAAGAGCGACCGCTTGCTCGGCGGCCAGATCCTTGCACCCGAGGGCGCAGACAGCATTCAGACGCTGGCCATGGCGGTCAAGTTCGGCATGACCGCAAAGGCACTGGGCGAGACGATCTTCCCGTACCTGACCACGGTCGAGGGGCTGAAGCTCGCTGCCCAGACCTTCGATAAGGATGTAGCCAAGCTTTCCTGCTGTGCCGGGTGACTGCCGCAACAGCGAAATGTTCAAGGCGCGAACATTATTGATGCGTCGAGTCATCGAGATAGGCCGCACCTGACGCAGCCAACAAACCCACATTCTACCCACGTACTCCCCACGCCCCGCACACCTATCGGATCGGCGGCTTCGGCAGGCTTGAGGTCATCAACAGCGATGACCCGAGGCCATACCGATGCACTCTTCGATTTCCCGAGACGACCTTCAGATCCTTCTTCATGAGGCGGACATTGCCGCCCGCCGTCTGGTGCGCCAGCTGCGGCTTCCCCGTGCTGATCTCGACGATGTCCGCCAGGACCTGCTTGTCGACCTGATCGCGCGTCTTCCCGCCTACGACGCTGATCGCGGCACGCTCGGCGCCTTTGCCGGCGCCATCCTCGCCAACAGGGCGACGCGCATCGCCAACAAGGTGAAGCGGGAGCGCCGGATGTATGGCGCGACGCCGATCTCGCTCGATGAGGTCATTCCCGAGAGCGACGGGCTGACCCGCGGCGACCTCATCGCCGAAGCCGACGGGCTGTCAGCACTCTTCGGCCAGCCCGTCGATGTATTCGCCACCGCCGAGGAGCGTCTCGATGTCGAGCGCGGTCTTGGCTCGCTCGAACCCGCAGACGGCGCTCTCTGCGCAGCCCTTTCCCGCACCACCGTCGATCGCCTCGCCGCGAGCGGGCATGGCGCCCGCAGCAGCCTCTACCGCCGCGTCAAGGACATCCGCCTCGCCCTGACGGCGATCGGCGTCCGGGCCGCGTGAGACGGTTCGGCGAGCGCGTGAGTAGGAGCCCATCATGAACGTCATTGCATCCAGATTCCCCGCTGTCCGGAACCCGCTCACCGAGGTTGAACTCTGTGGCTGGATCGGCCAGGCCGCGCCCGGCGACATCCTCGAATATCACCGTGGTTTCCTCGCGCTCGACACCATGCCGCAGGGCACGCGCCTTGCCGAACGGGAGCGCGCGGAACTCGCCCGCGTCGCGCGCCGCGCCTGGTGGGCGGCCGAGCGCGGACTGATCCATCTCGTGCAGCGTCGCCACCGGTCGGACGATTACAGCTATCTCGCCATCGCCCGCCCGAAGCCGAAGCAGGCCTCGGTCTCGCTGTCCTCGCTTCTGCTGGCGGAGGTGGCGTGATGGCATCTGATCGCAACAACCGCCCCAGCCTCGACGACATCCGCACCATGCCGGTCGGCGAGATCGCAAAGCTTCCGGCGGAGCATCTGGCGCTGCTCCAGGAGGATGCCGACGCCGCCCTGGATGCCGCCAAGCGGCTCAAGGAGTGGCTCGAAGGTGCGATCGCGCTTCGCTACGCCGACGCGGCAGCGACGGTGCGCCGGGCCGAGGGCAAGGACACCGGCCTCGTCCGTTTCGAGGACGGCGCCGTCGTCGTCGCTGCCGATCTCCCGAAGAAGGTCGACTGGGACCAATCGCTGCTCGCCGCACTCGTCGAGCGCATCCGTGCGAGCGGGGAGAACCCGACCGATTACGTCGACATCGGCTTCAAGGTCCCCGAACGCAAATACACCGCCTGGCCCGCCGCCATCCGCGAGGCCTTCGCCGCCGCCCGCACGGTGCGGACCGCCAAACCCACCTTCCGTCTCACCATCAAGTCCGAGGATGCCCGATGACCAGCTCTGCTGCCCTGACCGAGATCCGCAAGCGCCACTACGCGCTCGAAGCGCTGCCCGACACCATCGTCATCCCGGTGCTCGGCGAGATCCGCCGCGAGCAGGTGGTCAAGCCGATCGAGGACGCCACGCTCGACGATATCGCCTTCGCCTTGCTGGGCGTCGAAGCCGAGTTCAGCGCGGTCGGCGACCGCCTTCACGCCTTGCGCAAACTCTATGGTCTTGCCCGGCAGGCGGGTGCCCGCGGAAGCGAGTGCGCTCTTGATATGGCGTCACGCGACGCTGGAGGCCGCTGATGGCGCTGCGCATCGTCAGCGCCGACGAACGGCTGTCCGCGGCCGGCGCCAAGACCACCATGGCGATCTTCGGTCCGAGCGGTGTCGGCAAGACGTCCTTGCTGAAATCGCTGCCGCCGGCCGAGACGCTCTGCATCGACCTCGAGGCAGGCATGAAGTCCGTCCAGGACTGGCGCGGCGACAGCATTCCGGTGCGCACCTTCGCCGATGCCCTCGACATCGGCTGTCTCGTCGGCGGGGTCAATCCGTCGGCCGACCCGAGCGGCTTCTTCTCCGAGGCGCATTACCAGCATCTCAGGGAAAGCTATCCGGATCTCGTTCAGATGATCGCGGGCAAGCGCATCATCTTCGTCGACTCGATCACCGACCTCACGCGCCAGGCCATGGCCTGGGCGAAGACCCGGCCCGAGGCCTTCTCCGACAAGACCGGCAAACCCGACACCCGCGGCGCCTACGGGCTGCTCGCCCGCGAAGTCATCGGCCTGCTCAAGCATCTGCAGCACGCCTCCGGAAAGACCGTGATCTTCGTCGGCATCCTTGAGCGCGTCACCGACGAGTTTAACCGCACGACCTGGCAGCCGCAGATGGAAGGCGGCAAGGCCGGCCGCGAGCTTCCCGGCATCGTCGATCAGGTCATCACCATGAGCCTGTTCGCGCGCGACGGGGACGGCTGGCGGCATGAGCCCGAGCGCGGCGAAGACCGCCGCCTCGTCTGCCGCGCCGGCAATCCCTTCGGCCTGCCGGCGAAGGATCGCAGCGGCCGTCTCGATGTCACCGAGCCGCCCGACCTCGGCGCGCTGCTCTCCAAGATCAACGCAACCCCGAAAGGATGACGAGCCATGAGCTTCGACATGAACGACGCCGAGCCGCAGAAGAGCGGCGAACTGATCCCCGACGGCACCTTCGCCAAGGTCACCATGACCATCCGGCCGGGCGGGACAGACGGCCAGAGCGAGATCGACCGGGGGCTGCTCAAGGCCTCGAACGCGCCCGGCAGCGACGTGCTGATGGTGGATGCCGAGTTCACCGTCGCGGAGGGCCCTCACGTCCGACGCAAGTTCTGGCAGATGTTCACCGTCTCCGGCGGCAAGGTCGACGAGCAGGGTGTCTCGATCGGCTGGAAGATCTCGAAGGCCAGCTTCCGCGCGATGATCGACAGCGCGCTCGGGCTCGATCCGCAGGACATGAGCGAGGCGGCGAAGGCGAAGCGAATCCTGCGCGGTCTGGCCGACCTCAACGGCATCACCTTCGTCGCCAAGATCAAGGTCGAGCCCAGCGACGACCCGCGCTACGGCGACAGCAACAAGCTCGACCGTGTGGTTCTGCCGAGCGAGCCGGAATGGCGGAAGGTGATGGACGGCGAGGTCCTGGCGCCGAGCCCCAGCACCCGCGCGCGGCCGAAGGCTGCATCGCCCGCATCGCCCGCATCGCCCGCAGCTCCGGCCTGGGGGCAGCCCGCCGCATCGCCGCCTGCGAGCGCTGCCCCGGCCTGGAGCCGGCCGGCACAGCCGGGCACGGCCCCGGCAGCCGCACCTGCAGCGACGCCGGCCCCGAGTGGCCCGGCCTGGCTCAACACCTGACCGTCATGACGGCCGATGAGTGGCAGGCGCACGTCACGCGCGAGGCAGCGAAGGCGATGGGACAATGGCTCGAAGGACGCGGAAGGCTTCACCAGCCCATCGCCGCTCTCACGCTCCCCGAACTGGAAGCCATGGCGGCGAACGCGATCGCGCGGTTCATCGTCCTGGCCTCACACCGGATCAAGGATCAGCCGGACGACGCAGAGGACCTGACCCGGCTCTTGCTCGGGTAGCCGTCTGCGCCGTCTGCGGACGCGAGGCGCGGGGCTTCGGCTACGTCCACCAGCTGCGCTGGGACCGCTTTCCTTACCACCGCTTCTGCTCGATGCGCTGCCTCGATGTCGGCGCGGCGCTCGCCAACAGGAACAACGGGATGATCGACAAGACCGACATGGAGACCCGAGCGATCAAGGAGGCGCGCCGGTTTTTCGCCGAGACGCTCACCGAGCTCGACCTGATGGCGCCGTTCTACGACCGGAAGCCGGAAGAGATCGATCGCATCATCGAAGCCTGCGTCGACGGGTTTCAGGAATCGATGCAGCGCCAGGCAGCCGCCCGCGACCCGCTCGACGATCCCTTGCCCCTTTAGAGACGACGAATAGCCATGACCAATGGAGAAATCTGGAGAGATATTCCGTCCCTGCCTCGCGTTCTCGCCAGCAATGAGGGACGTATCATGCTGGTCCCTTATCGTGGCGCGATGCCGCGTGGTGGGCAGCGCCCCTATGGTGGAACGCCGACCTTTGGCGTTTGGAACAAGGCCGATGGGCGTTTTATCGTCACGATTGGCGACCGCACCTACAAGGTCGCCCGGCTGGTAGCCGAGGCATTCCATGGCGGCCCGCCCTTCGAGGGCGCCGTGGTCATGCACCTCGATGAGAACGCAGCCAATAATCGCGCTGACAATCTGCGCTGGGGCACGCAGCAGGAGAATCTCAACGCACCGGGATTCCTGGATTACTGCCGTTCGCGCACCGGAGACCAGCACCCCGCTGCCAAGGCCCGGGCGAGGTCGCGCCCATGATCGTCGATCTCAACCACGGCTCCGGCTTCGTCTATGGCCGCATCGGCCACGCGATCGGCGTGTCCGATAGAGTTAATGCGCTGATCGATGTGGCGCTCGTCGCACGCAATCGGCGGCAGCAGCCGCGCGACTATCTCGGCGGCAGCCGGATCGGCGAGCCCTGCGCGCGCAAGCTCGTCTACGAGGTGACCCATACGCCCAAGGATGAGGGACGGGATTTCGATGGCGCGATCCTGCGCATCTTCGACGCCGGCCACCAGTTCGAGACGCTCTCCATCAGCTGGCTGCGCGGCGCGGGCTTCGACCTTCGCACCGAGCGCGCCGACGGCGGACAATTCGGATTCGAGGCGGCGGGCGGCAAACTGCGCGGCCACATCGACGGCGTGATCGTCGCCGGCCCCGACGTCGGTCTGCGCTGGCCCGTGCTCTGGGAGCACAAGGCGCTCAACGCCAAATCCTGGAACGACCTGGTCAAGCGTGGCTTGTGCGCCTCCAAGCCGGTCTACTTCGCGCAGGTCCAGCTCTACATGGGCTATCTGGAGCTGGAGACCGCCCTCGTCACGGCGCTCAACAAGGACACCGAGGCGCTCCACCACGAGGCGGTCGGGTTCGATCCGCCCTGCGCGCAGGCGCTGTCCGACAAGGCCGTCGATATCCTGCGCGCCGCGGAAGCCGGCGAACTCCCACCGCGGATCGCCGCAGCCCAGGACTTCTATCTCTGCCGCATGTGCGCCTATGCGGAGCGCTGCTGGGAGGGCGAGCGATGAGCTTCATCCCGTCTCCGCAGCAGGCGGCGGCAATCGCCGCGATCGAGGACTGGTTTCGGCGCCGCACGCGCGAACAGCAGGTGTTCCGCCTGTTCGGTTACGCAGGAACGGGCAAGACAACCATCACCCGCCATGCAATCGGCGAGCTCGGTCTCGAACCGATGGATCGCACGGGTGGCGCGGGCGGCGTGCTCTATGCCGCCTTCACCGGCAAGGCGGCCCTCGTGATGACCCGGAAGGGAACGCCGGCCTCGACGATTCATAGCCTGATCTACAAGGTCTCCGAGGCGACACCGGAAGAAATCGAGCGCGTCACCCGCGAGTTGGAGACGCTGCGCAAAGGCTTGCGCAGCATGGGACCGGCAGAGCGCTCCTTCGCCGAGACCCAGATCCGCCGCCTCGAGCTCCGGCTCGCCGATATCCATCAGCCCCGTTTCATTCTGAACGAGCAGTCGTTGGTCCGCGACGCCGACCTGATTGTGCTCGACGAAGTCTCCATGGTCGGCGCCGAGATGGCGAGCGATCTGCTTGCCTTCGGCAAACCGATCCTCGTGCTCGGCGACCCCGGCCAGTTGCCACCGATCAAGGGCGACGGCGCCTTCACAGACGCCGATCCCGACGTGATGCTGACCGATATCCATCGCCAGGCCGAGACCAGCGCGATCATCCGCCTCGCGACGCTCGCGCGGCAAAGCATGCCCATTCCCTACGGCGAGCACGACGACTTCGTCTGGAAGATGCGGCGCTCCGACATCGGCCCGCATCAATTTCTCAAGGGCGGTCAGGTGATCTGCGGCCGCAACGCGACGCGGCTCTTTCTGAACACCGCGATGAAACAGGCGGCCGGCTTTCCGTACGCTTACCCGCGCGGGCTCGGCGAGAAGATCATCTGCCTCAAGAACCGGCACGATCTCGGTCTCGTCAACGGCATGTTCCTCGACCTGTCGGACATCCGCGACGAAAGCCCGCTCGCCTTCAGCGCATCGGTGCGGACGGAGGACGGAGCGAGCGTTCCCGGCCGCCAGCGGTTCTACAAGGGGCATTTCGACGACCACGTCGCCTACGACGCCGAGCGCCTGCGCCGTGATTGGCGTGACATGCGGGGGCTTGTCGAGAGCGTCTGGGGCTACGCCATCACCTGCCACAAGGCCCAAGGGTCGCAGTGGGAGAACGTGATCGTCTACGACGACGGTCTTGGGCGGACCGCCGAGGACCGCGCCCGCTGGCTCTACACCGCCATCACGCGCGCGGAGCAAGGGCTGGTGATCCTTGATTGACTTCAACGACATCGCACCCGCCAGAACGCCTGCGGTCCATTACGATCTCGACGCCATCGTGGCTGGCCTGCGTGACAGGACCGGCGCCTGGGTGCCGCAGCACTTTCCGAACGGTCGGCGCAACGGCGACGAGTGGCGTCTCGCCAACATCAATGGCGCTGCGCCGCGAAAGAACGGTTCCTGCGTGATCACGCTCAGAGGCGAGCACGCCGGCGACTGGATCGACTTCGACGGCGGCCAGGGCGGCGGACCGCTCAGCACGCTGGAACAGGCGACCGGCCTCAAGGGCCGCGACCTTTTCGCCTATGCCGCCGATCTGGTCGGATGGTCGGCCGCGGCGCCAGCCAGGCGCGAACCCTCGGCGGCTTCCGCGAAGCCGGAGAAAGACCCTGCGCGAGAAATCGAGATCATCCTCTCGCGGGCCCTCCCGATCGCCGGCACACCGGGTGAGGCCTATCTGCGCGCACGAGGACTGACGGTCCCGCCACCGTCCGACCTCCTGTTCCATCCGGATCTCGCGCATTGGGATACGAGGACCGGGTTCCCGGCCATCGTCGGGCTGGTTCGCGACCGCGCCGGCAGCGTGGTTGCCCTGCACCGCATCTACCTGCGCCCGGATGGGGCGGCGAAAGCCGAGGTCGAAAAGCCGAAGAAGATGCTGGGCCGGGTCGGCGGCGGCGCCGTGCGCCTGGCGCCGATCGCCGACGATGCTGTCCTTGGTCTCAGCGAAGGCATCGAGACGGCGCTCGCCGTGATGACGGCCTGCCCGGGCATGGCGGTATGGGCAACGCTCTCGGCCACCAATCTCGAACAGGTCGTCCTGCCGCCGGAGGCCCGGCGTGTCATTCTGCTCGCCGACCACGATGCGTCGGGCGCTGGCCTTCGTGCGGCCGAGGCGGCGGCGCGGCGGCTCCTCGCGGAAGGCCGCAGCGTCGCTATCGCCCTGCCGCGAGTGGAAGGCGAGGATTTTAACGACGTTCTGCTGCGCGACGGCGCGGATGCGGTCCGTCAGATCATCAACGCGGCCGAGCCGTGTGCAGTGGCGGATGGCACGGATGCGCAGGATGGCGCCCGAAACCGTCCGATCGGCTTCGTCGAGCCGCCGGGCCGCTTGCCGCAACTGCGCGCCGATGAGGGCGATCTCGCCCGCGCCCACGCACGCAGCTGGAGTCTGCTGCTCGCGTCGAACAGGACGCCCTGGCTCTTTCGCAGCGGCGGCATGCCGACCTGGGCCGTGCATGACGATGACGGCCTGCCCATGGCCCGGCCCGTCACGGAAGAGCGCCTGCGCCACATGCTGGCCAAGCTCGCCGATTGGCGGCGTCTGGCGCGCAATGGCGATCTCGTTCCCGCGCATCCGCCGACGCCGCTCATCAAGTCACTGCTGGCGACGCCCGATCCCGGCCTGCCGGTCCTGGCGGGGATCGTCACCACGCCGGTCTTCGGCCGCAACGGCGCGCTCCTGACCGAGCCCGGCTACCACCCCGATGCCCGGCTGCTCTACCAGCCGACACCGGGCTTTGCCGTGCCGCAAGTTCCGGAGCGCCCGTCGCCGGCGGAGATCGCGACGGCGCGCAGTCTCATCATCGACGACATGCTGGGCGAGTTCCCCTTCACTAGCCACGCGGAGCGGGCACATGCGGTGGCGTTGCTGCTGCTTGGCTTCCTGCGGGCGATGATCGACGCGCCCACGCCGCTCCACCTGATCGAGAAGCCGACGCCCGGCACCGGCGCGACGCTGATGGTCGACGCAATCGCGACCGTGCTCACCGGCGTCAGCGCCTCCGTGATGACCGAGGGCCGCGACGACGAAGAGTGGCGCAAGCGGCTGACCGCCAAGCTGCGTCAGATTCCCTCGATCGTGCTCATCGACAATCTGCGTCACCCGCTCGACTCCTCGGCGCTTGCGGCAGCGCTCACCGCGCCCTTCTGGGAGGACCGCATTCTCGGGGCGTCTGAGATGACGCGATTGCCGATCCGCTGCGTCTGGATCGCGACCGGCAACAATCCCGAATTCTCCAACGAGATGGCGCGCCGCATCGTGCGCATCCGCCTCGACGCCCGCGTTGATCAACCCTGGCGGCGCGAGGGGTTCCGCCACCCCGATCTCATGAGCTGGGTCCGCGCCAACCGGCCGCGCCTCGTCACGGCCTGCCTCACGCTCTGCCGGGCCTGGATCGCCTCCGGCCGTCCACGGGGCGCGCGCATGATCGGCAGCTACGAGAGCTGGTCGCGCATCATGGGCGGCGTCCTCGAGGTCGCCGGGATCGAAGGGTTTCTCGCCAATCTCGACGAGATGCTCGCTGCCGCCGATGGCGAGGGCGCGATCTGGCGCAGTTTCATCGGCGCCTGGTGGGACCGCTTCGGGACCGCGGAGGTCGGCACCAGCGATCTCTATGAGGTGGCGTTGGCCTGCGAGCCGCCGCTGCCGCTGGGCGCCGGGGGCGACCGGTCACAGCGCACACGGCTCGGCAAGGCGCTCGCCCGCATGCGCGACCGGGTCTTCGATATCGACGGCCGCAAGATGCGCGTGCGCACGCTGGGCGTCTCCCATCAGGCCAAGCGCTGGCAGCTCACGATCGAAGGGGAACGTGGGGAACGTTTTCCGCAAGGTGTCGCGGCATCGGGCGGGGAACGTTGCGCCGAAAAGGGGAACGTCGAAATCCAACGTTCCCCGGCACAACCCATTGAAACAAAAGGCTCCGGGGAACGTGGGGAACATGGGGAACGTTTTTCGACACTAACGCATGTGCGCGGCTGCGCCCACGCGATGGAGGATGGGGAAAAACGTTCCCCACCTTCGTCACCTTCCCAAAGCGCTTGTTTCTCAACGGCTTGCACCGGGGAACATGCGGGGGAACATCGCTCGCCACGTTCCCCGAACGGCGCAGCGCCGGACTGGCTCAAGGAGGTGCTCTGATGGGCATGCTCCGTCAACTCGGCCGTCTTCAGGCGGCAGCGACCGGTCCGCCGCGATGGGTATTCGATCCGAAACCCGACCCTTGCTCCCGCTCCTTGGAGAGAACCATGGCTTCGACCATCGAACCCGGCCCCGCCGCAGCAGGGGCCATCGTATTCCGTCCGCATCCGGCTCATGCGCATCGCGCCATCCTCGCCCTCGACCTCGGTACCTCGACCGGCTGGGCACTGCGCAGCCATGACGGCCTTATCACCAGCGGCACCGTCTCGTTCCGCCCCGGCCGCTTCGACGGGGGCGGCATGCGCTACCTGCGCTTCACGAACTGGCTCACAGAGATCGATCGGCTGTCCGGACCCATCGCGGCGATCTGGTTCGAGGAGGTCCGCCGCCACGCCGGCACCGACGCGAGCCACATCTACGGCGGGCTCATGGCCACGCTGACCGCATGGGCCGAACTGCGCGGCGTTCCCTACGAGGGCGTCCCGGTCGGCACGATCAAGCGGCACGTCGCCGCCAAGGGCAACGCCGACAAGGCTGCCGTCATGGCCGCCGTTCGCGCCCGCGGCTTCTCGCCCGCGGACGACAATGAAGCCGACGCCATCGCCATCCTCCTCTGGGCCATTGAAACCGAGGGAGGTGTGCGATGAGCGGGGAGACGATGCTCAAACATGCCGCGTCGGTCGTCGCCGAGCGCCGTAAGATATACGGCGAACCGGCCACCGCGATGGCCGTGGTCGCCAGACGCTGGTCGATCACGCTCGGCCGGCCCATCACGCCGGCGGAGGTCGTGCTCTGCCTCATCGATCTGAAGCTGGCGCGGCTCGGGCACGATCCGAAGCATCAGGATTCGATCCTCGACATCGCCGGCTATGCAGCGGTGCTGCAGGAGGTCGGACGATGAGATGGCTGCCGAAAGGATATGGCGGCGAACGCCGGTCGGCCGAAGAGGTCAAGCGGGAGGGCTGGCGCGAGCAGGGCCTCCTCGTCGTCAGCCCCACCGATCCGCGCCTCACCTGGCCCGAGCGAGAACTCGTTCGCCAGCTCGGCGAGAAGCTCTATGGCGGACGGCGCCAGCCGACGGAGCATCGGCATGGCTGATTGGACTCGTGAACTGGTCGAGGAGCGGTTGATCGAAGCTGCCGACGTCATGAAGCGCCTGCCCGAGGTTCGGGTGCAGGGCTATTTCTCGGTGTGGCCGAAGATCGTGCACGAGTTCGCTGATCTCGTCGGTCAGGAGCCGCCGCGCATGAAGCGTCCGCCGCCCTTGCCGGACGCCATCAGCCGCATGGAGGCGACGCTGCCCTGGCTCAGATGGCTGGAGCCCGACGATGCGCGGCTTGTCTGGGCGCGCGCCGAGGGCACACCGTGGAAGCCGATCTGTTGGCGCTTCGGGATCTCCCGCGCCACGGCGTGCCGCCGCTGGGAGTACGGCCTCAGCGTCATCACCTGGAAGC
This sequence comes from Pseudomonadota bacterium, assembly GCA_040752895.1. Taxonomy (NCBI): domain Bacteria; kingdom Pseudomonadati; phylum Pseudomonadota; species Pseudomonadota bacterium. The sequence continues at coordinate 88,840 of JBFMHN010000005.1, forward strand.
TCAACGGACAGAAAGTGCCGGCGAAGCGCTCGCGCGCTTTCCTCGTCGACCGCGTTCGCTCGTCAAGTTCATTTTGATGCGTGAGACAATTTTCGCTGAGACATTTCCCGGCGAGACACACATCGTCGATTTGGGCTAGTTCTCCGTTATGCTCAGGCGAGCCGCGTGCGGGGATGATCACCGACCGGCGAGATGCACGGTTCCTCCCTGGCCGAAATCGTATGCTGGCGGCAATGGCGCGACGCTTTCCCAGTGACCGCGCCGAAATAGGCCATTTCGTTTCGCCCGCATCCTTGGCCTCGTGAATCCAAACACTTGGGCGTCTGCGTGCCTCGGCGATGGCGAAGCCGCCAGTCGGGGGCGTTTCGTTTCGAGCGCATAGGCGAAGCGGGCCCCGTTTCGCCGGCACAGCGCATCGGCTGGTTTCGCGACCGCCGGATCAGATCCTTCACCCATCGCACCGGACCGACCATGGACGTCGTCGAAACGCCGATCGACAAGCTCGTGCCCTATGCGCGCAACCCGCGGCGCAACGAGGAGGCTGTCGCCACGGTCGCCGCGTCGCTGGCCGAGTTCGGCTGGCGTCAGCCGATCGTCGTCGACGAGGACATGGTGATCGTCGTCGGCCACACCCGCTACGAGGCGGCCAAGCGCCTCGGCATGACGAGCGTGCCGGTGCATGTCGCGCATGGCCTGACGCCGGCGCAGCTGCGCGCCTACCGGCTGATGGACAACCGCTCGCATCAGAATGCGAGCTGGGACGACGAGCTGCTGAAACTCGAACTGGCCGATCTGAAGCTCGACGAGTTCGACCTGGCGCTGACCGGTTTCGAGGACGATGAACTGGCCCGTCTCCTGGCCGAGGCGCCCGTCGAGGGGTTGGTGGACGAAGACGATGTTCCGGAGCCGCCCGCCACGCCCGTCACCCGCCGCGGCGATCTCTGGATCCTCGGGGGCCACCGCCTGCTCTGCGGAGACTCGACCTCGGCCGAGGACGTCACCCGCCTGATGAATGGCGAACGCGCCGCACTGTTCGCGACCGATCCGCCCTATCTCGTCGACTATGACGGCACCAACCATCCGACGAAGAAGAACGCGTCCGCCCGCGCCAAGAAGATCGCGAACAAGGACTGGTCTGAGGACTACATCGAACAGAAGCACTGGGACGATTCATCCCAGGGGCCGCAGTTCTATGAAGCGTTCATGCAGGTCGCCATCGACTGCGCCATCAAGGAGGACGCGGCCTGGTATTGCTGGCATGCCTCGCGGCGCCAGGCGATGCTGGAAGCCTGCTGGTCTAAATTCGACGTTCTGCATCACCAACAGATCATCTGGGCCAAGAGCCGTCCGGTGCTCACGCGCTCGATCATGCTATGGGCGCACGAGCCCTGCCTGTTCGGCTGGCGCTCGGGCAACAAGCCGCGCGTCAATCGCGAAGGCTTCGAAAACTGGCCGACGACGGTGTGGTCCATCCCCTCGAGCGAGATCGAGACGCGGGAGCACCCGACCTCGAAACCGGTCCGCGTGTTCACGCTGCCGATGGAGCTGCACACCGTGCCGGGGGAAATCTGCTACGAGCCGTTCTCGGGCTCGGGCTCGCAACTCATCGCAGGCGAGCGGACGGGGAGACGCGTCTACGGCCTCGAGCTCTCCGAGACCTTTTGTGACGTGATCGTCAACCGCTGGCAGGCCTTCACCGGGAAATCGGCAAGGCTGGAGGGTGAGAATCGCAGCTTCGACGAGGTGAAGACCGAGCGCGTCGGCGCTCGTGACAGCGATCAGGACGCCGCATGATGCAGTCGCGCCGAATGTCCCTGATCGAGGCGTTGAGCAATGTCGCGATCGGTTACGGCGTGGCCGTGCTGACCCAGATCGCGGTCTTCCCGCTGTTCGGTCTGCAGGTGTCCCTGAGCGACAATCTGTTGATCGGCGCTCTATTCACGCTGGTATCCGTGGCGCGCAGCTATGCCGTGCGGCGCATGTTCGAGAGGATGCGCTCTTGGACTGCATAAGCGAAACGCCGCCGCCCATGGTGGGCAGCGGCGGCTCAGTGATGATGACGTGTCAGCTGGTCGTTATGCCGAGCAGCTTCACCCGGAAGTCGGCGTCCACCGGCCGGCTCTCGCCAACGGTGCGGCCGGCACGGAGCGCGCCGGCACGGCCGACAAAATAGAAGCCGACCTGCTCGCCGGTTTCCCGGCGCGTTCGCGTGAGGACCGTGTAGCGGGTCGAGCGTGCATCAGCGATGATCGCTTCGCCTCGGTGCTGCAGGGCGGCGACGAGACGGTCGTGGATGGTGATCCTCGCCATAGCCTCAGCCCTCCCGACTGAGGCGGTAGACCCGACCACGCCCCTCGACCTTCTCGGAGGTCACATCGAGCCCGAGCTTCTTCTTGAGCGCCCCGGCGATGGCGCCGCGCACGGTGTGCGGCTGCCACCCGAATGCGGCGGCGATCTCGGCGACGGTTGCTCCGTCGGCGCCCTGCAGCATGGCGATCAGCTGGGCCTGCTTGCTGCCTTCGCGGGCATTTGGTTTCGTTGGCGTCTTGACGGCAGCGTGATCGCTTTGCGTCGGCTCCGCAGCGTCGCGCGAGGCCTCCGGCTCGATGCCGATGGCGGCGAGCCCGTGCTCGGTGATCGCGAGTGTGACGCCGTGGCCGTCGCCGGTCTCGCGCCAGACGTGCTCGCCGATCCGCGAGTCGGCATCGATCTCTTCGAGCAGGCCCTGCTTGAGCAGCGGTGCAATCACCTTCTGCGCGGCGCCGCCCTTGAGGTTCTTCGGGAGCGGTAGCGCCAGCATGTTCGCGCGCTGCGCGGCGGCGCTGAGGACGATCGTCTGTGTGTCGGAGAGTTTGGTCATGGGGCAATCCTTCTTCAGGAGAGGCGCGCGACCATCGCGGACCTTCTACTGCCCCGAGCCCCGAGGGCGAGCCCATCGGGGCGAAGGCGGGAAGCGGCGCGCCTAATCGGCGTGCTCGCCCTCCTTGAAGGCGGCGTCGGTGATGCGCTTCAGGAGTTCGGCGTAGTGGCTGAGCGTTCCGACGTGGCCCCAGTTGATCTCGTCGGGGCTGGTGTCGAAATGGTCGTCGCTCAGCAACTTGATGCGCTCCAGCATCGCGTCGATCTCCGCCTTCTTGGCGATGAATGCGTCGAGGGCGGAAGCGGTGCTTCGGGACTTGGTCATGGCGGTCTCCAATGCTCGATGGTGACCCCATACAGGCTCTGATCGGCACCCTCATCAAGTCGATAAGTGCATCATTTCATTGCTTTTTCTGCAGTGATGGCGGGGCTCCCGACATGACCTGATCTTGCCCGGGAGCGGCCCCCGTTCATGGCGACCAATACCCAACCCATCGCGGTCATTGCCCGGCTCCTGGACCTGACCGAAAGGCGGGTCCAGCAGCTGGCGCGCGACGGGATCATCCCGGCGTCAGCTCGCACCGGCCCCGAACGCGGGCGCTACGACCTCGTCGGCACGGTGCGCGGCTATGTGCGCTACCTGCGCGAGCTGGCGACGCGGTCGCAGACGGGCGCCGCGGACTTCGGTGTCGAGCGCGCCCGGCTGATCAAGGCCAAGGCCGATCTCGCCGAAATGGACGCAGCTGTCCGGCGCGGCGATCTCTTGCCGGCCGCTCAGGTCGAGGAGGCGTGGATCGCCGTGCTGGCCCGCCTGCGCGCGCGTTTGCTGGTCCTGCCCGACAGGCTGGCGCCGCTGGTCCATGAGGAGTCCACCATTGCCGGCACGCGCGCGCAGATCCGCGACGCGATCACCGAAGCGCTCGCGGAACTCGCCAACCTCCCGGCCATCGCCGTTGATGCTGAAGGGGCCGGCGCGGCTGGCGCAGGCGACGCGCAAGGCGCTGACGATCCTGGCGCCGCCGCCGACCCTGACGATCAGTGAGTGGGCCGACGCCAGGCGCCGCCTGAGTTCCGAAGCCAGCGCCGAGCCCGGCCGCTGGCGCACCGAGCGGGCCATCTACCAGCGCGGCATCATGGACGCGATCTCCGATCCGGCGGTCGAAAGCGTCGTCGTGATGTCGTCGAGCCAGACCGGCAAAACGGAGGTGCTGCTCAACACCGTTGCATTCCACATCGACCAGGACCCGGCGCCGGTGATGGTGGTGATGCCGACGGAACGCGATGCGGAGACCTGGTCGAAGGACCGTTTCTCGCCGATGGCGCGCGATACGCCCTGTCTGCATGGGCGCATCTCGGATCCGAAGTCGCGTGACGGTTCGAACAAGATCCTGCACAAGAAGTTTCCCGGCGGGCATCTGACCATCGTCGGCGCCAATGCACCCTCGGGCCTGGCCAGCCGGCCGATCCGCATCCTCCTGTGCGACGAGGTCGACCGCTATCCGTTCAGCGCCGGCGCCGAGGGCGATCCGGTCAATCTGGCGAAGAAGCGCACGGTCACCTTCTGGAACCGCAAGATCGTCCTGGTCTCGACGCCGACCATCCGTGGCGCGAGCCGGATCGAGACCGCCTATGCCGAAAGCGACAGGCGCCGCTTCTTCGTGCCGTGCCCTGAATGCGGCGAGCATCAAACGCTGGTCTGGGAGCAGGTTCGTTGGGACCGCGAGGCGGACGGCGCCCACCGGCCGGAGACCGCGCGATACCAATGCCGCCATTGTGGCGCGCATTGGAGCGACGCCGAACGCTGGGCCGCCGTACGCAGGGGCGAATGGCGGGCCGAGGCGGCCTTCGATGGCATCGCCGGCTTTCACCTGAACGAGGTCTACTCCTCCTGGGTCCGTCTGGAAGCCATGGTGCGCACCTTTCTGTCAGCGAAGGATCACGGCGACGAGGCGATGAAGACCTTCGTCAACACCTCGCTGGGCGAGACATGGGTCGAGACGGGCGAAGCGCCGGACTGGCAGCGGCTCTACGATCGCAGGGAGAGCTGGCCGGCCGGCACGGTGCCGATGGGCGGCTTGTTTCTCACCGCCGGCGCCGACGTCCAGAAGGATCGCATCGAGGTCGATGTCTGGGCATGGGGGCGCGGGCTGGAGAGCTGGCTCGTCGACCACATTGTCATCGAGGGCGGCCCCGAACATGCCGCCGCATGGTCCGCGTTGGACGGTCTCTTGGGCCGCAACTGGCCGCACGCCTCGGGGACGGCGATGGGCCTGTCGCGCCTCGCGATCGACACCGGCTTCGAGGCGCCTTCGGTCTACGGCTGGGCCCGGCGCGCCGGCTTCGCGCAGGTGGCGCCGGTCAAAGGCGTCGAGGGTTTCAATCGGGCGAGCCCGGTCTCCGGCCCGACTTATGTCGATGCGACTGCCGGCGGCAAGCGACTGCGGCGCGGCGCGCGTCTGTGGTCGGTCGCGGTCTCGACTTTCAAGGCCGAGACCTATCGCTACCTCCGGCTCGAACGGCCGACCGACGAGGAGCGTGCCGGAGGCGCGCGCTTTCCCGCAGGGACCATCCACCTGCCGGCTTGGGCCGACAGCGAGTGGTGCAAGCAGTTCGTCGCCGAGCAGCTGGTGACGGTGAAGACCAGGCGCGGGTTTCAGCGGCTCGAATGGCAGAAGCTGCGCGAGCGCAACGAGGCGCTGGATTGCCGGGTCTACGCGCGAGCCGCCGCCTGGATCGCCGGCGCCGACCGCTGGGGCGAGGAGAAATGGCGCGATCTCGAACGCCAGGTCGGCTCGTTCGATCCGAGCAACACAGCGGCGCCAGAGACCGCGGCCCCTGACCCCGGCGCGCCAGAGATCGCCTCCGCGGGTCTGGTGCGACGAGCACCAGCCCGGCGCGGCCGACGGGTGTTCACGCCCAGCTATCTGAGTTGAGACCAAGACCATGACGCTTGAGGACATGATCGCGCGCCGCGATGCGCTGCTTGCAGCCCGATGGCGCGGCGTGCGCACCGTCGAGGTCGAGGGGCGCCGCATCACCTATGCGAGCGATGCCGAAATGGCGGCCGCCCTCGGCGACCTCGAACGGCGGATCGCCGAGGAGCAAACCGGCGCGCGCCGTCGCATCGTTCGCACGACGGCAAGCAAGGGGCTCTGACCCGTGCTGGAATCGATCACACGGTGGCGCCGCCGCATCGGCGCTCTGGTGGGCGGCTTTGAAGCGGGACAGGGAAGCCGAAGGCTGCGGCACTTCCAGCCGAGCCGGGCGCATCTCAACACGCTGATCGCCGCCGCCGGCGCCGACATCACCGCGCGCGCCCGTTGGCTCGTGCGCAACAACGGCTATGCGGCGAACGCGATCGAGAGCTGGGCCGGCAATGTGGTGGGCGACGGCATCAAGCCATCGTCCCTGATCGCCGATGCCGATCTCAAGGCGCGCGTGCAGCGCCTCTGGCTCGACTGGACCGACGACAGCGACGCCGAGGGGTTCACCGACTTCTACGGCCAGCAGCGGCGCGCCGCGCGCGAGGTATTCATTGCCGGCGAGGTGTTCTTCCGCTTCCGTCCGCGCCGGCCCGAGGACGGGCTCATGGTGCCGCTGCAGCTGCAGATGATCCCCTCCGAGATGCTGCCGCTCACGCGCAACGAGCAGATCGCGGGCGGCAACGTCATCCGCCAGGGCATCGAGTTCGATCGGATTGGCCGGCGCGTGGCCTACCACTTCCTGCGCCGCCATCCGGGCGACGTGACCGATCCCGGCCTTGCGGGCGAGACGGTGCGGGTTCCGGCGTCCGAGGTCATCCACGTCATCGATCCGGTCGATGCGGGGCAGTTGCGCGGGATCTCCCGCTTCGCGCCGGGCATCGTGAAGCTGTTCCTGCTCGACCAGTACGACGACGCCGAACTCGACAGGAAGAAGGTCGCGGCGATGCATGCGCTGTTCATCACCACGCCGGCGCCGGCGGAGCCCTTCGACATTGCCGAGAGCGATGAGAGTGGCGAGCGCACGATGGATCTGCAGCCCGGCCAGATCGTGATGCTGGAACCGGGCGAGGAGGTGCAGACCTCGGCGCCGGCCGATGTCGGCCAGACTTACGAGCCTTTCCAGTACCGCACGCTGCTGCAGGTATCGGCGGCGCTCGGCATTCCGTATGCGTATTTGTCGAACGACATGCTGAAAGCGAACTACTCGAACTCGCGGCTCGCGCTCCTCGAGTTTCGCCGCCGCATCGAGGCCTACCAGCACTCGGTCATGGTCTGGCAAATCTGTCGACGGGTCTGGGCGCGATGGCTCGATACGGCGGTCATGGCGGGCGCGATTGCCTTGCCCGATCACGAACAGCAGAGGCGCGTTTATCTCGGATGTTCCTGGCTTCCGCCCAAATGGGACTGGGTCGATCCGCTGAAGGACGCGCGCGCCGAGATCGAACAGATCGAGGCGGGGCTGAAGAGCAGGACGCAGGCGCTCGCCGAGCGCGGCTATGACGCCGATCAGGTCGATGCCGAGATTGCTGCGGACCGTGCGCGAGAGCGTCAGCTTGGCCTCTCCTTCGGCAGCGCCGCGGGAGGGATTGGAGAACAGCCGGACAGTAATCCGATCCTGGAGGAACAGCCCTCATGACGGAGCGCACTTTCACAGTTGCCGAGGTCTGCGCTGCGGTGGGCATCAGCCCGCCGCGCCTGCATCAGTGGATCGAGCGAGGTCAGTTCGATCCGGTCCGGGTAACACGGTCCGGTGTGGCTCGCGATTACACACTGCGCGATGCCATCCATCTGGCCGCGATCACCCGCCTGCAAACAGCGGGCCTGCCGATATCGCGAGCGGCAGAGCTGATCGGCACGTCTCCCTTGCAGACTGCCGGGCAGGATATCGTCAGCGCACGGAAAGGAGACGTCGAGGTCGTAATCGATCTGGCCTCCGTCACCCGCGATGTCCGCGCCAGCTTGGGGGCCTGAGGTGATCATGGTCCTGTTCATTTCAGCGGTCAGGCCGCTCTGGGATGAACCCTCGCCTCGATTTCGGGGCCAACTTGGTCGCGCGCCAATTCGAGGTCGTAGGTCGCCTGCATGCCCATCCAGAGTTCCGGGCTGGTCCCGAAGTAGCGCGCAAGCCTGAGCGCCGTGTCGGGCGTGATGGCCCGCTTGGCGTTGACGATCTCGCTGATCCGGATCTGCGGCACGTCGATTGCCTTGGCGAGTGCGTACTGGCTCATGCCGAGCGGCTTGAGAAAGTCCTCGCGTAGAACCTCACCGGGATGGGTTGGGGCAAAATCAGCCATGGGTTTTCTCCTCAATGATAATCGACGATCTCAACGTCATGGGCGTCACCGTCCTGCCAGACAAAGCATACGCGCCATTGGTCGTTGATCCGGATGCTGTGCTGGCCTTTTCGGTCTCCAGTTAGAGCCTCGAGGCGATTGCCCGGTGGCGCCCTGAGGTCTTCGAGAGTTCGGGCGTTGTGGAGTTGCATCAGCTTTCGGTTCGCGACCTTCACGATGTCGTTTGGGACGCCCTTGATGAAGCGGCGAGCCCAGGCGGCCTCTGCCGCAGCGTTCCGAAACGACTTGATCATACCCAATACTAACGCACTTCGTTAGCTAACGCAATACATAAGCATGGATCGGATATGATCAACCCTCTCATGGCCCGGCTATCGGGCCGGCTCTTGGCGATCGCCCCGCGAGCGCTCGACGGCCTGCTCGCCGCCGGCCCAATGCTCGATGCCCGTCCGGTCATGCTTCCGGCCCGCGATGCACCGCCGGTGGCGAGCCATTCCGTTACCGGTCCCGGCATCGCCGTGGTGCCGATCCTCGGACCGTTGGTGACGCGTGGCGACTGGCTCACCAGTCTTCTGGGCGCCAGCGACTATGACGAGATCGCCTCCGCCGTGGAAGCCGCGCTGGCCGATCCTTCTGTGCGGGCCGTGTTGTTGGAGATCGACTCGCCGGGCGGCGAGGTCGGCGGTCTCTTCGACCTGGTCGATCGCCTCGTGTCGTTGCGCGAAGCCGCGCAGAAGCCACTCTGGGCTGTCGCGAGCGAAAGCGCGCTGTCGGCTGCCTTTGCCATCGCCAGCGTGGCGGACCGCCTCTACGTCACCCGGACGGCGGAGGTCGGATCCATCGGCGTCGTGGCCATCCATGTCGACGAGAGCGTCGCCGACGTCATGGCCGGCCTCAAATGGACGCTCGTTCACGCGGGCGACCGCAAGATCGATGGCAATGCCCACGAACCGCTCTCGGATGCGGCGTTGTCGGCGATCCAGGCGGATGTCAACGCGCTCCATGCCGACCTCGTCACTCTGGTAGCGCGCAACCGGAACATGAGCCCCGACGCTGTCCACGCGACACAGGCCGCGATCTATCGGGGCCAGCGGGGCATCGACGCCGGCCTTGCCGACCAGGTCGGCACCGTCGGCCACGCACTTGCCGATCTCACCCGGATGCTCGACCCGCCACGCCTCATCACGGGCGCATCGCAACGTGCCCGAGCCCATCAACCGTCAAGGAGAAAGACCGCAATGACAGTAGAACCCGACCTCAACCCGGCTGCCGAAGACGCGGCTGTCGAGGAGACGAACGCGTCTGATCCGGAAACTCTCGGAACGCCGCAACCAGCGCCGCTCGCCGCGTCGCCGGAGGCGACGGAGGCGCAGACCGATCAAACCGCCGAGCGGCTGCGCGCCGAATATGCGGAGATCGCCGCCATCGCCGCCCAAGGGGCCCGGCTGGGCGTCGCCATCGACGCCGCCGACGCCATGGCGAAGGGGATTGCGCCGCATGCGCTGCGAAGCTCCATCCTTGATGCGCTCGCAGCACGCGCCGAGGCGAGCTCTGTGGTCGCCGTGGCGCCGTCACTGGCCGGCTCGCCGGTATCGAACGGCGAAAGCCCCATCGTGCGTCGTGCGCGTGAGCGCGCCTCGGCCAACCGCAGCTGAAGACAAGGAGGATCATCATGACCGTTCTCACCATGTCGCCGACCCTAGGCGACCTGCTCAAATACGAGCTCAATGCGAGCTACTGCCGCGAGGCTGTGACCCTCAAGGCTGGCACGAACTACGCGCTCGGATCCGTCCTCGGCCGGATCACCGCGTCGGGCAAGTACCGCCTATCGCCGGACGCCGAGGTCGTCGGAGATGAGGGTGCGGAGGTCGCAACGGCCGTCCTGATCGAGGCGGTCGACGGGACGGCCGGCGACAGGACTGGCCTCGTCGTCGCCCGCGGGCCCGCGATCGTCTCCAAGGCGGCGCTCGCCTTCGACGCCTCCGTCGATGATGCGGCGAAGACGGCCGTCAAGCACGCCGAGCTGAGCTCTGCCGGCATCGTGCCACGCGACACCGCCTGATCCACGCTCGTCAGACCCAACCCGTCACCGGCTCCGAGGCGTCCGCCTTCGGGGCCTTTTCATGCCCGTTCCATCCCAAGGAGACCCGACCCCATGGTCGCCATGATCAATCCGTTCGACGCGGGCGGCTACTCGCTCGCCGAGATGACCCAGGCCATCAACATCCTGCCCAACGTCTACACCCGGCTCGGGCAGATGGGCCTCTTCCGCTTCGAGGGCGTGACCCAGCGCTCCGTCGTCATCGAGCAGGCCGAAGGCGTGCTGAACCTCCTGCCGACCGTGCCGCTCGGCGGTCCCGCCACCGTCGCCAACCGCGACACGCGCTCCATGCGCTCCTTCACCGTGCCGTGGATTCCCCACGACGACGTGATCACGCCACAGGACATCCAGGGCGTGCGCGGCTTCGGTGTGGCCGACGCCGCCGATCCGCTCGCCACCGTCATGGAGCGCAAGCTCACCCGCATGCGGGTAAAGCACGCCCAAACGCGGGAATACATGGAGGTCAACGCGCTGCGCGGCATCGTCAAGGACGGCGCCGGCACCACGCTCTACAACTACTTCACCGAGTTCGGGCTGGCGCAGCTTGAGACGGACTTCGTGCTCGGCACCGCCGGCACCCAGGTCCAGGGCAAGGTGCGCGACGTGCTCAGGAAGGTCGAGACCGAGCTCAAGGGCGAGACCATGACCGGCGTGCTGGCGATGGTGAGCCCGGAGTTCTTCGACAAGCTGATCGGCCACGCCAAGGTCGAGGAGGCCTACAAGTACTATTCCTCGACCGGGGCGCAGCCGCTGCGCGAGGACACCCGCCGACGTTTTCCCTTCGCCGGCATCCTGTTCGAGGAGTACAACGCCACCGTCACGCTCTCGACCGGCGCAACGGAAACCCTGATCCCCTCCGGCGAGGGCATCGCCTTCCCGCTCGGCACGCTCGACACCTTCGTCACCCACGGCGCCCCGGCCAACCTGATCGAGACGGTCAACACGGTGGGCCTGCCGATTTACGCGCGGCAGATCGCCCGACCCGACGGCAGCGCCATCGAGGTCAAGACCGAGGCCTCGATCCTGCCGATCAACAAGCGTCCGCGTCTCGCCGTGCGCATCTTCTCCAGCAACTGAGCATGAGCGTCTTCGCAGAGGCGATCGACGACCTCTTCGCCGATCCCAATCTCGCGCGGGATGCCATCTGGCGGGCAGGCGGCACGGGCGCGCCGGTGACCGTCCGGATTGTCTTGCGACAGCCGGATCGTGTCGAGAGCTTCGGCGAGACGCGCATCTGGAGCGAAAGCATCATTGGCGATGTACGAACGCGCGACGCCCCGAGCCTGGCGGAAGCGGATGCCTTCGAAATCGACGGCGCGAACTACGTCGTGCAGGGAGAGCCCGTGCGCGACAGCGAACGCCTTGTCTGGAGCGTGGAGCTGAGACCGGTATGAGGCTGTCCGCGACCATCATCGGTGACCTTGGTCGCATCATGGCCGAGGAGGTGAAGGCGGCCGAAGAGGCTGTCACGGCCGGTGTCGGTGAGGCGGCGGAGGGACTCAAGACCGAGCTCAGGACGCAGATCACCAATGCGGGGCTCGGCCCTCGGCTGGCCCGTACCTGGCGGTCCGAGACCTTCCCCAAGGGCCAGAACAGCATCCGGGCGGCGGGGCTCGTCTGGTCGAAGGCGCCCGGCATCATTCGCATTTACGAAGACGGCGCGACCATCCGGTCGACCAAGGGTTTCTTCCTGGCCATTCCGACCGCTGCTGCCGGACGCTTCGGCGACGGTGGCCGCAAGATTACGCCCGGCGGATGGGAACGGCGTACCGGGCAGCGGCTGCGCTTCGTCTACCGGCGCAACGCTGCGTCTCTGCTCGTCGCCGACAACATGCGGGCGCGGACGGGGAAGCGGGGCGGATACGCCAGAGCCAGTGCCGCCGCTGTGCGGAGCGGGCGCGGCTTGGTGACCGTGCCGATCTTCATTCTGGTGCCGCAGGTGACATGCAGGAAGCGGCTCGATGTCGCCTCCGCCGCGAACAGTTGGCAGGAGCGGCTGCCCGGCCTGGTCGTCCGCAACTGGGTCGAAGGGCGGTAGCCCCGTCTTCGCCTTCTTCGCATCCCGGTGCATGTGCGCGCCGCACCGTGTGCGGAGAGATCACCTGCATTGGCCGCAAGTTTAAGGAAAACCAGTGTCCAGCCGCCGTGAAGCCATCCTCGGAGCCCTCTTCCAGACGCTCGACAACACGTTGGACGCGAACGTGCGTCGCAACGAGGTGCTGCCCGAGAAGGTGCCGGCATCCGGTCTCGTCATCCTGCGGGACGGCGATCCGGGCGAGCCGGACGTGACGCTCAATCCGCGCACGGAGTTCTACGCCCACAGGATCGAGCTCGAGGTCTATGTGCCCCGCGATCCGACGGGCGGAGGCGAAGCGGCGCTCGACACGCTGCTCGGCGCCATCGGCTCGGCACTCAGGATCGATCCCTCGCTCGGTGGTCTCGCCGAGAACCTGACGCCGTCGGCGCCCGAGACCGGGGCGCTCGCCATCGAGGGTGCAGCCCCGATCCTCACCGCCCGGCTCGTCGTCACCGTCGAATATCTGGTGAGCGATCCGCTCACTGCCTGAACCTGGAAATAGGAGTTCTCCATGCCCAAGGTGCGCGCTTACGGCGCGGACGCCACGCTGAAGGCTTGCCGCGAGGCGAGCTACGGCGTGGCTCCGCTCTCCGGCTATCGAAGCCTTGATTTCAAGTCGACCGATCTCTCTTCGGCGCAGCCGCTTGGGGACGACCCGCTGCTCGGACGCGGGCGCAATGCGCAGGATCCCTATCGCGGCCTCATCACCGACGAGGGCCAGCTCGACATCCCGCTCGACCTGCGTGGAACGGGCTTTTGGCTGACGGGCCTTTTCGGAGACCCGGTGACCACGCCCACGAACGCCAGCGGCTCGATCGTCTTCGCCGTCAATCCCACGGCGGGGGACACGATCACCTTGAACGGTACGGCCTGGACGTTCGTCTCCGGTACGGCGGGCGCAGAGGAGACGCAAATCCAGGGAACGGCCACGCAGACCGTCGATCAGCTGGTCAGCGACCTCAACGCTTCGGCCGATCCCGAAATCGCCAAATGCACGTATTCCCGGCCGACGAGCACGCAGACCCTCGTCATCGCATTTGATGTCGTCGGGCCGACCGGGAACGCCTTCACGATCTCTGCCTCTGCCTCTGCCGCGGCAGCTTCGGCGGGGACACTGACCGGCGGCGGTTATGCGCATGTCTGGGAGAGCGGCGCCGACGACATCCCGAGCTACACGATCGAGGTCGGCCATCCGAAGCTCACGACACCGGTGTTCTTCCGTCACCTCGGCACGGTGATGGAGAGCCTGAACTTCGAGATGGGTCAGGAGGGACCGGCAAACGCCCGTCTCCAGCTCGTGGCCCAAGGCGAGGAACGCTTCTCGGCGACGGTCGACGCCAATCCGACGGCCTACGCGCTCCGCCGCTTCAGCCAGGGGCGCGGCTTCATCCGACGCGGCGGTGCGGCGCTCGCCGGCGTCACTGGCGGCAGTCTGACCTTCTCCAACAATCTCGAACGCGTCCGGGTCATTCGCGAGGACGGCAAGATCGAGGCGGCCGATCCCACTTTCGCCTCGGCGGAAGGATCGATGTCGGTACGCTTCGATGGCGCGACGCTCGTGGCCGAGGCCGCCAATGGCGATCCCGTCGGACTCGAATACGGGTTCACCTTCCCGGAAGGCTACGCGCTGCGGTTCGAGCTGCCGCGGGTCTTCCTGCCCAAACCAAAATATGCCGTCTCCGGCCCCGGCGGAGTCGAGGCGAGCTTCGACTGGCGCGCCGCCTACGATGACAGCGAAGGCACGATGCTGCGCGCCCACCTCCTGAACGACGTCACGAGCTACACCTGAGGCCATTCCCATGATCCGCCTGAACCTGTCGCGCGAGCCGACCTGGCTCGACCTCGGACATGACGTGCGTGTGCGCGTCGCTCCCCTGACGACCTCGCTCATGGCCGCCGCCCGCAGTGATCCGGCGGTGGCTGCCTTGCCCGAAGGCGCGTCGAACGAGACCATCGCGGTCACCATGGCCAAGGCCCTGGCACGGCTGGTCGTGCTGGAATGGGAGGGGGTGGGCGACGCCGAAGGCAATCCGGTGCCCGTCACACCGGAAGGCATCGACGCGCTGTTGGACATCCTGCCGATCTTCGAGGCCTTCCAGCTCCGCTACGTGTCGAAGGGCCTGTTGCTGGAAGCGGAAAAAAACGGCTCCGCGCCCTCGCCGAATGGCACTTCAGCGGGGGCGACCAGTATTGCCGATCCTGTCGCGGCACCTGCAGCGAATGCCCCGCCGTCCTGAACCGTCCACTGACGGTCGAAGGATGGCAGGTCTGGGATCTCGCCAAAAAGCTCACAGGGCAGCTGCGCGCCGTCCCCGGTGCGGTCCTCGGCCTCGACATGACGGCCGCTCTCGCCTGCGCGCACGCGCTTGGAGTGGACACCCTCGTCTGCGCGGAACTGCTGCCCGAGGTGGAGGGCATGATGGTGCGCGGGCTGAACGCGCAAATCAGGACTGATCAAGATGGCTGAGAAACGCGTCTCCGTTCGCCTTGCCGTGGTCGGAGGGCGCGAGGTCCGTGCTGAACTGCAGGGCATCGGCGATGCCGGCGAGCAAGGGTTTCGTCGGCTATCGCGGGAGATGGACGCTGCGAACAGCCGTGTCGCGGCCTTTTATCGGCGCGTGCAGATCGCGGCCGCCGCCGCAGCGACCGCCTTCGCCGCGGGCGCTGCGGCCATGATCCGCTCCGGCCTTCAGGTCGTTGACGCACAGGCCAAGCTCGCCCAGTCGCTCGGGACCACCGTCGAGAGCATTCAGGTTCTCGAACGAGCCGGCGAATTGGCCGGCGTGTCGATGTCCGGCATCGAGCAGGCGACCAAGGACCTCACCCGCCGCCTCAGCCAGGCGGCCGCCGGGACCGGTCCTGCCGTCGCGGCGCTCGAACGGCTCGGGCTCTCGGCCTCGGCCTTGCTTGCCCTGCCGCTAGATGAGCGTGTCGGTCGTATCAATCAGGCGATTGAAGACTTCGTGCCCGCGGCTGAGCGTGCAGCGGTCGCCGGGCAGCTGTTCGGGGAGGAAGGCAGCATCGCCATCTCCCGGATCGACACGGCGACCCTCCGGCAGGCGACACAGGACGTTCGCGATTTCGGCGTGGTCGTGTCCGAGCAGGACGCCGATCAGATCGAGCGGACGAACGATGCGATCTCTCGCCTTAGTCTGATCTGGCGCGGGCTGTCGAACCAACTCGCCGTTGCCGCCGCCCCGGCCCTCGAAGCCGTCGCCGACGCGCTGGCGGCGATCTCGCGCACCACCGGTCCGCTTGGTCAGGCGATCCGGCTCCTGTTCGACAACATCGGTCGCCTCGCCTCGATTGCCGCGGCCTTCGCCGCTTTCATCGCAGGGCGCTGGGTCGCCGGCATGGTTGTGGCCGCCGCCTCGGTGCGCGGCCTCGCCACCGCGCTGGTCTTTCTGCGCGGCGCGTTGATCCGAACCGGGATCGGCGCGCTCGTCGTTGCGGCGGGCGAACTGATCTACCAGTTCAGTCGCCTGGTGCAGGCGACCGGCGGCTTCGGCGCTGCGCTCGGCCTGCTGGGTGACGTGGCAGCCGAGGTCTGGGACAGGATCGGACTGCTGGCCGGCGTCCTGAAAGCGCGCATCGACGCCGCCTGGAGCGGCATTCAAGCGAGCATCGCCGACGCGCTGCAGGCGTCGCTCGAGGCCGTCGTCGCCTTCGGCAATCGCACCATCGGGACGTTTCAGGGCGCTTTCGATGCAATGGTCGTCATCTGGGGCAACCTGCCTCGGGCCATCGGCGATCTGACGATCCAAGCGGCGAACGCGCTGATCGCCGGGCTGGAGTCGATGCTGAACGGTGCGGTCGACGGCATCAACGCGCTCCTCGAAGGCGTCAATGCGGGTCTGGCGGCGATCGGCATCGAGCGGGCCATCGAGCTGGTGCCGGACGTCGATCTCGGCCGGATCGAGAACGAGTTTGCGGGTGCCGCGAGCCAGGCTGGCAACGCCGCGCGTGATGCCTTCGCCGCTGCGTTCGAGACGGACACCTTCGCGGCACCGGATTTCGGTCTGTCGGCTTTCGCCGAGGATGCGCGCGCTGCCGCCGACAGTGCGCGAGAGACGGCGACGGCGCTGGGAGAGCTGGCAGGCGCGCCCCTCGCGTCAATCGCGGCGCTCCGGGAGGCCATGGCGGGCGCGAACACCGAGATCGACAATGCGGCCGGGGCGACCGACCGCCTCGATGAAGCCTTCGCAGCCATCGGCGGCGCCGGGGGCGATGCCGCAGGAGACGGCGAGGGCTCGGCCGGTTCCGCCGCACGCGCCGCGGAAGCAAGCCGCGCCGCTGGTGAGGCGGCGGCAACGGCGGCCACGCAGGCGGCAACCGGCTGGGCGGCCGTTCGCGAGGAGCTGTCCCGCTATGCCAGCGAGGCGATGGACTGGGGCAAGGGTCTCGGCAGCGCTCTCACCAGCGCCTTTCGCAGCGCCGAGGACGCCATCGCCAGCTTCGTGACCGGCGGCAAGATCGACTTCAAGGCGCTCGCCGACAGCATCCTCGCCGACATCACCCGCATCGCGGTTCGTTCCGCGATCCTCGGGCCTCTAGCCAATGCACTTGGCGGAGGCAGCGGCGGACTGCTCGGCGGCTTGTTCGGCGGCGGAGGCGGGCTGTTTGCCGGCATCTTCCATCAAGGCGGCGTCGCCGGGGGGCCCGCTCAGCAGCGGCTCGTCCCGGCATTCGCTTTTGCGGGTGCGCCGCGCTTCCACGACGGCGGTCTCGCGGGGCTTCGTGCCGACGAGGTGCCCGCGATCCTGCAGCGTGGTGAGATGGTGCTGTCACGGGCTCAGCTCGCCGCGATCGGCGCCGCACGCGAAACCCGTCCACCGGTCAACGTGGTGATGAACATCTCCACCCCGGATGCTGGCAGCTTTCGCTACGCCCAGGGGCAGATCGCCGCCGACGCCGCCCGCGCCATGGAGCGGGCCCGACGTAATCTCTGAACTGGGCAATCTCTGACGGATCGACAGATGAGCGGCTTTCACGAAGTTCAGTTCCCGCCGGACATCTCCTACGGGGCGTCTGGCGGCCCCGGCTACTCGACCACCGTGGTGACGACGGTTTCGGGACACGAGCGGCGCAACGCGAACTGGGCCGCCGCGCGGGGCAAATGGAACGTGGCGCACGGCCTGAAGAAACGCGATCAGGTGGCCGCCCTCATCGCCTTCTTTCGCGCGCGACGCGGGCGAGCCTACGGCTTCCGCTTCAAGGACTGGACCGACTACCAGGCGCTGGCCCAGCTGATCGGGCAAGGCGACGGCGCGAGCAAGACGTTCCAGCTCGTGAAGACCTACGCCAGCGGCGGCGAGGTCGAGACCCGGGTCATCACCAAGCCCGTTCCCGGAACGGTGAAGATCTACCGCAACGGCGTCGAGGCGGTCTCTGGCTGGAGCGTCAACACGGCGACCGGGCTCGTGACCTTCACCGTCGCCCCCGCATCCGGCGTCCAAGTGACGGCGGACTTCGAGTTCGACGTGCCCGTCCGCTTCGACAGCGATCAGATGGACCTCACCATCGAAACCTATCAGCTCGGCAGTTGGGGCCAGATCCCGGTGCTGGAGATCAGACCATGAAATCGACTTCGGCAGCCCTCGCGGCGCACCTCGCCGGACCGGTGACGACACTCGCCACCTGCTGGCGCATCTCGCGCGTTGACGGCAAGGAGTTCTTCTTCACCGACCACGACCGGGATCTGTCGTTCGAGGGCAACGTCTACAAGGCGAGTTCCGGCTATTCGCGCACGGCCATTGCCAACGATGCGAGCCTGAGCGTCGACAATCTCGACGTCGAGGGCGTCTTCGACAGCGCGTCGATCACCGAGGAAGAGCTGCGCGCGGGTCTCTTCGACCAGGCCGAGGTGCGGATTTTCCTGGTCAACTGGGCGGACCCCGCCATGGGCGCTCTTCGGATGCGCCGCGGCTGGTTCGGCGAGGTCGTTCTGACCGAGCAGGGCATTTTCCGGACCGAACTGCGTGGCATGACCCAAGCGCTGCAGCAACGCGTCGGCGAACTCTACAGCCCCGAATGCCGCGCCGATCTCGGAGATCACCGCTGCAAGGTGCCGGTCAATCCGCCAGAAATCGCCCGGTCGACGGCGTACTCCGTCGGTGACGTGGTGCGCGTGCGTACGGGAATGGGAACCGGCTCGCAGATGTTCGAGAACCGCGTCTATCGGTGCGTGACCGATGGAACGACCGCATCCGAGCCACCGAGCTTCGACACCAATGTCGGCGCGCAAACCACCGATGGCGGTGCGGTGTTCGAGGCCGAGGAAGCCTGGAGCCGGTCGGGCATCGTGACGGCAGTCACCGACCGGGCCGTCTTCAACGCCACGCTCGATGAACCGCGAGCGGCCGACGGTTGGTTTGCTGGCGGCGTGCTGACCTGGGAGACCGGCGCCAATGCCGGTCGCTCCATCGAGGTCAAGGGCTGGACCCAAGGCAGCGGGCGGATCGAGCTGTTCCTGCCGATGGGATACGCGATCGAGCCCGGCGACGCCTTCCGCGTTCATCCCGGCTGCGACAAGCGGTTCGACACCTGCATCGACCGCTTCACCAACGTCCTGAACTTTCGAGGCGAACCCTACGTGCCGGGCCAGGACGCCATGATGAGTTATCCCGATGCACGCTGACCGCCCACCATCAGCGACCGCCACCGCGATCGGGGATCTGGCCGATGCGATCGTCGCCGAGGCCCGGACCTGGCTGGGTGTTCCCTGGCGACACCAGGGGCGAAGCCGCGCCGGTGTTGATTGCGCGGGGCTCGTGGTCCTTGTCGCGCGGGCGCTCGAACTCGCCGACCACGACAGCACGGCCTATGGGCGCCGCGCGCAGGGACAGGGCTTCGTCGAGCACTTTCGCGGGCACATGGACGGCATTGCTGTCACACAAGCGAAGCCCGGTGACGTCCTCGTCTTCGCTGATCAGGCTTATCCCTGCCATTGCGGCT
This sequence comes from Pseudomonadota bacterium, assembly GCA_040752895.1. Lineage (NCBI taxonomy): Bacteria > Pseudomonadati > Pseudomonadota > Pseudomonadota bacterium. The sequence continues at coordinate 108,109 of JBFMHN010000005.1, forward strand.
TTCTGACGGAACGGCTCGGACGGCTGCATCTCCTGCACGCGCACGCCACGCGCAGGCAGGTGATCGAGGAACCCTATGTCGGCGAATGGCCGGCCAAGATCAAGTTCGCATTTCGCTTTCGCTCTCTCGGATCCTGACCTCGGGACTTTGTGTGTCGCGTTCTCGGACGCGAAACCGGTCCCCACTTTCGCTGAGAACGCTCAATGGCCATCCTCGTCGCAGTGGGCGGAGCCGCGCTCGGCTCCGCGGTCGGCCTCGGCTGGCAAGCCGGCTGGCTCGTCGGCTCGGTGGTCGGCAGCCTCTTGTTTCCCGCCAAGGGGCAGAACGTCACCACCGAGGGACCGCGCCTCGGTGACCTGACCGTCTCCTCGTCCGCCTATGGCGCAGCGATCGCCATCGGCTACGGCACCTTGCGCATGGCCGGCAACATGATCTGGTCCTCCGGCATTCGCGAGCAGCAGAACGTCACCCGGACCCGCTCGGGCGGCAAGGGCGGCGGCGGAGCCACCCAGACCTCGGTCACATATTCGTACTTCGCGTCCTTCGCCCTCAGCTTCGGCGAAGGGCCGGCCGAGGACGTGCTTCGGATCTGGGCGGACGGCAAACTCATCTACGACAAGACCGGCGCAAGCCCCGACGTCGCCAAACCCGATCTCAAGTTCCGGTTCCATTCCGGGGCGGAGGATCAGCTGGCCGATCCGCTGATCGAAACGCACGTCGGCGCAGGCCGTGCGCCCGCCCATCGGGGTCTCGCCACCATCGTCTTCGAAGATCTGGCGCTCGCGGACTTCGGCAACCGCATCCCCAACATCACGGCTGAGATCACCTACCAGCGGGCGGCTCAGCAGCCCTACCAGCTGCTCGATTTCATCACGACGGGCGAAGGCGGATATTTCGGCACCTACCAGATCGACGATCTGGCCGTCGATTGGCGCCGCGGATACGGCTACTTCCTGGACAGCGACGTCAACGCCGCCGAGGCCGGGATCCGCCGCTTCAGCCTGCGGACCATGAAAGAAGACCACCAGGCGCGGATGACGGACATCACGGCCGTCGCGCCGAACAACTTCCCGAGCACGCTGTTCTGTGGCGAGGACGGTCACCTCTATGTCGTGACCGGATCGAGCAACTCACGCCCGATCCTGCGCATCGAACCGAATGCCCTCAAGGAAGTCGGCCGCTTCGGCTCCACCAGCAACGGCCTGACCAACTCGACCCTGCGGTTCGTCGCCACGACGTGGATGGGGATGCTTTCAGCCTACGGCCCCTCTGGCCGCGTCGACTTCGTTCTCACCGGATCGCTCTTCGACGATGTCGGACTCATCCGTGCCGACACCATGGGCTATGTCTGGGGCGCCGGGCAGAGCGTCACCGAACCTCGCGTTCGGGGCGTCATTGGTGGTGAGGTCGGCGAAGGCTTCGGGGATGGCTGGATCCTCGGCAGCGGGACGAGCACGAACCATGGAAGCCTCGGCCTCTATCGCCTGCGGGTCTCCGCGCTGGCAGAGTACGACGGCCTCACCGGCCAATCCCTCGGCGTCACCTTCGAGAAGGTTGCCACCTTCTCGCCGTCGGATGTCGAGAGCGGCGCCACCGGCTTCTACGGCAGCGCGGGCGGGCTCACCTATGACGCGACCGACGACAGCGTCATCTTTCAGGCGCGCATCTCGAACGGGGGATCGCCCGGCGCCATCTATACGCTGAAATGGCGCAGCGACACCGGTATCGTCTGGAAGACGGTCGTTCCGATCCAGATCAACTACGAAGGGCCCTACTACGGTCAGTGCCGCCTGCGCGGGCAGCGTTGGACGCTGATGCGGGGCACGCGCGTCATCCAGCTGGACACCGCCACAGGCGCTCTCGTTCTCAATGAGATCTGGCCGGGTGCGGTCAGCGAAGGCGGTGCTCAGGTTTACGATGCCGTCACCGACACGCATCTGGTCCGCGGCAGCCAGGGCTGGGCGAAGCTCTTCCTCAATCGCGGCGGCGGTGGTGGAGAGACGCTCTCCGGCATCGTCTCCGACCTTTGCGCCCGTGCCGGCCTTGGTCTGTCCGACATAGACGTCGCCGATCTCGGGGCGACGGTTCCCGGCTATGTCATCGGGCGGCAGACCACCGTGCGGGGCGCCATCGAGCCGCTGGCACAGGCCTATTTCTTCGACGCTGCGGAAAGCGACGATGCGCTGCGGTTCCGGACGCGGGGACGACCGCCCGCCGCGACCATCGACGCGGATCTTCTGCTGCCGCTGGATGAGCGGACCGGCGAAAGCTGGCGTGAGCGTCGCACGCAAGAGGTCGAGCTGCCGGAACGCGTCAGCGTCGTCTACATGGATCGCGGCGCCGACTACCAGCAGGGCACGCAGAGCGAAAAACGCACATCCCTGCCGCTGCCGACCATGCATTCGCGCAACCAGTCCAGCGTAGAGCTAGCCCTTGCGCTGGACGCGACGACGGCCAAGCAGATCGCCGCCAAGACGCTCTACAGCGCATGGATCGAACGCAGCGCGTACGAAGCAGAACTACCGGCCGACTGGCTGCGCCTCGATCCGACCGATGTCGTGGACGTGCTCTTCGAGTCGGGCTCGACCTTCCGGACCCGCATCACCCGTCTCGATGTCGGGGCCGATTTCTCGCTCGCGGTGAAGGGAGTCTCTGAAGCTGCCGCCACCTACGTCTCCAACGTGGCTGCCGATGGCGGCTCCGGAAAACCGGTACAGCTCGTCGGCAGTCAGGCCGCGACGCGGCTGATCCTGCCGGACCTTCCGCTGCTGCGCGATACCGATGACACCGGCGGGTCGGGGTCGCGGATCTATTACCTCATGGGCGGCTTTGGAGGCCCGGGCTGGCCCGGTGCCTCTCTCTACCGGAGCGCCGACGGCACGGCGTGGGCTCAGGTGGGGCGATCCCTGAGCGAGGCGGCCTGGGGCGCCACGGCGACCCCCCTTGGCACGCCCACGTCCCCGTTCGCGACCGATGAGACGAACAGCCTCACGGTGTTCATGACCACCGGCGGTGAACGGCTGGAGAGCGTCACACAGGACTCGATGCTCAGCGGCGCCAACGCGGCCCTCGTCCTCAAGGCCAACGGCGAGCCCGAGATCATCCAGTTCCGCGACGTGACGCTGAACCCGGACGGCTCATACACCCTGTCCGGGCTTTTGCGCGGCCGACGTGGCTCTGATGTCTTCGTGGAGGGGCACGAGGCCGGCGAGTTGTTTGTCCTCCTCGACCCCGACGATGTCGAGACCATGGTCACATCGCTCGGCGATCTCGATCTACCCCGGTCCTGGAGAGCGGTCGGCTTCGGCACGATCTTCGAGGATGCCGAGACGCTGGTCGTCAGTCACTCAGGGAATGACCTCAAGCCCTACGCGCCTTGGAACGTGCAGGCGGCTCTGACCGGGAATCCGGTCAACATCAGTCTCTCCTGGGTCCGGCGGACCCGGATCGGTGGCGAGTTGAAGGACGGCACCGGCCTCGTGCCGATCGGCGAGACCTCCGAGGTCTACGAGGTCGACATCCTCTCCGCCCCGGGCGGAGTGGTGAAGCGGACGCTCACCGCGACGAGCCCGAGCGTCGTCTACGCCAATGCCGACATCCTCGCCGACTTCGGTGCGGTCCCGTCGTCCCTGACCGTCGCCGTCTTCCAGATCAGCGCCGTCGCGGGCCGCGGCTTCCCGCGCACCGTCACTTTGGAGATCAACTGATGCCCAGCCCCAATCTGGCCGTGACCCATGTCGCGGCCGCCCAGAACCAGAAAGAGGTCACGATCAACGACGCGGTCGATGCCCTCGACAACGCCATGAACCGGGCACTGTCGGTGGCGATGGCCGACGCCAACCTGACGCTGACTGGCACCCAAGCCAACCGGAACGGCCTCATCATCCTCACCGGTACGCTGACGGCATCGCGGACCCTGACGCTGCCCGCCAATCACCGGCGGCTCGCAATCCGAAACGCGTGCCAAGGCGGCCATGACGTCCGTGCCAAATATGCAGGCTCCGGCGCGGAGGTCGTCATCGCCCCTAGCGCGACGGTGCTGGTTCAAGGCAATGGCGGCGATCTCTACGGGGTGGGCGGCGGCGCTGGCGCGCTGGGTGATCTCACCGACGTTTCCATCGCCGGCGCCGCCAATGGCGACGTGCTCCAGTTCGATGGAGCCGCGTGGGGCGCCACAGGTGTCGCCATCTTCAACCGCGCTCTGCTGCCCTTCCGGGGCGCGCTGCTGCGACGCTCGACCAATTTCAGCGTCGCGACGACCGGCGTTTACGTCGCCGTGCCATGGCAAAGCGTCGAGTACGACAGCGACGCATTCTGGGATGCGGGCCAGCCCTCCCGCCTGACCATTCCCGCCGGGGTGACGAAGGTCCGGATCGTGGGCAACATCGAGTGGCAGACCTCGCCGACCAGTCAGCTGGTCGAGGTGCGCAAGAACGGAAACAGCGTGCCGGGCGGCGGCGCCGTCATCGTCCGCGGCGACAGCGGCTACTCCAACCAGATGCGCAATCTGTCGAGCGCCGTCCTGCCGGTGTCGGCGGGTGATTGGTTCGAGCTGGCCGTCTATGTCGGCACGGCCGGGGAGCTGCGCGGCCTCGAGCGCACGTGGCTGGCGATCGAGGTTGTCGAGACTGCGGATGCGGCCGATCCCCCGGCCGACATCAGCGGCTACAAGGCCGGGCAGCCGGCCGCGGACGAGGTGATCGTGCGGGTGCCGGTGGCGCGACGCACCCGGCTGAAGATTGATCTTGCCGGTAGCCATGCCAGCGCCGAGGCGGCGGCAACCGCCCAGACGGACTTCGACATTCGGGTCGATGGCGTGAGCAGCGCCGCCATGCGCTTCGCCGCCGCCAGCACGAGCGGCACCTTCATCGCCGCCAGCGAAACCGTGCTGGAGCCCGGCCAGGTGCTCAGCGTGGTCGCGCCTTCGACGCCCGACGCCACGCTCGCCGGGATCGGGTTCACGCTGGCCGGCTCGCTTGTCCTCTGATCACTCCCGAATTGCGTCATGGACAAGGAACCAGACAGCGGGGCGCTGATCGCGCTGCCGGCCGCCGAGTTTGAAGCCCTGCTGGAGCGGGCGGCCGAGACGGGTGCGCGGCGCGCCCTGCATGAGGTCGGTCTCGATGGCCAGGATGCCGCCGAGGACATCCGCGATCTTCGCTCGTTGCTCGCGGGTTTCCGCCTCGCGAAACAGACGGCCGTACAGACCGCCGTGCGGCTGATCACCACCGGCGTCCTGCTCGCCCTGATGGCCGGCATTGCTATCAAGCTGAAGCTCTTCGGGCCGACGCCTTAACCCATCCGCCCGACTTATCAGACCATCGCCCGCCCTCGCCGAGGAGCGGGCTTTTTTGCGCCTGGAGACCTGCGATGACGACCATGACCTACAAACACTGGCGCGACATGCCCGAGCGTTCGTGGCGCTGGAAGGATTTCTCCCCCGCGGAGATCGCCTGCCGGGGCAGCGGCTCCCTGCGGATCAACGAGGAGGCGCTCGACAAGCTCCAGGCGCTGCGCGACCGGCTTGGCAAGCCGCTCATCGTCCGTTCGGCCTACCGCAGTCCGGCACATAACCGCGCTGTAGGCGGCGCGCCGCGCTCGAAGCACATGGACGGCACGGCCTTCGACATCGCCATGGCCAACCACGATCCGGTCGCTTTCGAGGCTGCCGCCCGAGCCGTCGGCTTCCTCGGCTTCGGCTACTATCCGCGCTCGGGCTTCATGCACATCGATCTCGGCCCGGCTCGGCAATGGGGCGAGCGTTTCCCGGTGCGGGCGACGGCGTTCGCCGCGGAAACGGCGCCCGTGCGGGAGGTCTTGGCCGACAGTCGCACGATGAAGGGCAGCGGCGCAGCAGGCGTGGCGACGCTTGGCGCCGCTGGCGTCGAGGTGGCGCAGAACGTCCTGGCGGAGACCCAGACCGCGATCCTGCCGCTCGTGCCCTATCTCGACACCTTGCGCTGGGTGTTCATCGCCGTGGCGCTCGCGGGCCTTGCCGTGACGATCTACGCCCGCATCGACGACTGGAAGCGGGGGCGTCGATGATCGCCGCTCTGCTCACCGGGATCGCCGCCAGCCCGTGGGCCCGTGTCGCGCTGCGATACGGCGCGCTCGCCCTCACCGTCCTCCTGTTCCTGCTGTCGATCCGCCGCGCCGGCGAGCGCGCCGGGCGTTTGGCGGAACGTCTCGAAACCATGGAGAACGCCAATGACGTGCAGCGCCAGATGCTGGATGCCGCGGCTCGCCGCCCTCGCGATCGCGGCGAGCTTGCTGAGCGGATGCGCGACGGGCGTTTCTGAGCCGAGCGTCGTCACCGTCTGCCCGCCCGTGGCCGAGTATAGCCGCGAGTTCCAGGCGCGGGCAGCCGACGAGCTCGATCTGCTGCCGAAACATTCGGCCATCGCCGAGATGCTGCGTGACTACGCCGTCATGCGGGATCAGGCGCGTGTGTGTCCTCGCCCCTGATCAGGAGCGAAATTGCAGCTTCAAGGTCACGCGGCAGCGTAGCTGGTGAAGACTTCGGTCGATCCGCCGCCCCGAACGAGGAACACGTCATAGGCTTCGCGTTCGCTTTCCGGCCCCATGCTAGGCGATCCGTAGGGCATACCGGGCACTGCGAGGCCCACTGCGTCAGGGCGCTCATCCAGCAGGCGACGAATCTCGGCGACAGGGACATGGCCCTCGATCATGTAGCCCTCGACGCGGCCCGTATGGCAGGAGACCATCTCCTGCGGAATGCCGTTGTCCAGCTTGTAGCGCATCAGAAGAGTCCCGGCGCTCGGCTCGGTCGTGACGGTAAAGCCAACGTTCTCGAGGATCTCGATCCAAGCCGAGCAGCAGCTGCAATTCGGGTCCTTCATCACATGGATCGCCGGTCCGAAGCCCTGCGCGAGGGTCCTCAGCGGCGATGCAGCCAGCAATGCTGCTCCGCCGATCAGGATCGCGCGCCGAGAAAGAGCATCTGGAGTCATCTGGTTTACCTTTCCAGATTGGACGTTTTTTTATGCGGTCAGAGGTCTATCTGCCGGAGCCGCAGGGCGTTGGTGATCACCGAAACGGAGGACAGACTCATTGCCGCCGCCGCGATCATCGGCGACAGCAACATCCCGGTGACCGGGTAAAGAAGCCCCGCCGCGACCGGCACGCCGAGCGCGTTGTAGGCGAAGGCGAAAAACAGGTTCTGCCTGATGTTACGCAAGGTGGCGCGCGCTAGCTTGCGCGCGCGGACAATGCCCATCAGGTCGCCGCCCAGCAGGGTGATGCCCGCGCTTTCCATCGCCACATCGGCCCCGGTTCCCATGGCGATGCCGACATCGGCGGCGGCCAGCGCGGGCGCATCGTTCACCCCGTCGCCCGCCATCGCGATCTTGTGGCCATCGCGGCGCAACTGGTCGATCAGGTCTTTCTTGCCCTCGGGCAGGATGCCCGCGCGCACCTCGTCGATGCCGAGCTTGCCCGCCACTGCCTGCGCCGTGCGCTCGTTGTCACCCGTCGCCATGATGACGCGCAGCCCTTGGGCGTGAAGTTCCTTGATCGCTTCCGCGGTGCTGTCCTTGATTGGGTCGGCCACCGCCACGATGCCGGCAAGCGCGCCGTCGACCGACACGAACATGGCCGTCTTGCCCTCGACGCGCAGAGCGTCGGCCTTAGCTTCGGCCGCTGCCGTGTCCAGACCCATCTCCCGCATCATCGCGGCATTGCCGAGCGCCACCTCGCGTTCGCCAACCTTGCCACGTACGCCCTTGCCGGTGACGGCGTCAAAGTCCTTGGCCTCCTGACGCGGGGCGTCATGCGCCTCGGCGCCCTCGACGATCGCCTCTGCCAGGGGGTGTTCAGAGCCGCGCTCCAGGGCCGCAGCCAGCGACAGCAGGTCAATCTCAGTGACCTCCCCAAGCGCCACGGTGTCGGTCAGCTTCGGCTTGCCCATGGTCAGGGTGCCGGTCTTGTCCACGATGAGCGTATCGACACCCGCCATACGCTCCAGCGCCTCGGCGTCCTTGATCAGCACGCCCGCCTGTGCGCCTCGCCCCGCTGCCGTGGTGATGGAGATCGGCGTCGCCAACCCCAGAGCGCAGGGGCAGGCAATGATGAGGACTGAAACGGCGGATGCTATGGCGAAGACTAGCGCGGGTTCCGGGCCGAAGATCATCCAGACGATGAAGGCTATGATGGCGATGACGACCACGGTTGGCACGAAGACCGCCGACACGCGGTCGGCCAGCCCCTGGATCGGCGCGCGGGACCGCCGCGCCTTCGACACCATCGAGACGATCTGCGCCAGCACGGTATCGGACCCGACCTTGCCGGCCTCGATCACCAGAGAGCCGTTCTTGTTGATCGTGGCGCCGGTCACCGCATCCCCCGGACCTTTCTCAACCGGCATCGACTCGCCGGTCAGCATGCTTTCATCCAGCGAGGATCGCCCCTCGATCACCGTCCCGTCGACAGGGACAGCATCGCCCGGGCGCACGCGAAGCCGATCGCCCTCCATGATGTTTTCCAGCGGAGCGTCGTATTCGCTGCCGTCCGGCAGAATGCGCCGCGCGGTTTTCGGCGCGAGGTCCAGAAGTGCGCGGATCGCATCCCCGGTGCGTTCGCGCGCGCGCAGTTCGAGAACCTGGCCGACGAAGACCAGCGCCACGATCACGACCGCCGCCTCGAAGTAGGTGCCGACGCCGTGGCCCATCCGATACTCTTCGGGAAACACACCCGGCAGGAAGGTGGCGACGATCGAGTAGAGGTATGCCGCCGCCACACCGATGCTGATCAGCGTCCACATGTTGGGGCTGCGGTTCACGACCGAATCCCAGCCGCGCCGGAAGAATGGAAGCGCCGCCCAGAGGATGATCGGCGTGGCGAGCACGAACTCGAGGTAGCTGGCCATCTGGTGCCCGATCCAGTCGCGTACCGGCAGCGCCACCAGTTCGCCCATGGTCAGGATGATGAGCGGTACTGCGGCAGCCGCTGAGATCCACATCCGGCGAGTGAAATCCGTCAGCTCTTCACTTGGCTCGTCCGAAGGCACCATCGGTTCCAGCGCCATGCCGCAGATCGGGCATGAACCCGGCGCATCGCGCACGATTTCGGGATGCATCGGGCAAGTGTACCGGACGTTGGCCGGGGCTGCCTTCTTTTGACTGGCCGCGCGGCCTGAGGCATAGAACCAAGGATCGGCCTTGAACTTCGTGTGGCATTTCTCCGAGCAGAAATGGAAGGTCTTGCCCTGGAACTCGGCGCGACGTCCGTCCGGCTTGATCGCGACCGTCATCCCGCAAACCGGGTCCGTTGCAGTGTTCGCTCCCGCCGGTATGTCGGGCGCTGCGTGATGATGATCGTGCTCCATGGTCTGCCAGCCTTTCGGTAATTCGTTTCAGCTTGCGGCGTCCACTCGTTGGAAGCTCAAGCACTTTAATGGTGGTCGTGCGCACCTTCGGGGGCAGGATTGCGCGCGAGGAAAACACGCTCGAACACGAACACCGCCATCATGCCTACAATGGCAAGTACGACAATCAGCGGATCGGTCTGCCACTTCATTGCCGCAAAGGCCGCCAGAACCACCGTGTCTAGCGCGATCGCGGTCAGCAACACCCCGCCGCGTGCTCCGATGTCCTTGCGGAGCGTCCGATAGACGCCCCAGTGAATAATGATGTCCATTACGAGATAGAAGAATGCGCCGAGCGAGGCGATCCGGCTAAGGTCGAAGAACACTGTCAGGAAGCCGGCGATGACGACGGTGTAGACGAGCGTGTGGTCCTTGATCGCGCCCGACATGCCAAAGTGGCTGTGCGGGATCATCTTCATGTCCGTCAACATGGCCAACATGCGAGAGACCGCGAAGACGCTCGCAATCAGGCCAGAAGCAGTCGCCACGACGGCAAGAGCCACCGTCAGGTAAAAGCCGGTTTGCCCGAGCGCCGGCTCGGCCGCCTCGGCCAGGGCATAGTCCTTGGCCTCCACGATTCTATCGAGCGGCAGGCTCGATCCGACGGCGAACGCGACGAGCAGATAAACGACAACGCAGATCGCAATGGAAAAGACGATGGCCCGACCCACGTTGCGGTGCGGATTCGTGACCTCCGCTCCGCTGTTGGTGATCGTCGTGAACCCCTTGAAGGCAAGAATCGACAGCGCCACCGAGGCGATGAAACCGCCTTCACCCGTGTCCCCACCCGTCGCCTCGAAGGAAATGCCGCTGGCCCAGAGGCCTGCCGCGCCGAACAACGCGATGCCGCCGACCTTGAGCACAGCCATGAGGATGGACAACAGCCCGACCGATCGGTTGCCCGAGACGTTGACGAGATAGGCGAAGACGATGAGCCCGACTCCTAGCAAGGGAACCAGGAAGCTGTCCGGGTCGGCGCCGAAACCGCGCAACACGTAGGTGCCGAACGTCCGGGCGACGAGGCTTTCGTTGATGACCATCGAAAGCGCCATCAGCAGCGCCGCACCCGCCGCAACTGTCGTCGGCCCGTAGGCTTTCTTCAGGATCATCCCGATGCCGCCTGCCGACGGATAAGCGTTCGACATCTTGATGTAGGTGTAGGCGCTGAACGCGGTCACGACCGCGCCGACAACGAATGACAGCGGAAAGAGCGGTCCGGCCAGTTGCGCAATCTGTCCCGTAAGCGCGAAGATCCCCGCACCGATCATGACGCCGGTGCCCATAGCCACCGCTCCGGAAAGGCTGATGCTCTCTTTCTGGTATTCTTCTGTCATCGGCGACCCATACTCTTTGCACAGATTTCTCTTATCGGACAATCCCTTCGCACGTCGTTGGTCAGGCGAATTTTAGGGTTCCTCTTAGTTAGTGAACGTGAACGTCTGTCATAACGCGCGCATTCACAAGATCGAGTTCAAGATCGAAGACGTCCCCCGTTTCGAGCTTATTGCGTAGAGGAGACAGCTCATACCAAAGGTGCGAAGTCGTGGATCGAGTACTTCCCCTGCAGGCACGCTGATCGATTGGAGTTCAGTGGTGTCCGAGGCTCCGATTCGGGCGATGAGTCTTGAGTTTTCGGCGATCCGGGAACTCACCCCCAATAGCACGACGGTTGTGCCGCTTTCGTTTACCAGTCGGAACCGAACTTCCGTCGAACTTCCTGCAGGACCGCTTGTGGCATAGGCGGTCTCGACCTGGACCTGGTCCCCCAACGACAGCGTCGGGGCGTCGGCATAGACACTTTCAAGGCCCGCAAGAAGGTTGAGAGAAACGGTAGCGACCAACACTCTGAGGACCTGTCCCAGCCGCCGCTTGCCGGGTCGCGCACCATCCAGTGTTGGACTAACCTCCGTCGATGGAGACGGAGGGGCGCACTTTAGGCGCCCCTCCTGCTCTGTTCGGGCCACGGACATCAGGAACGCCCGACCTGTCCGAGCAGCAATTCGAGCCGCTGGCGTGCCTTAGGCGGAAGCTTTGCGATGCTCGCGCGCGCTGCCTCCGGCACCTCGACCTCGCCTACGACGATGATGCCGACCATGCCGAGCCCGACATGGGGCGTGCATTTCACGCCGTAGATGCCGGGCTTGTCGAAGGTGACCGATACCTCCTTGTTGAAGCCGACATTGATCGACTGATCGGCGCCGGTGCCAAACCCGCCGATGGAGACGGCATTGTGGCCTTTGTCGATGGGGACGAAGACGACCGTATCGCCCGGCGATACCCGGATGAAATCCGGCTCATAGACGAACCGCTCGCTTCCAGACTGATTGCGCATCTCCATGCGCACTTCGTCAGCCGCCGCCGGAGTACCGAGCAGCAGTATGGTGGCGAAAGCGAATAAACTTCTTGGCAGCATACCAATCTCCTGCTTCAGAACCAGAAACGAATGCCAGTGACGAAAGAAAGGGTGTCGATATCCTCTCCTTCATCCTGCGCAATGTCAGCCGTCTCGCCGATCTTTCGCTCCCAACTTATGCCGATATAGGGCGCGAACTTCCGCTCGATTTCATAGCGGAGGCGAAGCCCGAGTTCGACATCGTTGATGCCGGAGCCGATGCCCCTCTCCCGGACGCTTTGGACTGCAAAGTTGACCTCTGTCGTTGGCTGCAGGATCAGCTTTTGTGTGATCAGGAGGTCGTACTCGGCCTCGAAACGAGCCGAAACCTCGCCTTCGTTGCTGACGAACGCGGAGGCATCGATTTCGAACCAATAAGGGGCCAGTCCCTGCAGGGCGAAGACGCCGAATCCCCGTTCGGGGCCGGGTTCGATGTCGTAGCGTACACCCGCCTGCGCATCGAAGAAGTCGGAGATCCGGCGGCTGTAGAGGAGCTGGATCTCTCCCTTCTCCAGTCGTCCATCCGTCGGTTTCTCGCCTTCGGTTTTGAGCCAGGCCTTGTGGTCGTCGTTCCCGATCCAGCCCTGGGCATCCCAGTTGAGACTGTCGTGCCCATCGTTAGCCCTGTATTCGAATTGCTCGGCCTGAAAGAAGGTGAACAGCTGACCGGGCTCGGCGGACTGGGCCGGGCCGAACAGGAACACGGCGGGGAGAAAACCGGCAAGGAACGCAAGTTCCTGCCGAGAATTGTATCGTGCAATCATCGATTTCATCGTTCTGCCTCACGCGCTTTTCGGCTCGACGATGAAACGCGTCATCATCCCAGCTTCCATGTGATAGATAAGGTGGCAATGGAACGGCCAGTCGCCCGGCTCGTTCGCCGTCAACACCGCAGAGACGGTCTTGCCGGGAGGTACCACGACAACGTGCTTGCGCGGCTTCCTGTCGGTCTGGCCGTTCTCCAGTTCGACAAACATGCCGTGCAGGTGCATTGGGTGCGCCATCATCGTCGTGTTGACGAACTTCAAGCGCACCCGGTCCCCGTAGGCCACACGGATCGGCTCGTCCTTCCCGAAGGGACGGCCGTTCAGGTTCCACATGTACCGTTCCATGATGCCTGTCAGCCGCACTTCGATCTCGTGATTCGGTTCACGGCCGTCCGGGTTCGGGGTCGACGCTTTCAGATCCGCGTAGTCCAGAGCCTTCGCCCCCGGCGGCGTGCTTGCGTCGGCCCAACCGAAGGGGCGGCGTTCTCCTCCCTCCGCCGCGGCTCCGCCATGACCCATGGCGCCGTGGTCCATGCCAGCCATGGGAGCCCCGCCCATCTTGCTATGGTCCATGCCAGCCATCGCGCCACCGGACATGGCGCCGCCCGCCATCGAGCCATGATCCATCCCCGTCATCGAACCGTGGTCCATGCCACCGTGTGCCATGCCCATGTCCGCCATGCTGAGGATCGTGCGCGGTCGCTGTTCGGGGATAGCAGCCTCCATACCCTCACGCGGCGCCAGCGTCGCCCGGGCATAGCCCGAACGATCGATCGGCTCTGCGAAGATCGTGAACGCCTTGTCATCGCGTGGAAGCACGATGACGTCGTATGTCTCGCCGACGCCAAAGCGGAACTCGTCGACCCGAACCGGCTGGACATTCTGCCCATCGGCCGAGAACACGGTCATGGGAAGGCCCGGTATGCGGACGTCGAAGAAGCTCATGGCGGATGCGTTGATGAATCTGAGGCGGACACGCTCACCGGGCTTGAAAAGAGCGGTCCAGTTGTCTTTCGGTCCACGGCCATTGATCAGGAAGGTGTAGCCGGTGACATCCGCGAGGTCGGTCGGGTCCATCCGCATGTCGCCCCAGTCGAGGCGGTCCTTCAGAGCGGTATTGAACCCGTCGCGGTTTGCGTCCCGAAAGAAATCGATGAGGGTTCGTTTCCCGTAATTGTAGTACCCGGCATCGGCCTTCAGGTTGGACAGCACGCGCATCGGGTCTTCTTGGGTATGGTCGGAGAGGACCACGACATAGTCGCGGTTCGCCCGTACCGGTTCGCGTCCGGAGGGCTCGATGACGATGGCGCCGTACATGCCCTGCTGCTCCTGCATCGCGGAGTGGCTGTGGTACCAATAGGTACCGGCCTGGCGCAGCTTGAAGCGGTAGGTGTAGGTCTCGCCGGGCTGGATGGCGACATAGCCGTTGAAGCCGGGTGCGCCGTCCATGACGCCTTCAATGAGGAGGCCGTGCCAGTGGATGGACGTGGGCACATCCAGACGATTGGTCGCATAGACCACGACCTCGTCGCCCTCGCGCCACCGCATCGTCGGCGCCGGCACGGAGCCGCCCATCAGTATGGCGTTGCTGCCAATCCCGTCGACGGCGATGCGACCGGCATCGACGTTCAGCGTGTACTCCTTCGTCGAAGAGGCGAAGCTGCGGCGGCCGGGATAGACCGCGAGGGTGCCGGCCAAGCCCGCCGCTCCGGCGAGTTTGAGTGCGTCTCGTCGGGAGACGCCGGAGATTGGTTTGTTCATCGTCTGCTCCTCCCGTTCACTTCGTAAAGTTGATGGGGCCGGCCATACCGGACTCGTAGTGACCCGGGATGTTGCAGGCGAACTCCAGTTCAGTCGGCTGCGTAAATTTCCAGACCAGTTCGGCCGTCTTGCCGGGCTCAACCAATACGCTATTGGGGTCGTCATGCTTCATATCGCCCATGTTCATGCCGCCCATCTTTGAATGGTCCATCTTCGACATGTCATGGTTCATGCCCGTCGGCGTCAGCATGCCGTGTTCCATCATCATCGCCATTTCTTCTTGGTGCTTGGCGTGCATGGCGGCGGTACCGATGTTGAACTCGTGAAGCAGCTCGCCCTTGTTCACGAGCACGAAGCGGACGATCTCGCCCGGCTTCACGGTCAGACTTTCGGGTTCGTACAGATTGTCGCGCATAGTGATCGTCACGGTGCGCGTCGCCTGCTCGGCCTTGGCGGCCTCGCCGAATGCCAGGCTATGACCGGGAGATGCGAAAGCGGCGCTCGTGGCGGCGATCGTCGTGAGGCCGGCGAGCAAAGAGATGCGGAGAAGGTTCGGGAGCGTCTTCGACATTTTGCGAATCCTGTTTGTCACATTGATGAGAGTGTCGAGGCTGTTTGAGGACACAGACCTCCAGCGGCCGGGAGCAAAACCTCCGGCGGGCGTGACAAGCGAATTGGAAGGGAGACGGGACGTGCGATAGTGCACTTCCGGACCTGCCGCGCCCGAACGAGCGCAGATCTTAAGTCAGCAGGAACGCGAAGTTCTCGATGTCCGAATCCCGCCCGAGCAGGGCAGCCGCGCGGAGATCAGACGCGAGCGCGGGGAGGACGGAAAAGGCCGTCCGGGGCATTCGAGCCGGCGAACCGGTCTACATGAACACCCAGCCGTATCCCGGAAAAGGTGATGACGGCGACTTCCGCAATGGCGGCGACGATAACAGTCGGAGAGCAAGCGACGACGCAGCAGTTTCCAAGGGTCCCGTGCGTCGCGGGCTGCCCTTGGTCCTGCTGTGCTGCGGTTTCGCCGCAATCCTCCACTTGCGAGACGCGCGCATGACAGTCGTCCGCATGGGGCGATGTGGTCTCGACCGGATGGTCATGGGGACCTGATGCGGGCATGGAGTGGCCAATGCCGACGCTCGCCATGAGAAATGCCACAGCGACGAGTGCGCCTAATAGGCGCCTCATACCATCACTCAGCGTGAAGAAGGTACTTCCCATGGAGCTTGGCTAGCATGATGCTTCTGGCAGGTCAACGGTTCTACCTCATCAAATCTTAGCATCCCTCAGTTTTTTCTTGCCCTGAAGAATCCGGGTGTGATTCAAGGAGTCCGCCTTTTTTCAGGCGGAGGAACCGTGATGGGCGGGATCGAACACGTTGCTCGTGGGATCATAGCGGACCTTGAGGCGAAGCTGCCGGGCCAGCGCAGGACGCAGCGCGGCAAGCTGGGTCTTCTGGTGGCGACGATGCTGGAGGTGCGCAGCGCCAATTGCATGGACCTTGCGGCCTCACTGCCACGGCCGTGCAAGCTGGTCATCAAGCGCTATCAGTGGATCGAGCGTTTTCTGTCCAATGATCTGGTGGATGTGGACGCGGTGATGGCGCCTTATGGTCGCGAGGTGCTGAAGCATCTGGCGGACGCCGGACAGACCGTTGTGCTGATGATCGACCAGAGCAAGGCGACCGATCTGCACCAGATGGTGATGGTCTCGGTGCGCCTCGGCAACCGGGCGCTGCCCTTGGCCTGGCGAGTGAAGGAGACGCAGGGCGCCATCGGCATTGCCGAACAGCGCAAGGCGCTGGAAGCGGTGCGGGCCATGCTGCCCGAGGGAGTGAGGGTGGTGCTGATGGGCGACCGTTTCTATGGCAGCCCCGATCTCATCGCCTGGTGCCGGAAGCAGGGGTGGCACTGGCGGCTGAGGCTCAAGCAGGAGCTGCTGGTGTTCGAGCAGGACGGCGAGACGACGCTTGGCGAGTGCTTCGCCCGTGGCGAGCGCATGCTCAGCGACATCGAACTCACCCACAAGCGCGTGCGGACCCATGTCGCCATGGTTCACGAGGAGGGCCACCCCGAACCCTGGATCATCGCCCTCTCCGAAGCCCCGACAATACACCGTGCCTTCGATTATGGGCTGCGCTGGGGCATCGAGGCCATGTTCTCCGACTTCAAGACACGGGGCTTCGGGCTGGAGGACAGCCAGATCCAGTACCCGGACCGCCTTGCACGGCTGATCCTGGTCATGGCGCTGGCCCTCTACTGGGCCGTCTCCACCGGCATGTGGGATGCCGAGCACAATCCCACCCCCGCCGAAAAAAAGACCCGCGGGACCGTCCGCGCAAGGCGGGGCGCAGCCTGATCTCCCTGTTCAAACGCGGCATACGACGGCTTCAGGCCATCTTCCAGTCCTTTGCCCCGTTACCTCGCCTCTGGGGGGCGTGGAGAAACTGAGGGATGGTAAGCTCATCAAATGGATGCCGTGCCGCTGCGACGCAACCAGTTCGTCTACATGGCCGCCTGCGGGGCCAAGCTCGCGGCGCTCAATGCGCTCTACGGGAATAGTCTCGCCTAGGACGATAGCACCATGCCCTGGGTGGTGTTCGCCGACCTGCAGGTGGCGGGCGTCGGCCTGAGCGAGGCCGCGGCGAGAGCCGCCGGCCATGAGGTCAAGACATCCATCGTGCCGCTCGACCATGTGCCACGCGCACGGGCAGCCCGCGACACGCGCGGACTGATCAAGCTGGTGGCGGGCGCCAACACCGACCGTCTGCCGGACGGTCAGACCTCGCGCCCGAGGGCACCGACAGCATTCAGACGCTGGCGCTGGCGCTTAAGTTCGGCATGACCGCCAAGGCGCTGGCCGGGACCATCTTTCCATACCTGACCACGGTCGAGGGCCTTAAACTCGCCGCCCAGACCTTCGACAAGGACGTGGCCAAGCTCTTCTGCTGCGCCGGGTAAGGTCCTCAAGAAGGCGTGACACCTTGGAACTCGACAAGAATTCTGCGGCGGTCTATGAATACATGATGGTCAAGCTCGTACGGATATTCGTGTTCGCCTTGCTCACCGCATTCGCGGTGGGTTCGGTCGCGCACGCGGCGAGCACAACCACCATGTCGATCAAGATGGCGCTCGCCGATGGCGGCGCCATGGATATGGCCGACTGTCAGGGCTGCGGCTCCGAGAGTGACGGGGACGAGGGCGGGCTTGACTGTGACATGGTCTGCGTCGCTCCGGTTCTGGCCAATCTCAGTCCGGAGGGCGGTGTCCCAGCGGTGACAGGTTTAACACCGTCGGTCCGAGCCTTTTACAACCTTGTCGGACGGACAGGTCCGCCCGAACCCTACCCTCCCCGAACGCTCATCTGATCGGACGCCGGTCGGGGTGCGCTCCGACCGCTGCGCCCTGCTGCGCTTCCCGGGCAATCGCGCGGGCAGTCGCTGCTCAATGCCTGTGCAGACAGTGTCTGTACATCTGAAGCACAGCGGAAATCAGATGAGAGCGAACCATGTCACCGATGACCTTGGCGCTATCGCGCCGAACTTTACTGAAGGCGTGCGCCGCCGGCGCTGCAAGCCTGAGCATGCCTGGCCTTATGTTGCCCGCACGTGCGGCCGGCGTCCGGGAGTTCTCCTTGCGGGCCGCGCCGGGACGGGCGCGGCTCGTTCCGGAGCCGCACGGCGAGACGCCCGCCTGGTGCTATAACGAGACCGTCCCCGGACCTGAAATCCGCGTTCGTCAGGGCGAGCGTCTTCGGATTACCGTCGAGAACGGGCTTGCCGAAGAGACCACAGTCCACTGGCACGGGCTCCGGGTCCCCAACGCCATGGATGGCGTGCCGCATCTCAACCAGCCGCCGATCGCGCCGGGCGGAACCTTCGTCTACGAGTTCGACGCGGTCGATGCCGGCACCTTCTGGTATCACCCGCATCAGCGCAGCTTCGAGCAGGTCGGCCGCGGCCTGTACGGGCCGCTGATCGTCGAAGAGCCCGAACCGCCAAAAGTCGATCGGGAACTCGTCTGGGTGCTCGACGACTGGCGGCTCACGAAGTCTGCCGAGATCTCCAACGATTTCGGTAACGGCCATGACATGAGCCACAATGGCCGGATCGGCAACACCGTCACCATCAACGGTCGCGTGCCGGACGCGCGTCCGGTGCGCAGCGGCGAGCGCATCCGGCTGCGGCTCATCAATGCCGCGAACGCGCGCATCTTCAGCCTCGACTTCCAAGGCCATACACCGACGGTCATCGCGCTCGACGGCCAGCCGGTAACGCCGCACGCGCCAATGGGCGGCCTCGTCGTACTGGGACCGGCGATGCGGGCCGACATCATTCTCGACATGATGGGCGAGCCCGGCAGTCGGGTCTCGGTCATTGACCGCTTCTATCGGGACCTCGAATACCGGCTGGTCGACCTCGCCTACGGTGAGACAGCGTTTAGGGACACCATGCCTGACTGGCCGATCGTCCTGCCCGCCAATCCCTTGCGCGAACCAAATGTCGCTGCGGCGCTCCGCCACGAGGTGATCTTCAACGGCGGCATGATGGGCGGAATGGTGATGGCCGAGATGGGCGGCAGCATGGGCGAAGGAACATCAAGGGGAATGGGCGGCGGGATGATGCGCGGCATGATGGGCATGATGCACGGCAATGGCATCTGGTTCGTCAATGGCAAGGCCGCCGAAGGCCATGTGCTAGACCCGATGCTGACGCTCGAACGCGATGGTTCGCATGTGATCGCCATGACCAATGCGACGGCGTGGCACCATCCGATCCACCTGCACGGCCATTCCTTCCGTGTGATCTCGCGCAACGGCGAGCCGACGCCGCACCGCGAATGGCAGGACACGGTGCTGATGGCGCCTCGGGAGAAGGTCGAGATCGCCTTCGTCGCCGACAATCCCGGCGACTGGATGTTCCACTGCCACATACTCGAACACCAGGCCGGCGGGATGATGGGTGTCATCCGCGTCGCCTGATCCAGAGATTCAAGGAGAACCACCATGCACAAGATCATCGTCGCCGCCCTCGCCGTCGCAATTCTCGGTGCAGGCGTCTATCTCACGAACGCATCGCTCGCGGTCGCCCAGGAAGCGACCCTCTACAAGAACCCGCAATGCGGCTGCTGCGAAGCCTATGCCGACTATCTGCGCGACAACGGTTTCACCGTGACCGTCAAGCCGACCCATGAACTGGTCGCCATGAGCCGCGAGGCCGGCATCCCGGACGATTTCCAGGGCTGCCACCTCGCCTTCATCGACGATTATGTGGTGAGCGGCCATGTGCCTGTCGCGACCGTCAATCGCCTGCTCTCGGAGCATCCGGACATCAAGGGCGTGACCTTGCCCGGCATGCCGATGGGATCACCCGGCATGAGCGGCGCCAAGACCGAACCTTTTACGATCTACGCCGTGGGTGACGGCAAGCCGTCCGTATACGCGGTCGAATAGGGAGATTTTCCGATGAACAACGCTCCGACCGGTATGGGCATGGGGATGATGGACGGCATGGGCGGCATGATGATGTGGGGCATGGGCCTTGTCTGGCTGCTCGTGATCGTCCTGCTCGTCCTCGGGATTGCGGCGCTGGTCAAATACCTCTTCGGGGGCAAACGCTGATGAACCGCGCCATTATTGGCGCCACGATGTTGCTCGGCGGAAGCGCCGTGGCCGGGCTGCTCTGGGTCAGGTTTGATCAAAGTGGCCCGACGGAGGCATCCGCTGAACGGCTCGACCGCGGACGCGCGATCTACGCGGCGAACTGCGCTTCATGTCACGGCGCGAAGCTCGAAGGCCAGCCGGACTGGAAGAGCCGCCTGCCGTCGGGTCGCCTGCCCGCGCCGCCGCACGACGCTTCGGGACACACGTGGCACCACTCTGACGGTGTCCTGTTCCGCATCACCAAGGAAGGACCCGCCGCGGTCGTCGGCGGCGGCTATCAGAGCGACATGCCTGGATTCGCTGGCGTGTTGTCCGACGAGGATATCCACGCGGTTCTGGACTTCATCAAGAGCTCTTGGCCGGAGCGGGAGCAGCAATACCAGGCCGAGATGAGCCGCCGCGAAAGGGAGGCGAGCCAGTAAAACCCCTGCCTGCGCTCGGGTTCCTGCTGGCACTGCTCGTCTCGACCGCGACGATGGCGGACGGGCCGAATGCCGTCCCGCTGCACGACACGCCGCAGCCGCTCGCCGCAATCTCGTTCGCCGATGAGAACGGCAACGCGCTTACGCTCGACCGCTGGCGCGGCAAGGTCGTCCTTCTCAACATCTGGGCCACCTGGTGCGCCCCTTGTCGCCACGAGATGCCGACACTGGACCGCCTTCAGGCAAGTCTCGGCGGCGAGCGCTTCGAGGTCGTGGCCCTGTCGATAGATCGCGCCGGTGTGGATGTCGTCCGCCGGTTCTTCGATAAGATCGGCATCCAACATCTGGGCATCGTCATCGACGAGACGATGAAAGCATCGCGCGACATCGGGATCTACGGCCTCCCGGAGACATTGCTCATCGCCCCGGACGGGCGGGAACTCGGCCGGCTGATCGGACCGGCCGAATGGGACACGCAGGAGATGGTCGCCTTCTTCGAGAGCGTCATCTCCGACCACACAGGAAAGGAATCTAGACGATGACCACGGAACGGCCCGCCACAACTCCAACTCCGCGCGTCCCATTGTTCCTCAGGGTGCCCTGGCTGTCGAAACGTCGGATTGTCCTGCTTGTCGGCCTCGGGGCGCTCGCCGCAGGACTTGCCCTGAACTGGAACTGGCTGACGGCCGTCGGCGCGGCGCCGGTCCTGATCAGCCTCGCGCCCTGCGCCGCGATGTGCGCCCTCGGCCTGTGCATGCGCGGCGGCGGGGCAAAGTCTTGCGCGACCCATGGCGAGACGGATGCAAGCCCACTGCCGCGGAACCGACAGAAGTGATGTCGCCGACCGGCGTCATCGACCGCAGGGATGTTCGAGGAGAAGATATGAGTCTCGCACGATTAACCGCTGTTCTGATCGGTGCATTTGCCTTCGCCATGCCGGCAATGGCGCACCATCCGGGCGCCGACCTCGACCGGGTCATGGGCAGCAAAGAGCAGTTTTTTCAGCCCATCGACAGCCCGGCCCCGCCCTTCAAACTGGCCGATGCCGATGGCACTATCGTCAGGCTGTCGGACTTCGCCGACAGGATCGTCGTGCTGAACTTCGTCCTTGCCGGCTGCGCGGATGTCTGTCCCCTGCACTCCGCCCTGATCGCCGACGTTCAGTCGAAGATCAACGCCACGCCGATGAAGGACATGGTCCAGTTCATCACGGTGACGACCGATCCCGAGGTCGATACCGCGGATGTCCTGAAGAGCTATGGCGGGGCGCACGGCCTCGACCCGCGCAACTGGATGTTCCTGACCCGCCGCCCGGGCGATCCCGAGGACGCGACGCGAAAGCTCTCGGAGACCTATAACGTCAGGTTCCAGCCGCAGGATGACGGGCAGCAGTTGCATGGCGTCGTCACGCATGTGATCGACCGTGGCAGCCGGTTCGCCGCCAGGTTCCACGGCCTGCGCTTCGAGCCCTTGAACCTGGTGCTTTACATCAACGGGCTGACCAACGCCCCCTCTCGCCCATCCAAGCCGACAGAGGCTGGCTGGTGGGACAGCGTGAAGGGGCTGTTCCGATGACCGGCGTCCATTCGGACATGGACCGAGTGCGCGGTGAAAGATCTATCGGTTGGCTTTCGGCGCTGCGCCGCTACATGGCCTTTGTCGCCGCCGCGAACCTGGTCTGGGAGTTCGCCCACATGCCGCTCTATACGCTGTGGGAAACCGGCTCGGCGGGGGAAATCGTTTTCGCTGCAGCTCACTGCACCGGTGGCGATATTCTCATCGCCCTGAGCGCGCTCATGCTTTCCCTGTTCCTTCTCGGGAATGGGGCATGGCCAACCGAACGCCGGCTTCCGGTCGTCGCGGGGACTGTGGCCTTCGGGCTTGCCTACACGATTTTCAGCGAATGGCTAAATATCGAGGTGCGCCAGGCATGGGCCTATCGCGACCTGATGCCGGTGATCCCCGTTCTCGGCGCCGGCGTCAGCCCGGTCCTGCAATGGATCGTCGTTCCGCTCGCCAGCTTTCATTTTGCCATGGCATTCCCGGCAACCTCTCAAAGGAGCGAGACCCTCGACCCTCCGGCATCGGCCTGACGGCCCCATTTCTGGCCGGCGCGGTGTCGTTCGTCTCGCCCTGAGTCCTGCCTTTGATGCCGGGCTATGTCGCCGGACACACGGCGGGCGCGATCGATATCGAGTCTGCCCACCGTCGACGACTGGCATTGAGCATGGGCCTCTACTTTGTCGTCGGGTTCTCCACCCATTTTCAGGGCTCTTGGCGCGAGCGCGACCGCGCTCGGTTAGATGCTGTTGAGCTACCGGTACGAGCTCAATTTCGTTGGCGGCGCCAGTGTCATCCTGTTTGAGGGCGACACCTTCCGGGATGGTGGCGGATACCGCGCTGGCTGTTAAGGGATGGAACGCCTATCGGCTTCGACCGAAGGCGGAGGCATCCTGGATCGTCTCGCGCTCAGAGAACGTTGGACCCCTGTCTCTCTCCCTCCGCCAACACGCCTGCACGAACCGAAGCCATGGCCGCTCGCGCGGCCATTTTTCTTTCGCGTTCAAAGGGCTTTGCCGAATGCGGGTTTACCGCGGAGACCGGGCAGCCGTGCCCGTCGGCCCCATTTTGCCGTCTCTGTCTCTTTCCGACTTAACCGGCACCTCGCTCGTTAAGCGCTGCGAACGGGGCTTCTTTCAATGGGTTCTGGAAGCAGCCGGACTTTACGGTTGTGCTAGGCTCTCTCGCGCGCACATCGCTGCAATCCGCCGTCAATTATGTCCCCGTCGCGTGAAAGATCGCAACGGCGCGAGTTGGCACACATGTGCGCGAACCACATTGCTGCGCAACGCGGCCGAGCGAGGCCAAGTGTGATGGTGAGGGATCAGGCTAATTGCGCCACTTGTTTTGAACAGTGGCGATGTTATATATGCCTTCATGATGCTGAACGATGCCGAACGCTTTTCCCTCGACGAGCTTTGCGCCCTGGCGGACCTGCCGCGTCGGACGGTGCGCTTCTACATCCAGGAGGGCCTGGTCGACCGGCCGGAGGGCGCCAAGCGAGGCGCCTACTACACGCGGGATCACCTCGAGCAGCTGCTGACCATCCGCAAATGGCAGCGGGCCGGTCTCAGCTTGGAGCGGATCCGCGAGCTCGCCGCCGGACCGGTGGAGGGCGTAGACCTGCCGCCGGAGAGGCCCCGTCGTCCGGGCGACGTCACGGTGCGGAGCCATGTTCTTCTCCGCCCCGGCGTGGAGCTCGTCATCGAGCCGAGGGAGGCGGGTCTGACGCCCGAAGAGGTGCGCGCACTCGCCCGGCAAGCGGCGGCGCTGTTCGATCGGTTGAAGAAGGAGACAACACGATGAAGGCGGGTGCAGCAGCGGTCCTGGAGAGTGTGCGCGGCGAGGCCATCTTTCTCGAAGAGGTCCGCGCCGAGGCGTCGATCAATGACCTTTTGGCTGAGGTCACGGTCACGCAACGCTACCGCAATCCCGAGGCGACAAATGTCGAGGCGGTGTACACCTTCCCCCTTCCCTTGGATGGTGTGCTTCTCGGCTTCGGGGTCGAGATCGGCGACCGCAGGCTTGCCGGTGTGGTGGTCGAAAAGGCGGAGGGCGAGCGCCGCTATGAGGAGGCGATCACCGACGGCGATGCTGCAGTGCTGCTGGAGCAGGCCGAGCCCGGACTCTACACGGCGAGTGTAGGCAATCTCTTGCCGGGCGAAACGGCCACGATCCACTTCCGCTATGGCCTTCTGCTGCGCTGGAACGGCGACCGCGTCCGCTTCGCAATGCCCACGACGATTGCACCCCGCTACGGCGATCCCGCCTCAGCAGGCCTCGCGCCCCACCAGGCACCGGAGTACGCCCTCGACGCGGAACGAGCGTTCAGTCTCAGGGTGGCTGTGCGCGGGCTACTCAAGGACGCGCGCTTCAACTCCCCTTCCCACGGCGTCAGCGTTGCACCGGAAGCCGACGCGACGCTCATCGCGCTCACCGGCGCGCCGGCCATGGATCGAGACTTCGTGCTCGAGGCGCGCTCGTCTCGACCGGAAGCCGCCAGCGCGCTGGTCGCGCGGGACCTCGACGGCTGGGTCGCTTTGGCGAGCTTCCGGCCCGAGATCCCCATGGCCGGCGACGATCAGCGCCGCAGCGTCAAGATCGTGGTCGACTGCTCGGGCTCCATGGGCGGCGATTCCATTGCCCAGGCACGCGCGGCGCTGGAGCGCATTCTGGATGACCTGCGGGCGGGCGACCTCTTCGAGATCATCGCCTTTGGCAGCAGCCAGCGTGCTTTGTTTGGCCGCGAGACACCCGTCTCGGAAACGACCGTCGCTCAGGCGCGGCGCTTCGTTCGTGCCCTCGACGCCGACATGGGCGGCACCGAGATTGCCGCCGCCCTCGAGGCCGCCTATGCCGTTCGGGGCGCCTCCGACCTGCACCGTGACCTCCTCCTCATCACCGATGGCGAGGTGTGGGACGACGGCTCGGTCGTGGGGCGTGCGAAGCAGTCTGGCCACCGCTTCTTCACCGTTGGCGTGGGCAGCGCCGTCGCGGAGGCGTTCGTGCGCGGACTCGCCGAGGCGACCGGCGGGGCCTGCGAATTCGTAGCGCCGCGTGAAGACATGGCCGAGCGCGTCCACCGTCATTTCCAGCGCATGTACGCGCCGCGCGCCCGAAGCGCCTTCGTCAGCTGGCCGGCGCAGGCGTTGTGCCGCGTGCCCGACGCGATCGGGCCAGTTTACGGCGGCGACACCGTCCATCTCTTCGCCTGGCTCGCCGAGAAGCCGGAAGGCAGGGTCAGTTTGGAGGTGACGCTGGCCGACGGGCGCGTCGTCAGGCACGAGACCGAGATCCATCCATTCGAGGGAAGTCCGGTGGAAATGCCCGCCACCGACGACGCATCGCTGCCGGCTCTAACACGCCTTGCCGCCGCTCGCCGCTTAGCCGCCACGGGGGACGGCAAGGCGGCGACCGTGCTTGCCGTCCGCTACCAGCTCATGAGCGAATGGACCAACTACATTGTGGTTCACGTCCGGGCGGACACTGAGAAGGCGGAGGACCTGCCGAAGATCATCAGGGTACCGCAAGTGCTGGCCGCAGGCTGGCATGGAATGGGCACGGTGCACGCGGAGCGGAGTTTCGCTCTCGATGCCTGCTATGACCTTGCTGCTCCTGCTATGGCGGAGCGGGCGGACGATCTTCGTTCACTGCGGTCCCGAGCGTACGCACGGCCGATGCGGGGCGTGGTTGCCGGTGCGATCGGCCCGACTGAATTGGTCGCGCTGCTGAACGCGCATGCCATGACTTCGTCGCCGTCATTCAACGACCTCGAGGTCTGGGGCGCTCCGGAAGCAGTGCTGGTGGCGCTTCGGGATCTCGTGGACCAGGGGGTGGACGAGGCCATGGTTGTGGCGGCCTTCCTGTACCTGCTGGCCGGCTCGGAAGCCGGCAACGCGCTCGATCGTCAGGTTCGCAGTCGTATCCTCAAGGCCTACAAAACGGAAACCCCGCATCAGGCCGTTATGGACGCCGTGACTTACGCCTTCGATGCCTGGCGGCGTCAATGGGCCACGGAGGCGAATGGATTTTGAACGTGCACACGAGAGCGGACTTTTATGACCTGTTGACCGCGGAGTACGTTGCGGTTGCGAACCGGAGGTGGCCTTACACAGGTCGCTCTGAGCTGGAGGACACGAACTCCAAGGAGGCTGGTTCCTGGTGACGTGCAATTACGACGCGATCCGGCGCGACAACGAACGACGATATGGCACGGACATAGGTCGCATCGGTCCGATGCTTCTCGCGGATCGTTACGACGACCGCACGCACTTCATTTTCGAGCTCCTGCAGAATGCGGAGGACGCGCTCGCTCGTCGAACAGGGTGGCAAGGACCCCGATCGGTCAGATTTCATCTGACGAGGGACGCACTCCAATTCGGTCACTTTGGGCAACCTTTTGACGAAGCCGACGTCCGCGGGATTTGCGGCATCGGCGAGAGCACGAAGGACCTGACCGCCATCGGACGTTTCGGCATTGGTTTCAAGTCGGTCTATGCGTTGACCGACCGGCCCGAGATCCATTCGGGGCGAGAAGACTTCGCCATTGAGAATTTCGTCTGGCCGATCACAGCCCCATCTCGCGATCGCGATGCGGACGAGACGGTCATACTGATCCCACTCAAATTTGACGACGAGGCCACGCACAAAGAGGTCGTGGCTGGCCTTGAACGCCTTGGAGCTTCCACTCTCCTATTCTTGCGGGAAATCGAGGAGGTCCAATGGAGCGTCGAGGGCGGGCGCTCAGGCATCTACCTTCGGGAATCGAAGGAGATCGACCAAGGCGTTCGACGCGTGACTGTCGTCGGTCATGAGCGGGAGGAGGCCGAAGTAGATGAAGAGTGGTTGATCTTCTCCCGACCAGTGCTTCATGACGGACGCAGCGTGGGGCATGTCGAAATCGCCTTCTCAATTGTCCGGGACGAGAAGTCGAAGACCGAGAGTCTCCGAGCGTTAGGGCGATCGCCCCTTGTTGTGTATTTCCCCACCGTGGTCGAGACGCACCTTGGATTCCTTATTCAAGGTCCTTACCGAACAACGCCGAGCCGGGACAACGTGCCGCAAAGAGACCCTTGGAATCAGGGGCTCATAGGAGAGACGGCCTCGCTTCTGTCAGAAGCTCTGCGTTGGCTACGTGATCACAATCTTTTGGATACGATGGCTCTCAGATGCTTGCCGATCGAACCGACGAAATTCGCCGACGGTACGATGTTCGCACCTATGTTCGCAGCCACGAAGGAGGCCCTGATCTCTGACCCACTGCTGCCGTGCCTTGAGGAAGTGTACATGCCTGCTAGCCGCGCGCGGCTAGCACGCACTCAGGAAGTACGCGAGCTTTTTGCTCCAGCACAGCTTGCGGCACTCTTCGACGAAGAGCAGGAGCTGCATTGGCTTACTGGAGAAATAACCCAGGATCGCAGTCCTGAGCTGCGGCGGTACGTTATGCAGGAACTAGGCGTCCTAGAGGTAACCGCGGAATCGATTGTTGCAAGGCTCGATAAGGACTTCCTAGAAGCGCAGCCGGATGACTGGATTCGGTCGCTCTATGGCTTCTTGAGTGGTCAGCGCGCACTGCGGCGACAGCTGATGGAGGTGCCGCTCATCCGCCTGGAGGATGGTAGCCACGTGCCGGCACGGGCAAATGGCCAGTCCCAGGCGTTCCTGCCAAGCACGATCAGGACGGGCTTCCCCACCGTGCGCGCGGCCGTGTGCAGCAGTGACGCCGCCCGCGAGTTCCTGCAATCGCTGGGGCTCACAGAGCCTGATCCGGTGGATGACGTCATTTGGAATGTGCTGCCAAAATACGAACAAGATAAGCTTAGTGTTAGCAGTGTCGACTACGATTCCGATCTGCAGCGCGTGCTGACCGCGTTCGCCACTGATTCGAAGGTGCAGAAAGATAAACTGATTGCTGCTCTTCGTCAGACTGCATTCGTTATCGCGGTAGATGCTGGGAACGGGGTGAAGCGCTTTGCCAGGCCCGAAGAAGTCTATTTGGCAACAGACCGGTTAAAGCAGCTGTTTGCCGAAGTTGCAGACGTTCTCCTCGTAGACGATTCGCATGGCTCCCTGCGCGGCGAGGAGGTGCGGGAGCTTCTGGAAGCGTGTGGTGCCGTTCGATATCTCCGGCCAATCCCGAGCGCGATCTTGTCATGGGAGGAACGCGAGAAGCTGCGCGCGCAAGCCGGGCATCCAGAGACGTCCGGGTACAATGACCGCGTCGCAGATTGGACGCTAAACGGATTGAAAGAACTGCTGAGCGCATTGCCCCATCTTGAGACCGGGGAACAAGGCAAGAAGGCCGGTGCTCTATGGGAGGAGCTCAGTCATTTAGAGGAGCGTCGCGGCAAGGGAATTTTTACGGGCGAGTACACCTGGACGCACTACGGAAGGTATCGCGCAACATTTGATGCCGGATTCGTCAAAGAGCTGAACGAGAGACCTTGGGTGCCAGACGGGGATGGCGGGCTGCAGAGCCCTTCATTCGTCCTGTTCGATTCCCTTGGCTGGAAGCCGAACCCGTTCTTGCAGTCAAAGATACGCTTTAGGCCGCCGCTCATCGAGGAGCTTGCAAGGGAGGCCGGCATCGAGCCTGCCGTGCTCGACCTCCTGAAGAGCCTCGGCGTAACAAGCGAGGCCGAATTACGCCGTCGGCTTAAAATTGAGGAGCCGCCGCCCAAGGAGGGTGATGGCGGCGCGGACAAAGATGTGCGGTCTCCGGAACATGAAGGAATGGCGGGAGAAGGCAACGGCAAGGGCAAGGGCGACGAGGAGAAGGCGGGGGACCATGAGGGCGATGGCCGTGGGACACGGCGGAAAGGCAACAATCAAGACACGGAAAATGCCGAGGATGCCGGGCTTGGTTCCAACGGGTCACCTCGCGAAGGCGTAGGTGGTAGGCCG
Organism: Pseudomonadota bacterium; assembly: GCA_040752895.1. Taxonomy (NCBI): domain Bacteria; kingdom Pseudomonadati; phylum Pseudomonadota; species Pseudomonadota bacterium. The sequence continues at coordinate 136,957 of JBFMHN010000005.1, forward strand.
CACGTCTTTATTTCGTATGTCGGGGCGCATCCCGACGAGGAAGAGCCCGATCCTGATGGGCTCGATGCAGCGGCGCGAATGAATCTCGAGGCGCAGGCGGTCGATCTTATACTTTCCCAGGAACCGTTCTGGCAGCGCACGCCTCCTAACAACCCCGGCTATGACCTGTTTGAGGCCGGCGAAGACGGAAGCCCGGCACGTTTGTGTGAGGTGAAGGCGATGAAGGGAGGTCTTCAGGCTCGCCCCGCAGGGCTTTCACGCACCCAGTTCGAATGCGCCCGGGAGCATGGCAAAGCATACTGGCTTTATGTCGTCGAGCATGCAGGGACCGACGGTGCGCGTCTGGTCAGGATTCAGGATCCGGCTGGCAGAGCACGCACGTTCACCTTCGATCATGGTTGGCTTGATATCGCCGACGTGGATGCCGAGTAAGAATACCGAGCGGCGTATTTGTATGGCGAACATCGACATCACCTCGGTCGATGCCGCGCGCGCAGGCACCTGCACGGCGCTCGTCCGGGTCCTTTAGTCTTCGAACACCATACCCGGCTGTTCGATCCACGGCATGAGAGCGGCGGCGGCGAGCTTGTCGAGCGGCAGCGCGGAAGGGCGGCGGTGGATCAGCAGCCGCTCAAGGACCCTCGGCGAGAGATAGGCGAGCCGGATGTAGCGGCTGACGAAGGGGAGCGTCACCTGCTCGGCCTGCGCGATGTCGCTCAGTGTCGCCGCCTCGCCGCGCTCCAGGCGCCGGCGCCAGTCCCAGGCCCGGGCAATTGCGCGCAGGGTGCGCGGATCGGGCCCCGGGTCATCGGCCGCCTCGTCGAGATTGGCCGGCGGGACGATGCGCGGCCGGCCGTTGCGGTGCTTCACCTTGAGCGGGATGACGACGCGGATGGTGGAGGGCGTGGTCATGCGGCGGCCTCCTCAGGCTTCTGGGCCAGCATCTCGCGCACCACGGTGCCAAGGCCGTCGGTACGCAGATCAACGGCGAGGCCGTCGGCGGTCACGGTCACTCGTTCCACCAGCAGCTTGACGATGCGGGCCTGCTCGGCGGGAAACAGCGCGGACCAGATCTCGGTGAACCGGTCGACGGCGGCGACCACGTCGCGTTCGTCGACGTCGGGCGTTTCCCGGCGCGCGGCGGCCACGGCCTGCGCGACGATCTCCGGCGCGCGCGCAAGGCGGCGGATCTCCCGCACCACCGCGGCCTCGACCACATCGGCCGGCAGGCGCAGGGGCGCCGCCGTGCCGGCCGGCTTGCGCCCGCGGATCGCGTCGGTGGACACATAGTAGCGATAGAGCCGGCTGCCCTTCCTCGTGGAGGCGGGCGTCATCGCGCGGCCGGCCTCGGTGAAGATGAGGCCCCTGAGGAGCGCGGGCGTCCTGCTGCGCATCACTGCTCCGCGGGAATAGCCGTTGGTAGCGAGGATCGCCTGCACTTTGTCGAAGGTGTCGCGGTCGATGATTGCCTCGTGCTCGCCGGGATAGCTCGCGCCCTTGTGCACCGCCTCGCCGACATAGACGCGGTTGTTGATCAGCTTGTAGACGATCCCCTTGTCGAAGGGCTTGCCGCGCTTGGTGACCCGCCCCTCGGCCTGCAGCTCGCGTACGACCAGTGTGACCGAGCCGAGTTGGATGAAGCGCTCGAAGATGTGGCGCACCAGTGCGGCCTCGGCCTCGTTGACGACGAGCTTGCGCTCCTTCACGTCGTAGCCGAGCGGCACGAACCCGCCCATCCACATGCCGCGCTTGCGCGAGGCGGCGAACTTGTCGCGGATGCGCTCGCCGATCACCTCGCGCTCGAACTGGGCGAAGGATAGGAGGATGTTGAGCGTCAGCCGCCCCATCGAGGTCGTGGTGTTGAACGACTGGGTGACGGAGACGAAGGTGACGCCGCAGCGGTCGAACACCTCGACCAGCTTGGCGAAGTCCATCAGGGAACGGGAGAGCCGGTCGATCTTGTAGACCACCACCACGTCGATGAGGCCGGCTTCGATATCGGCGAGCAGCCGCTTCAGCGCCGGCCGCTCCAGGGTGCCGCCCGAGAAGCCGCCGTCGTCGTAGCGGTCGCGGAGCAGCACCCAACCCTCCGCCTTCTGGCTCGCGGTGTACGCCTCGCAGGCCTCGCGCTGTGCGTCGAGGCTGTTGAACTCCTGCTCCAGGCCCTCCTCCGAGGATTTGCGCGTGTAGATGGCGCAGCGCTGGCGGCGGGGCGTGGCGAGCGTCGACGAATCCCTCATCGCTCGCCCCGCTTGATCTCGCGGAGGCCGAAGAAGCGCCAGCCGTTCCAGCGCGTGCCGGCGATCGCGCGGGCGATTGCCGAGAGAGACTTGTACTTGCGTCCCTCCCATTCGAACCCGTCGCGCAGAACCGTGACCGTGTGCTCGACGCCGTTCCATTCCCGGACCAGCCGCGTGCCTGCGACCGGCATCCGCGATTCGCGGAGCATCGCCTTGCGTCCCGGTTTGCCCTGCAGCTCGTCGGCCAGGGCGTCGAGCAGCCGGACCGTCTCTCGGGGCGGGCCGCCGTAGGCCAGCTCCTGGATGCGGTAGGCGAGCCTCAGTTCCAGGAAGGGCCGGCTGTTGTTGGGGGCGTCCGCCCTGAACAGGCGCTGCCATTCGGCCTTGAGGTCAGCGACGCTCATCGTCCTGATGGCCGCCAGCCTGGCCAGGACCGTCGCGTCGCGGCTTTCGTCGTCGCCCGGGCGCGGCGGTGCCGAAGCGCTTGTTTTTGCTACTGAACTTCGTCCCATCATCATGCCTTTCCACTCTTTCGTGTGTTGGCATGACGGCGTTGGTCAGGCGGGAAGTCGAGGCAACTGTCTCCGCAGTCTTCAGATAAAGAAGTTGACTTGGCCGTGTGGAGACGAACGAGCCCCAGGCCCAGGATGCGCCCGACTTCCGCGATGCGCTCGTTCGGCGTCATCCGTTCAGGAGCGATGGCGTTGGGGCCTGCAAGGCTCGCGTGCATGTAATGGAGACCGTCCGCAAAGCGATGTCGATGGCGGGACGGTAGGGGTGGATTTCGAGAAACAGAAGTAAATTCAATCGCTTATCGCAGCCGCGCGCAAACAAAGGAAGCCGCGCGCGCCCTCTCGCATGTAAGCGATTGACTCTCGCGTCTGGCGAGAACAAAAATAGAACCCGGCTTCGCCGGATGAACAGACCGGCGTGCGAAGCTACACACCGGTTGGACCAGTCCGAGCGAAGGAAAAGGGGATGAACGAACTCCCAGGGGGCGACGTTGCCGAAAGCGAGAACGATCAGGATGGCCGCCGGCCGCACCACCGCATCCTGAACCTGGAGGTGGTGGGCGGGTTTCTCGACGGCACCCGGCTCGAGTTCACCGACGGACTCAACTGCATCATCGGCGGCCGCGGCACCGGCAAGACCACGGTCCTCGAGTTCATCCGTTACATCCTCGGCATGATGCCCGATCCCGCCGACAGCCGGCCGCGTGCCAAGGCCATCGAAGGCCACGTGCGCGGCAATCTTGGCAGCGGCACGATCTATCTTGATGTTGAGACCAAGCACGGCACCCGGTATCGCGCCGAGCGGCCATGGGGCGACGACGTCCAGGTCCTGGACAGCGACGGCGATCCGATTCCCGTGTCGCTCGACCGCGATCTCGTGTTCAAGGCCGACATCTACAGCCAGAATGAGATCGAGGAGATTGCGACCAATCCGCGGTTCCAGCTCTCGCTCATCGACAAGTTTGCCGAGGAGGCGATCCGCGCGGCCAGCGTCGAGATTCAAAAGGCCAAGCGCGCCATCCAGCAGAGCGCCACCGATCTCCGGCATCTCGACCAGCGCATCCGCGAACTTCAGGACGTGGTCCCCGAGATCGAAGTTGTCGGCAAGCGCCTTCAGGAAATGCAGGTGGTCGAGGGCGCGGACGCGCAGCTGATCAACGCGGCCCACGCGCACAAGGCGCTGCGGACCCGGGAGACGGAGGCTGTCACCGATCTGCGCCGGGCGGTCGGGGCAGCCGCCGCGAGCTTCCGACGCTTTGCCGACTCGGTCGCGGAGGATTGCGCGAACGCCATTGGCGACGGATTCCGCGAGGGCCCGAATGGCGACCTGTTCGAGGAGATGGAGACCGCCGTCGAGGAGTTCGTCAGCGTATTCCGGGACGCCGTGCCCAAGGTCGAGAGTCGATGCAACGCTCTCACCTCACGCCTCGACGACGTGACGCATCGGCTTGCGGCCGCGCATGCCCGGCAGGAGCAGCAATATCGCGAGATCATCGCCCGCTCGGCGCAGGAGCAGCAGCGGGCGGCCGAGCGGGCGAAGCTGCAGCAGCGGCATCTCGCGTTGACCAAGGCGCGGCACGAGCTGGATGGCCTGCGCCAGAAGCGGAAGGCGCTGGAGGCCAGCCACCGCCAGATGAACACGAAGCTGTCAGAGCTGCGCGACCGGCGGTTCGGGCTGCGCAAGGAAGTGGCCGAACGGCTCTCCGCCGCGCTCGGTCCGACCATCCGAGTGTCCATCACCCAGTCCGGTGACCGTTCCGGCTACGAGGCCCTGCTCAAGGACATGCTCAAGGGGAGCGGCCTTCAGTACAACCGCATCGTCTCGCGCCTCGTCGAGAGCGTGTCGCCTGAGGAGCTGTCGCGGATCGTCCGCAAGGGCGATGCGGCACGTCTTGCCGAGGATGGCGGCATCGCCGAGGACCAGGCGCTCCGCATCGTCACCCATCTCCAGGATGGCGACGATACGGCCAAGCTGGAGACGATCGATCTGGAGGACGAGCCGCTGATCGCGCTCAAGGACGGCGCCGATTTCAAGAACTCGGCGGACCTGTCCACGGGCCAGCGCTGCACCGTCATCCTGCCGATCCTGCTGCTCGAAAGCGAGCGGCCGCTGCTGATCGATCAGCCGGAGGACAATCTCGATAACGCCTTCGTCTACCACGCCATCGTCAAGAGCCTGCGCGAGGTGAAGGCCAGCCGGCAGCTGATCTTCGTGACCCACAACCCGAACATCCCCGTCCTCGGCGAGGCGGAAAGGGTGTTCGTCTTCACCTCCGACGGCCGGCGCGGCGCCGTCTCCCACGTGGGAACGGTGGATACCGTGAAGGAGCAGATCGAGCACCTGCTCGAAGGCGGCAAGGAAGCCTTCGTCCTCCGCATGCAGAAGTACGGCCACTGAGGCGGCCGCCATGACGGAGGAGGAAGAGCAGACCCTGCTCGGGGATCTCGACGCGGACGACTGGGGCACGGTCCGGGAAGCCATCGAGCAGGTGGGAGACTGGCTTCGCACGCAGCATGTCGATGACCTCCTGAGGTCGGAGCTCGCGTCCCGCCTCCTGCGCCTGTCCTCCCATCCCAAGTGGGAGGTCCGCAAGGCCGTTGCCCACGCGGTGCTCTTCCTCCGTCACGATGCCTTTCCCGCGGTGATCGCCCGGATCGTCGAGGATGAGAACGCCTGGGTCCGCGAGGCGGCGCGGAAGACCCTGCAGCGGCGCAGCGAACTCAGCCGGGCCGATATTCATGGCGACAGCCGCGGCGACACGATCCTCGGCCTCCTCTCCGCCCTGGAGGCCCGCTACGGGCTGCGCGCGCGGCGGGCGGCGCTCAATGTCGCCGACCATCTGCATCACCGCTTCGTGCGCGAGGCGTACCACGAGATCGTTCGGATCATCTCGCCGCTCGATGCCTCGCTCCTCAACCTGGAAAAGGAGCTCCAGGGCATACCGGGTGTCCCCGACCACACGCTTCTCCATGCGCGCCGGGCCCAGGCGCGCGTGCGGCTGATCACCGAATTCCTGGACAATCTCCGGGCGTTCACGACCGAGGCGCCGGCCGAGTTTGCCCTGGAGGCTCTGGTCCCCATCGTGAAGGAGGCCGCCGAGCTTGCCCTCAGCCACGTCGAGCTTCCCACCGCCGGCATCGACGTGCGCCAGGAGGTCGACGGCTCCTTGAACCTGGAAGCGAACCGCTCGCGGCTGCTGCAGGCCCTCATCAACATCATCGTGAACGCCGTCGAGGCCTGTTCGAACCAGCCGCGCCGCGGCGTCCTGACCATCTCCGCCACCCCGCAGACGGATTCGCATATCAAGATCACGGTCACCGATAACGGCTGCGGCATGAGCGAGGAGGCGCTGCGCGACTGCGTTCTGCTCTACAGCTCGGGCAAGGCCAACGGGATGGGCTTCGGCCTTCCGCTGGCAAAGAAGATCATCGAGATCGACCATCAGGGAACGCTGTCGATCGAGAGCCGCGACGGCGTGGGCACCACTGTGACGGTGATCCTGCCCGTAGAGCAGGCGCGTTCGGAGGACTGACTCCGATGGCCGATCGCCACATCGCTCTCATTGTGGAGGATGAGCCGGAGATGGCCGCCGAGCTTGCCGATCTCCTGCGGTCCTTCGGGCACGATCACCTGCATGCCGAAACCCTCGCCGATGCCAGAGCGTGTCTCGATGAAGGCGGCTTCTGCTACGTGCTGCTCGATCTGCAGATCAAGGCGGACGGTCAGTCGATCAAGCCGAGGGTGGAATCGGGCATGTCGCTTCTGCGCGAGATACGCAAGCGCTTCCCCCATCGCAGCGCCAACGACATGCATCTCGTGCCGGTGCTCGTGATCAGCGGGCACGGCAAGGAACCGAAGAACATCATCAGCGCATTCAAGGACGGCATCAACGACTTCATCATGAAGCCGCTCAGCGTCGACGGCCAGGACGTCGGCGCCAAGATCCGCCGCTGCCTGGAGCTCGCCGGCCGAAGCGACCACGACGCCTGCGAAGCGTGCACTCGTGCGGCGGCGGCCGGTCCGGCCGAGAAGCAGTACAATGGGACGGCGTTCTGGCACGCGTCCGACTACTCGGAGATTCGCCTGCGCGGCGAGCCCTATTACTTCACGGGCGAGATTCAGCAGGCCGCGATCCGCTTTCTCCACGCGGCGGCGCAGACGGACGAACCATGGCGTTCGGGCAAGATCGTGCTGCAGGCGGCCAAGTCGAATGACACGAACATGCGGATGGTCAACCTGTTCGGCCGCCATCCGGCCTGGGGCGTGCTGCTGCTCTCGAACGGGCGAGGGAAATACCGTCTAAGGACCGAGTAGTCCTTCGCAAACCCGGCCATCACCGGTCCATCACTGGGCCGGTACGCTCCAGCGGCGATCCGCCGCCGGTCCTGCGGACAGCGTTACTCCGCAGGACCATCCTCTCCGCAGGTTTTCGTTGAAGGCCGAAGGAGAGGAGCGTGACCGTCCGACATCTCACCCAAGTTGAACTTGCCCAGCGCTGGCGGATCAGCCCGCGCACGCTGGAGCGCTGGCGCTGGCTCGGCCAGGGGCCGCGATATCTCAAGATCGGCGGGCGCGTCGTCTATCGACTCGAAGATGTCGAGGCCTTCGAAGACGAGAAGCGGCAGGAGGCAGGCCGATGACGGCAGGTCTTCAGAGTCGCGATTTCGCGGAATCCCGCACGGATAACTTTGTTTTCTCTCCGGTTCGCGGGCGAAACCGCGCGAAATCATTCGAATTGGTGCCCGCAGCGCGAGCCGGTATTTCAATGGGGATGAAGATCCCCGAGCCCATCCGCACCATCGTCACCAGCGAAGCCGCGCTGTTCGGCTGGTTCGAGACGGCCCGGCCCGGCGAGCGCTTCACCTATCACATCGGCCACCTGGCAGTGGATCGCGCGCGGGAGACCTCGGGCCTGGCCGCAGGCGCGCGCGAGGCACTCGGCCGCGTCGCCGATCGCGTCATGGCGCTGGCCGGGCAGGAGATGCTGATCGCCGTGCAGCAGCGGCTCGACGATGGCCGCATGGCCTATCTCGCGATCAAGGCGGGCATGCGCGCCGCCAGGACGTGTGCGCGATGACGGCCCGACCGGCACTCGACGACGTCCGGCACATGCCGGTGCGCGATCTGCTCGCTCTGCCAGCGGAGCAGTTGGTTCGGCTCCGCCGCGAAGCCCGCATGGCCCGCGAAACAGCTGACCGCCTCGAGCGGTGGCTCGACGGCATCGCCCGGATCCAGGGAGGAGCATGATGGCGCTCAAGATCGTCACGGCCGACGAGCGTCTGGCCGAAGCCAACAACAAGACCACCCTCGCGATCTTCGGGCCGAGCGGTGTCGGCAAGACCTCGCTGCTGAAGACGCTGCCCGCGCGCGAGACGCTCTGTATCGATCTCGAAGCGGGCATGAAGTCGGTCCAGGACTGGCCCGGCGACAGCATCCCCGTGCGCACTTTCGCCGACGCGATCGACATCGGCTGCCTCGTGGGCGGCGTCGATCCCGCAGTGCCGCCGGACGGGTTCTTCTCGGAGGCCCACTACCAGCACCTGGCGGCGACCAATCCGAATCTGGTCCGCCTGATCGCCTCCAAGCGGATCATCTTCGTCGACAGCATCACGGACCTGACGCGCCAGGCGATGGCGTGGGCGCGGATGCGGCCGGAGGCCTTCTCGGAGAAGACCGGCAAGCCCGATACCCGCGGCGCCTACGGGCTGCTCGCGCGCGAGGTCATCGGGCTTCTGAAGCACCTGCAGCACGCGCAGGCGAAGACCGTGATCTTCGTCGGGATCCTGGAGAAGGTCACTGACGAGCTCAGCCGCGCCGTCTGGCAGCCGCAGATGGAGGGCGGCAAGGCAGGCCGCGAGCTGCCGGGCATCGTCGATCAGGTTATCAGCATGAGCTTCTTCAGCGCCGACGGCGACAGCTGGCGGCACGAGCCGGAGCGCGGCGAGACCCGGCGCCTGGTCTGCCGCGCCGGCAATCCCTTTGGCCTCCCCGCCAAGGACCGCTCCGGCCGCCTCGACGTAACCGAGCCCCCAGACCTCGGCGCCCTCCTCTCCAAGATCAACGCGACCACGAAAGGATGAATCCCATGACCTTCGACATGAACGACGCCGAGCCCCAGAAGACCGGCGAGCTCATCCCGGACGGCACCTTCGCCAAGGTGGCGATGGCGATCCGCAAGGGCGGCACGGACGGCCAAGCCGAGATCGATCGCGGCCTGCTCAAGGCCTCGAACTCGCCCGGCAGCGACGTGCTCATGCTCGACTGCGAGTTCACCGTGACCGAGGGACCGCATGCCCGGCGCAAGTTCTGGCAGATGTTCACCGTCCAGGGTGGCAAGGTGGACGAGCATGGCGTCTCGATCGGCTGGAAGATCTCCAAGAGCACCTTCCGCGCCATGATCGACTCGGCGCTCGGCCTCGATCCCGCCGACATGAGCGAGGCGGCGAAGGCGAAGCGCATCCTGCGCGGTCTCGCCGACTTGGGCGGCATCACCTTCGTCGCCAAGATCAAGATCGAGCCCTCCGAGGACCCCCGCTACGGCGACAGCAACAAGCTCGACCGCGTGGTCCTGCCGAGCGAGCCGGAATGGCGCAAGGTGATGGACGGCGAGGTCCTGCCTGCGAGCCCGAGCACCCGCGCCCGCCCGAAATCTGCTGCGCCGGCGGCGCAGCCGGCCTGGAACCAGGCGGCTCCCACCCAGCCGCCGGCACAGGCCGCCGCCCCGGCCTGGGCCAACGCAGGTGCGTCCACGCCGCCGCAGCCCGCCGGCAAACCCACCGGGCCCGCCTGGCTCAACAGCTGACCGCCATGACCGATGACGAGTGGCAGGCGCACGTGACGCGCGAAGCGGCAAAGGAGGTCGGCAAATGGCTCGAAGGGCGCGGAAGGCTCAATCAGCCCATCGCCGCCCTCACCATGGCCGACCTCGAGGCCATGGCCTCGAATGCGATCTCCCGCTTCATCGTCCTGGCCTCGCGGCGGATCAAGGAGCAGCCCACCGGCTACGAGGACCTGACCCGGCTCTTGCTCGGGTAGAGCCCTGCGCCCTGTGCGGGCGTGAGGCGCGCGGCTTCGGCTACGTCCACCGGCTGCAGTGGGACCGATTTCCGCACCACCGCTTCTGCTCAATGCGCTGCCTCGACGCCGGTTCGGCCCTCGCGAACAGGAACAACGGAATGATCGACAAGACCGAGATGGAGATCCGCGCGATCAAGGATGCCCGCCGCTTCCTGGCCGAGGCGCTCACCGAGCTCGGCCTGATGGCGCCCTTTCATGACCGCAGCGCGGCCGAGATCGACCGCATTATCGAGGCCTGCATCGATGGGTTCCAGGAGTCGATGCGCCGCCAGTCCGAGGAAGGGACGCGCAGCGACGAGCTGAACGATCCCATCCCTTTTTGAGGAGGCCGGCCGCCATGATGGATCTGAACCATGACGGTCCGGCCAGAAACTGGCTGGCGCTGCTCGCGGCGGCAGAAGCCAACGCCGAGACGGAGTTCGAGATCGAATTCTGCGCCAGCCTGCGCGAAAAGCTCGACGCCTATGGCGATCGCGCCCGTCTGACGCCCGCACAGGAATACAAGCTGCACTGCATCGCTGAAGCCGGCGGCTTCTGGGAGCGCAGCGCATGATCGATCTGAACCACGGCTCGGGCGCCGTCTATGGCGGCACCATCACCGGCGGGACGGCGACCCGCATCAATGCGCTTGTCGACGGCGCCCTCGTCAAGCGCCATCGCCGGCAGGCTCCACGCGACTATCTCGGCGGAAGCCGCATCGGCGAGCCCTGTGCGCGCCGGCTCGTCTATGAGATCAGCCATGCACCGCCGGACGAGGGCCGCGAGTCCGATGGCACCATTTTGCGCATCTTCGAGGCCGGTCATCGCTTCGAGACGCTCTCGATCGGCTGGCTGCGTGCCGCGGGCTTCGATCTCTGGACAGAGCGCCGCGACGGCGGCCAGTTCGGCTTCTCGGCCGCCGGCGGCCGGCTGCGCGGCCATATCGACGGCGTCATCGTCGGCGGGCCCGATGTCGGCATCGCCTGGCCGGCTCTCTGGGAGCACAAGGCGCTCAACGCCAAATCCTGGAACGACCTGGTCAAGCGGGGCCTGGCGGTCTCGAAGCCGATCTACTTCGCGCAGGTCCAGCTCTACATGGCCTACATGGAGCTCGCGGTCGCGCTTTTCACCGCGATCAACAAGGACACCCAGGCGCTCTATCACGAAGCCGTCGCCTTCGATGCGGCTGAGGCCCAGGCGCTCTCCAACAAGGCGGTCGAGATCATCCGTGCCGCGGAAGCAGGCGAGCTGCCGCCGCGCATCGCTACGGCGCCCGACTTCTATCTCTGCCGTCTGTGTCCTTATCAGCAACGCTGCTGGGAGGGCGCGCCATGACCTTCACGCCCTCCGCGCTCCAGGCGAAGGCCATCGAGGCCATCAAAGACTGGTTCACGAACCGCACGGCGGAGAACCAGGTGTTCCGGGTCTTCGGCTATGCAGGGACCGGAAAGACGACGATCACGAAGCACGCGATTGCCGAGCTGGGATTGGACGGGGGCGTCCTCTACGCCGCGTTCACCGGCAAGGCGGCGCTGGTCATGACCCGCAAGGGGACGCCGGCCTCGACCATCCATTCGCTGATCTACCGCGTCTCGGAGGCGACGCCGGCCGAGATCGAGCGGATCAAGCAGGAGATCGCCGACCTCAAGGCGAAGCTACCCGCCATGGGCACCGCCGAGCGCCTGTTTGCGGACTCGCAGCTGCGTTCGCTCGAGCTCCGCCTTGCCGACATCCACAAGCCGCGCTTTGTGCTGAACGAGCAGTCCGCGCTCCGCGAGGCCAAGCTTCTCGTGCTCGACGAGGTGTCGATGGTGGGCGACGACATGGCACGCGACCTCCTCGCCTTCGGCAAGCCGATCCTGGTGCTGGGCGATCCCGGTCAGCTCCCGCCGGTCAAGGGCGAAGGCGCCTTCACCAAGGATGCGCCCGACGTCCTCCTCACCGAGGTGCACCGGCAGGCGGGCGACAGCGCCATCATCCGCCTGGCCACGCTCGCGCGCGAAGGCACGCCGATCCCCTACGGCGAGCACGACGCCTTCGTGTGGAAGATGCGCAGGCAGGATATCGCGCCCGAGCAGATGCTGCGCGGCGGACAGGTCATCTGTGGCAGGAACGCGACCCGCATCCAGCTCAACCTTGCCATGAAGCGCGCGGCCGGCTTCGAGGGCGTCTATCCCATCGGGCACGGCGAGAAGATCATCTGCCTCAAGAACCGCAACGACCTCGGCCTCGTCAACGGCATGTTCCTCGACCTCACCGAGATCGAGGACGAGGACGAGCTCTCCTTCACCGCCGTCATCGACACCGAGGATGGCGAGAAGATCGGCGGCGCCAACGGCACGCGCGAGCGTTTCCGCATCTACAAGGGGCATTTCGATGAGCACGTCGCGCCCGACCGCGAGCGCGAGCGGCGCGATCACTGGAAGAAGAAGACGCTGATCGAAGCGGTGTGGGGCTGGGCCATCACCTGCCACAAGTCCCAGGGCTCGCAATGGGAGAATGTGATCGTCTTCGACGACGGTCTCGCGCGCACCGCCGAGGACCGCGCCCGCTGGCTCTACACCGCCATCACCCGCGCCGAGCGCGGCCTCGTGATCCTCGATTGAGGCGCGCGCATGATCGATCTCAACGACGCGAGCGCCCCGCTACCCCGATTCGATCTCGATGCGATCGCCGCGCGCCTGCGGGACAGCGCAGCGATCTGGGTGCCGCAGCATTTCCCGAACGGGAGGCGGGAAGGCGACGAATGGCGGCTCGCCAACATCCGTGGCGATGCCCCGCGCAAGAACGGCTCCTGCGTCATCGCGCTCAAGGGCGAGCGTGCCGGGGACTGGATCGACTTCGACGGCGGCAGTGGCGGCGGGCCCCTGAGCACGCTTGCAGAGGCGACCGGCTATGCCGGGCACCAGCTGTTCGCCTATGCGGCCGAGCTGGCGGGCGAAGCCCCATTTGCGGCACGCCCGAGAAAGAAGGCTCCGCGCCAATCATCCGACGACCTGGCGCGCGAGATCGCCTTCATCCTGTCGGGCGCACGGCCGATCGACGGCACGCATGCGGCAGCATATCTCGCCGCCCGCGGCCTCGCGCTGCCGCCCTCGTCCGACCTCCTCTTCCATGACGATCTCGCGCACTGGGAGGCGAAGCGCGGCTTTCCCGGCATGGTCGCCATCGTGCGCAACGCCGGTGGCGCGCAGATCGCGCTCCATCGCACCTATCTCGACCCAGAGAAGCCCGCCAAGGCCGACGTCGCGCCTGCGCGCAAGACGCTCGGGCCGGTCGGCGGCGGCGCGGTGCGGCTGGCCGAACCGCAGAATGGCCTCATCGCTCTGACGGAGGGCATCGAGACGGCGCTCGCCGTGATGTCCGCATGCCCTGATCTGCCAGCCTGGGCGACGTTGTCCGCCTCCGGCATGGAGAGCGTCGAGCTGCCGACCGGCATCGCGCGTGCTGTGCTGCTCGCCGACCACGACGACGCCGGGCGCCGCGCAGCCGAGGCAGCCGCCGCGAAGCTTGCGATGGAGGGCCGCCAGGTCTCCATCGCGCTGCCGCCCCGCGAGGGCGACGATTTCAACGACCTGCTCCTGCGCGACGGCCCGGAAGCGGTCAGGACCGCGATCGATGCCGCCGTGGCATGGGGCGGAGACAGTCCCTTGCACGCCGGCGGCGAAGGCACTCAGCAGCTTGAAATGGACCCCGTCATCGGTGCCACGGCGCCGGAACCCGACGAGGTTGCGCGCACCGCCGCAACCTATCCGCTGCCCTTCATCGAGGGTGTCGAGCTGCGCTACTTCCGCACGCGCAAGGGCGATGTCCTCGTCCACCGCAATGCCGGCAAGGACAAGGATGGCCACACCATCTGGCGCGTGGTCGCGAGCCCCTTCGGCATCCCCGCCCGGCTGCGCTATCTCGACCAGGAGGGGACCTATGGTCTGCGCCTGCTCGTGCGCGACATGCAGGGCGAGCCGCGCGCCGTCGACTTGCCGCGCGCCGGCCTCGCCCGCCAGGGTGCGCAGGAGATACGCTCCGCCCTCTTCGCCGCGGGCCTGCGCACCTATGGCGATGGCGACCAGGTCGCGCTGGCGGTGCTCAAGGCGGCCGATCCGCGAGACGAGATCCTCGTCGTCAGCCGGCCCGGCTGGCATCGGCTCGATGGCTGCGACCGCCCGCTCTTCGTGACGCCGGCGGGCCGGGCGATCGGTGATGCGCCGGCCTCCACGCTGGAGCTCGTCGCCAACGCCCGCTACGACACCGTGCGCGGCAGCCTCGACGGCTGGAAGGCCGCGGCGGCCGCCGCGGCATCGGTGAAGGGCTGTCCGCACTTCCTCCTCGGCGTGCTCGCGGGATTCTGCGGTGTCGTGCAGTCGCTCGCCGGCCTCGACAGCTGCGGCATCAATCTTTCCGGCCTCTCGTCGAGCGGCAAGACCACCGCCCAGCGCCTCGCCGTGTCCGCCTGGACCTCGACAGCCATCGGTGCCGGACTGCTCCAGTCGATGCGCTCGACCGAGAACGCCATCGAGGTCTTCGCCCAGGCGGCGAGCGGCACCGTCCTTGCCCTCGACGAGCTCGCCCATGCCGACGGCCGGGCAATCGCCAAGCTCATCTACGCCATCGCCGGCGGCCAGGGGAAGGCGCGCATGACGGCCGGCGCCATCCTCAAGCAGCGCTATGCCTGGTCGACCTATGCGCTGCTCTCCAGCGAGTGCTCCCTGGAGGAGAAGGTGCGCGCCGACGGCGCGTCCTGGATCGCCGGCATGGCGGTGCGCATCCTCGACGTCGACGTGACGGAAGTGGACCGCTCGGTGCCGGCGGCCAGGCTCAAGGCGATCGCCGACGCCGAGAGCCACTGCGGCCATGCCGGCCCCGCCTTCGTCGAGCGGCTGGTCGCGGCCAGGCTGCACCATGCGCCCGACGCGCTGCGCGACCGCATTCTCGAACAGGCGCGCGAGCTTGCAGGCGACCGTGCCGATTCCGCACGGCTCCGGGCCGCGACCTGCCTTGCTCTCCCGCTCGTCGCCGGCAGGCTCGCCCAGGACTTCGATCTGCTGCCCTGGTCGATCGACATCGAAGCGCCGGTCCGCTGGGCCTGGGAGCGCTTCGAGAAATCCTCCGATGCCGAGGCGCTCACCCCCGACGAGCAGGGCATCGCGAGCCTGCGCGCCTGGATCGCGGAACGCTGGGACGTCACCATCAAATCCGTCGACATCGGCGTCGAGAGCTTCGACCGCAAGCTGAACAACCGCGAGGCCGTCGCCTGGTACGACGACGCGGCCATCTATGTGCCCGCGCAGCGCCTGCGCGAAGCAGCGGGTGAGACGCTGAAGACCCAGCAGATCGTCAAGGCGCTCGCCGACCGGGACCTGCTGGCGACGCGCCAGGATCAGCGGCGCGCCACCGTGCGGTGGGTCCCGAAGATCGGTCGCATCGACGCCTACGCGCTCAAGCGCTCCGAGTTCGGCCGCCGCTCGGCCTGGGTCGATCACGGAATGCAGGAGGACGACGCATGACGGTGCGCGCCCATCCGTGCGCGCGCGCTGTGGCAACTGTGGCCAGTGTGGCCACGCCTAGGCGTGTGGCCATTGTGGCACCTGTGGCCAGTGCCGCCTCCCTCGATCATGTGGCCACTGTGGCACCTGTGGCCACTCCGCCCGCAGCGGCCGCCCGAGCAGGCATTTCAGTGGCCACAGTTGCCACACGGAATATCGCTGTGGCCACTGCTAACGCGTTGATGAACAAGGGCAGTTGCCACACTTTCCACAGTGGCCACAGCCGGGGGACAGATATAGGGGAAGAGAGGGTATTCCGTTCTTGCGGGAAGGTGCGGAGGGGTCGCGCGTCAATTTTATCTCTAGGAAGTGGAAAGTGTGGCAACTGTGGCCACTCGCCTTTGTCTTCAAGGGCTTATCAGTGGCCACATGAAATTCCGATGTGGCAACTGTGGCCACTGGCGAAGATCGCCCGCCCTTCCAAACATCTCCGCCGTCGCCGGTCATCGACGCTGACCCTTGTGGCGACGAGCGCGCCGCGACGGCAGCGAGGCCGCGATCCTCCTGCCGATCGGTGATCCCGAGCCGAGCGGA
The DNA here is from genome assembly GCA_040752895.1 of Pseudomonadota bacterium. Classification (NCBI taxonomy): domain Bacteria; kingdom Pseudomonadati; phylum Pseudomonadota; species Pseudomonadota bacterium. Next base: position 152,843 of record JBFMHN010000005.1, read on the forward strand.
CGACGACGGCCAGCTCCGCCAAGAACCAGACCGTCGCCGTCCTGACCACAACGATCCCGATCACGGAGACCATCATGGCTTCGACGACTCTGACCGCGGCGTGTGCGGATGCAAGCCTGCCGGCGGTCGGCATGGCGCCGCCGCTCAGCGCCATCCTCTCTCTCGACCTCGGCACCACCATGGGGTGGGCCGTGCGCATGGCCGACGGAGCCATTCACAGTGGCGCCGTCTCCTTCCGCCCGAGCCGCTATGACGGCGGTGGCATGCGCTACCTGCGCTTCCGCAGCTGGCTCGACAGCCTTGCCGCCGATGCCGGTGGTCCCGGCGCGGTCTACTTCGAGGAAGTCCGGCGGCATGTCGGAACCGATGCGGCGCATCTCTATGGCGGCTTTCTGGCGACACTGACCGCGTGGTGCGAGCAGAGGGGCGTTGCCTACGAGGGTGTGCCCGTCGGCACCATCAAGCGCCACGTCACCGGCAAGGGCAACGCGGACAAGGCGGCGGTGCTGGCCGCCGTCCGCGCACGCGGCTTTGCGCCCGCCGACGACAACGAGGCCGACGCCATCGCCATCCTGCTCTGGGCGATCGAGACGGGCGGAGGCGTGCGATGACCGCCGAGATGCTGCTGAAGCACGCGGCCGCGGTGGTCGCCAATCGGCGTGAGACCTACGGCTGTCCCCGCACCAGCATGGAAGCGATCGCGAAGCGCTGGTCGCTCAGTCTCGGGCACACCGTGACGCCGGCTCAGGTGGCGCTCTGCCTCATCGAGCTGAAGCTCGCGCGCCTCGCGCACGATCCGGCGCACCTCGACAGCATGGTCGATGTCGCCGGCTATGCCGCCGTCCTGCGAGAGGTGGCGCGGTGAGGTGGTTCCCGAAGGGCTATGGCGGCGAGCGCCGATCCGCCGAGGAGATCAAGCGCGAGGGCTGGCGCGAGCAAGGCCTGCTGGTGGTGAGCGCCGAGGACCAACGGCTCACCTGGCCCGAGCGCGAGCTCATCCGCCAGCTCGGCGAGAAGCTCTATGGCCGGCGCGCATCCCAGGAGGCGCGCCATGGCTGAGACGCACTGGACGCCGTCGCTGGTCGAGGAGCGGCTCGCCGAGGCGGCAAGCGTGCTCAAGCGGCTGCCCGAGCCGAAGTTGCAGGGCTATTACAATCTCTGGCCACGGATCATCTACGAGTTCAGCGATCTGGTGGGACAGGAGCCCAGGCCGATGCGTGTGCTGCCGTCCCCCGCAGCGATCAGCCGCATGGAGGAGACGCTGACCTGGACCGTCGGGCTCGCCCCCGTCGACGGCAAGATCGTCTGGATGCGCGCCTTCGGCGAGCGCTGGAAGACCATCTGCTGGACGGTGGGGCTGCAGCGCTCCGCCGCCCACGAGCACTGGCACTATGCGCTCTGTGTCATTGCCTGGCGGCTTAATGGGCGGCGGCTCAATCGTAATCATTCGCGGCGCAAAGTGATCGAGATGACCGGAGCGGCGAAGTCTTGAGAAGCAAAGAGAAAGGTGTCCGGCGGACACTTTTCGCTCGGACAAAATCGGTCGGATCGGCGTAGATTTCGGTCATGCTCAGGTGAGCCGCGCGCGGACGCCGCCGATCGGCGCCGAGCACGGGTCCTCCCTGGCCGAGAGCGTATGCTGGCGGCAATGGCCCGGAAGTTCGCCACCGCCAGCGGCGGAATCTGAGTTACCAGTTACCACCGAGCCGGCCGCCCGTCGCACGAATTAAGCCCGTGTTCGCGCGGGCTTGGCGCGCCTCCCGAATGGGAGCCGCGCCCCGGTAACCGTCCCCGGCAGTTACCACCCTCCGGTTACCACCCTGTCCTTCCGGATTCCGAGGTCCATGTCGCCACGGCTGCCCGACAGCGTCGAGCATTGGCCGCTCGACCGGCTGCGCGCCTACGCACGCAACCCGCGCACGCACTCGGACGAGCAGGTGGCGCAGATCGCAGCGAGCATCGTCGAGTTCGGCTGGACCAGCCCGGTGCTGGTCGCGGGCGACGGCACGGTGATCGCCGGGCACGGCCGCCTCGAGGCAGCCCGCCGTCTCGGGCTCGATGCCGTGCCGGTCGTGGTGCTCGACCACCTGAGCGAGGCGCAGCGCCGGGCCTACGTGATCGCGGACAACAAGCTGGCGCTCAACGCCGGCTGGAACGAGGAGCTGCTCGCCGCCGAGCTGCATGCATTGAACGGCGAAGGCTTCGACTTGGCGCTCACCGGCTTCGACGAGGCCGAGCTCGACCGGCTGATGGCGCCGCTCGACGACACGGAGGCGATGTCGCCGGGTGGCGACACTGGCGAGAACGGCGACGCCGCGGACGAAGCGCCCGAGCCTCCGCGCAATCCGGTCACCCGGCCGGGCGATCGCTGGCAGCTCGGCGATCACTGGCTGCTCTGCGGCGACAGCACCGATGCTGCCGTTGTCGCACGCGTGATGAATGGCGAGCGCGCGTCGCTGCTGTTTACCAGTCCGCCCTACGGCAACCAGCGGAATTACACGACTGGCGGGATCGGCGACTGGGATGCGCTGATGCGCGGCGTCTTCTGCCACCTCGATGAGGCGATGGCGGAAGACGGCCAGGTGCTCGTCAATCTCGGCCTCGTCCATCGCGACAACGAGTGGCAACCTTATTGGGAAGCCTGGCTCGCCTGGATGCGAGCCCAGGGCTGGCGGCGCTTCGGCCTTTACGTCTGGGACCAGGGGCCTGGACTTCCCGGAGACTGGAACGGCCGGCTCGCGCCCTCATTCGAGCTGCTATTCCACCTCAACCGCCTAGCGCGCAAGCCGAACAAGATCGTGCCCTGCAAGTGGGCCGGGCACATCAACGACAGCCACGGCGGCATGCGGGGCAAGGACGGCACCGTGGGCGAGTGGACTCATGCCGGCCAGGGCGTCCAGGAGACGCGCATCCCCGACAACGTCCTGCGCATCACGCGGCACAAGGCGCGCGGCATCGAGACCGAGCACCCGGCGGTGTTTCCGGTGGCGCTGCCCGAGTTTGTCATGAGCACCTATTCGGCAGCGGGTGACGTGGTGTTCGAGCCCTTCGCGGGATCCGGCACCACGTTGATCGCTGGCGAGCGCACCGGACGGAATGTGAGAGCGATCGAACTCGCGCCCGAGTATGTGGACGTCGCGCTCCTACGCTGGCGCCAGCTGTTTCCCGGAACCGAAGCCGTTCTCGACGGGGACGGCCGGACCTTCGAAGCGATCGCCACCGAGCGTGGCATCGACCTTCACGATGCGGTCTGATCATCTGCAGGTCGAGCAGTGGCCGATCGAGCGGCTCCTGCCCTATGCGGCGAACGCCCGGACCCATCCGGAGGACCAGGTCGCCCAGATCGCCGGATCGATCGCGGAGTTCGGCTTCAACGTCCCGTGCCTCGTGGACGAGCGCGGCGTGCTGGTGGCCGGCCACGGCCGCTTGCTGGCGGCCCGGCGCCTCGGTCTGGCGGAGGTGCCGGTCATCCGGCTCGGCCATCTGACCGACGCCCAGGCGCGCGCCTTCCGGATCGCGGACAACCAGATCGCGCTCAACGCCGGCTGGGACGACTCCCTGCTCGCGGCCGAGCTCGCGCGCCTGAAGGAGGACGGGGTTGACCTCGATGTCCTCGGCTTCGGCGAGGACGAGCTCGACCGCCTGTTCGATGACCTGAACGGGACCAATGGCGCGACGGAGGGCGAGGACGCCGTCCCGGAGCCGCCTGTGGAACCCGTCACACGCCCGGGCGACCTCTGGCTGCTTGGCGCGCATCGCCTGCTCTGCGGCGACGCCACCAGCGCCAGCGACGTCGAGAGGCTGCTCGCCGGAGCGGTCCCGCATCTGATGGTGACGGACCCGCCCTACGGGGTCGAGTACGATCCCTCCTGGCGCAACGAGGCCGGCGTGTCGGCGACCGCGCGCACCGGCCGCGTCTCGAACGACGACCGTGCCGACTGGCGCCAGGCCTGGGCGCTGTTCCCGGGCGACGTCGCCTATGTCTGGCACGCGGGCGTCCATGCGCGCACCGTCGCCGAGAGTCTGGAGGCGAGCGCGCTGATGATCCGCTCGCAGATCATCTGGGCGAAACCGCGCTTCGTGCTCGGGCGCGGCGACTACCATTGGCAGCACGAGCCGTGCTTCTACGCGGTCCGCAAGGGCGCGAACGGACACTGGCAGGGTGCGCGCGACCAGTCGACGCTGTGGACAATCGGCAGCGGCGGCGATGAGGACGAAGCGACGACACACGGCACGCAGAAGCCGGTCGAGTGCATGCGCCGGCCGATCGTCAACAACAGCAGGCGCGGCGATCTCGTCTACGAGCCCTTCGCCGGCAGCGGCTCGACCATCGTCGCAGCCCAGAGCACGGGGCGCGCCTGTCTCGCGCTGGAGGTCGACCCACGCTACTGCGACGTGATCGTCGAGCGGTGGCAGGCGTTCACGGGGTCGCCCGCGATCCTCGATGGCGGTGAGCGGACCTTTGCGGACGTGAAGGACGAGCGGGCAGCGGCATGAAGCAATCGAGAGCCATGTCGCTGGTCGAGGCGATCGCCAACGTGGGGGTCGGCTTCGGTGCGGCGGTGCTGGCCCAGGTCGTGGTGTTCCCGCTGTTCGGGCTCGACGTGCCGTTCGCGGACAATCTGCTGATCGGCGTGATCTTCACGAGCATGTCGATCGTGCGCTCCTACGCGCTGCGCCGGCTGTTCGAGGCCCTGCGGCGGGCATGACCGGCGCGCCCGCGCCCCGTCCCCCCGGATCATCAAATGATCCGGCCGGGCCGGAAAAAAGCAATCAGATTAATCGCTTAACCGCTTGGCTCCGGGCCGAAGCAGCGCCTCTATGGCGGCACAGACGATGGAGACCGCCACGAACACCATCCTTCAGACCGCCAACCCCGACTGGGGCTTCTTCGGGACCATCCGCCACCACGCCCGGCCGGAGGAGGCCTGGCCGCTCGCGATGTCGGCGATCGCCGCCGCGACAGGCTGCCCCGAAACCGCCGTACGCGACTTCCTCGACAGCCGCCACGGCCGCCACTTCGCCGACGACGCCGCCAACGGACTCTTCAAGGGCCTCGATCTGAAAGCCGCCATCGAGGCCGCGGTGGACCGCTGGATGGGCTGGACCATCGGCCGCCGCACCGAGCGCGAATACGGCATCCCGCGCGGGCTGCCCTACCTCACGGGCTTCGTCACCCACTGCGAGATCGTGGCCGATGCCTCCGCCTGATCGAGCCGCCTCGCCCTCAGCCCCGTGCCGCATTGCGGCCGGGGCTCGGGGTGGTAGAAGCGCCGCGATGGTCGCGGCGCCCTGCCCAAGGAGGCACCGATGACCAAGACCGAGCTTTCACCCACCCAGCAGTCGCTCCTGAAGTCCGCCGCCGGCTGCGAGGACCGCGCCATCCGCTGGCCCGACAATCTCCGGGGCGGCGCGCGCACGAAGATCATCACGGCGCTCGTCGAGGCGGGATTCGCGGAGAACCGGAAGGGCACGCTGGTCGTGACGGACGCCGGCATGCGCGCCGTCGACGTCGCCCCCGAGGCTGCACCCAAGCGCGCCCCGCACACGAAGGCCGCCGGGGCCCCGCGCAAGATGCGCGAGGGCAGCAAGCAGGCGCGCCTGATCGAGATGCTGAAGCGCAAGGAGGGCGCGAGCATCGAGGAGATCGTCGAGGCCTTCGGCTGGCAGCCGCACACCGTGCGCGGCGCCATCGCCGGCGCGCTCAAGAAGAAGCTTGGCCTGACCGTCACGTCCGAGAAGGTGGATGGCCGCGGCCGCGTGTACCGGATCGAGGCGTGAGGAGGCGCCGATGTCCGGAAAGCGTGGATACGACGTCTTCTCGATCGGCAGCCTCGCGGGCGAGGCGCTGATCCTCAGGAAGGGAATCACGCGGCGCGACATCCCGCGCGTGACCGAAGAGTACCGGAAGCGCGAAGGCGTGCGCGTCGGCACCGTGATCGGCGTGAATGAGGACGGCATCGTGGGCTCGGAGCGCGAGGGCTGGCATCCGGGCCTGCCGGATGCATTTGCCAAGCCCTTCATCATCATCCCCTGGGTGCAGGTTCTCGAGCTCCTGGGGCGCGTGCCCGAAGGGACGACGGGGAAGCTCCTCGACGCCGACGAAAGTCCTGCGACGAGGACCATCAGGGTGAGCGACGCCACGTACCGGGCCATCGCCGAAGAGGCGGTCCTGCCGTTCCGCTCGACGGCCACCCGGCAGCAGGATGGGAGCTGGCTGGTGCCCATCGCCGGCGATACGTGGGAGCGGCTCCAGCAGCACCGGCTGCCCGGCGAGACCGACGACGACGTGGTGTTGCGCCTGATCAGCCAGTACCGCGGCCACAAGCCGAACTGATCGGCGATGCCGCAGCGACGCCGCCGGGACCAGCGTCCCGGCGGCAGTCGTTTGGGCGGGCCGTTCTTCCGGAGACTTCCATTGGGACTGTCGATCCGCGCCTATGCCAGGGCCCGTGGCGTGAGCCATGTGGCGGTGCTCAAGGCCGCCAAGGCCGGCCGCATTCCGATGGAGCCGGACGGCACCATCGATCCCGCCAAGGCCGATGCGGCTTGGGCGCGATCGACGGAGCCCGGGCGGTCGCGTGCCAAGCCGGAGAAGCTGAAGCCGGTCGCCGAAGCGGCGGTCGGGTCGGTGCGCGAGACGCTCAAGGAGCAGGGGCTGCCTGCGAGCGGCAGCGTCACCTTCGTGCAGGCGCGCACCGCCCATGAGATCGCCAAGGCGCATCTCGCGCGGCTCCGGCTGCAGGAACGCAAGGGCGAGCTCGTCGACCGGGCGCGGGCGACGGGGCTCGTGTTCCGGCTCGCCCGCGAGGAGCGGGACGCCTGGGCGAACTGGCCGGCGCGGGTCGCGGCCCTGATGGCGGCCGAGCTCGGTGTCGAGGCGCATCCCATGCAGAAGCTTCTGGAGACGCATGTCCGTTCACACCTCGCCGAGCTCGCCGAGGTCCGGCCCGAGTTTCGCTAGCGCGGCCCTGCGGTTCGGTGACCTGTTCGCCTTCGAGGGTGTGGAGGAGCTTTGGCAGTCGTGGCGCGACGGCCTCACGCCGGACCCGCTGCTCGACGTCTCTGAGTGGGCGGACCGCCACCGCTTCCTGAGCCCGCGGGCGTCGGCGGAGCCGGGGCGCTATCGCACCGATCGCACGCCCTACATGCGCGCCATCGTCGATGCGCTGTCGCCGTCGCATCCCGCGCGGCGTGTCGTCTTCATGAAGGCGGCGCAGGTGGGCGCGACCGAGGCCGGCAACAACTGGATCGGTTACGTCATCCATCATGCGCCGGGCCCGATGCTCGCCGTCCAGCCGACGGTCGAGCTCGCCAAGCGCTTCTCGCGCCAGCGCATCGATCCGCTGATCGCCGAGAGCCCGTCCCTGCGCGAGCGGGTGAAGCCGGCGCGCTCGCGCGACGCCGGCAACACGGTGCTGTCGAAGGAGTTCCCGGCCGGGCTTCTGGTCATCACCGGCGCCAACTCGGCGGTCGGCCTGCGCTCGATGCCGGCGCGCTACCTCTTCCTCGACGAGGTCGATGCCTATCCGCCCTCGGCCGACGAGGAAGGCGACCCGGTCGCGCTCGCCGAGGCGCGCACGCGCACCTTCTCCTGGCGGAGCAAGGTATTCATGGCCTCGACTCCGACGATCCACGGGATCTCGCGCATCGAGCGGGAGTACGAGGCGTCCGACCAGCGCCGGTTCTTCGTGCCGTGCCCGCATTGCGGCCACCGCCAGTGGCTCAGGTTCGAGCGGCTCAAGTGGGACAAGGGCCGGCCGGAGACGGCGCACTATCTCTGCGAGGCCTGCGACGGCGCGATTCAAGAGCACCACAAGACGGCAATGCTGATCGCCGGCGAGTGGCGGCCGACGACCGAGGCCTCCGATTCGACGACGATCGGCTTTCATCTCTCGGCCCTCTACTCGCCGGTCGGCTGGCTGTCCTGGGAGGCGATCGCCCGCATGTGGGAGGCCGCCACCACCGACGAGGCCAGGCGCAGCTTCAAGAACGGTGTCCTCGGCGAGACCTGGATCGAGACCGGCGAGGCGCCGGACTGGCAGCGGCTCTACGAGCGGCGGGGGGATTGGCCGATCGGTACCGTGCCTGGCGGCGGGCTGTTCCTGACCGCCGGCGCCGACGTCCAGAAGGACCGGATCGAAGTCTCGATATGGGCCTGGGGCCGCGGTCTCACCAGCTGGCTCGTCGATCACATCGTGATCGACGGCGGCCCGGAGCGCGCCGAAGCCTGGGCGGAGCTCTCCGCACTGCTCGACCGAACCTGGCCACACGCGTATGGGCAGCGGCTCGGCCTCGCCAAGCTCGGCATCGACACCGGCTACGAGGCGCCGGCGGTCTATGCCTGGGCGCGCCAGGCTGGCTTCGCCCAGGTCGCGCCGGTGAAGGGTGTCGAGGGATTCAACCGCGCCGCCCCCGTAGTCGGGCCGAGCTATGTCGACGTGACGGAAGGCGGCCGCAAGCTGCGCCGCGGCGCGCGGCTCTGGACCGTGGCGGTTGCCACCTTCAAAAGCGAGACCTACCGCTTCCTGCGGCTCGGCCGCCCGACGGAGGACGAGCTCGCCGAAGGAACGCAGTACCCCGCCGGCTACGTCCATCTGCCGAAGGGGGCGGAGGCCGAGTGGGTCAAGCAGCTCGTCGCCGAGCAGCTGGTGACCGTCAAGACCCGCCGCGGCTTCCAGCGCCTCGAATGGCAGAAGCTGCGCGAGCGCAACGAGGTGCTCGACTGCCGCGTCTACGCCCGCGCCGCTGCCTGGATCGCCGGCATCGACCGCTGGAGCGAGGGAACCTGGCGCGACCTCGAGGCCCAGGTCACGGCAAACGACGGCGAAAGCGGAACGATGCCGGAGGCGGATGATTCGTCTGCGGAGCCGGATTCCTCCGACGCGCCCTCGGCGGGCCTCCTGCGGCGTGAGCGGCGGCCGCGCGGCCGGCGCGTGTTCACCCCGAGCTACTTGAGCTGAACCCGAGACCCATGACGCTCGAAGAGATGATCGCGCGGCGCGATGCTCTGCTCGCCGCCCGCTTCCGCGGCGTGCGCACCGTCGAGATCGAAGGCCGGCGCATCACCTACGCGACCGACGCCGAGATGGCCGCCGCGCTCGCCGACCTCGAGCGGCGCATCGCCGAGACCAAGGCGGGCGCCCGGCGCCGGATCGTCCGCACGGCAGCGAGCAAAGGGCTGTGAACGGCATGCTCGGCATGATGCGGCGCTGGCGCCGGCAGGTCGGCGCCTTCATCGGCGGCTTTGAGGCGGGCGAGGCGAGCCGGCGGCTCCGGCACTTCCAGCCGAGCCGGGCGCATCTCAACACGCTGATCGCCGCGGCCGGCGCCGACATCACCGCACGCGCCCGCTGGCTCGTGCGCAACAACGGCTATGCGGCGAATGCGATCGAAAGCTGGGCCGGCAATGTCGTCGGCGATGGGATCAAGCCGTCGTCGCTGATCGCCGATGCCGATCTCAAGGCGCGCGTCCAGCGGCTCTGGCTCGACTGGACCGACGACAGCGACGCCGAAGGCTTCACCGATTTCTACGGCCAGCAGCGCCGCGCCGCGCGCGAGGTGTTCATCGCCGGCGAGGTGTTCCTCCGTTTCCGGCCACGCCAGCCTGGGGACGGGCTCGTCGTGCCGCTGCAGCTGCAGATGATCCCGTCCGAGATGCTCCCGCTCACGCGCAACGAGCAGATCGCGGGCGGCAATGTCATCCGCCAGGGCATTGAGTTCGACCGCATCGGCAGGCGCGTCGCCTACCACTTCCTGCGCCGCCATCCCGGCGACGTGACCGATCCGGGCCTCTCCGGCGAGACGGTGCGGGTGCCAGCCTCCGAGGTGATCCACGTCATCGATCCGGTGGATGCGGGGCAGCTACGGGGCGTCTCGCGCTTCGCGCCGGGGATCGTCAAGCTGTTCCTCCTCGACCAGTACGACGACGCCGAGCTCGACCGGAAGAAGGTCGCGGCGATGCACGCGCTCTTCATCACCACGCCAGCGCCCGCCGAGCCGTTCGACGTCGCCGAGAGCGACGAGACGGGCGAGCGCACCATGGACCTGCAGCCCGGCCAGATCGTGATGCTGGAGCCGGGCGAGGAGGTCCAGACATCGGCGCCGGCCGACGTCGGCCAGACCTACGAGCCGTTCCAGTACCGCACGCTTCTGCAGGTCTCGGCGGCGCTCGGCGTCCCCTACGCGTACCTCTCGAACGACATGCTGAAGGCCAACTACTCGAACTCGCGGCTCGCGCTCCTGGAGTTCCGCCGCCGGGTCGAGGCCTACCAGCATGCCGTCATGGTCTGGCAGATCTGCCGGCGCGTGTGGGCACGCTGGATGGATACGGCCGTCATGGCGGGCGCCCTCGACCTCCCTGGCTACGAGGCGCGCCGCCGCGACTACATCGCCTGCTCGTGGCTGCCGCCGAAGTGGGACTGGGTCGATCCGCTGAAGGATGCCCGCGCCGAGATCGAGCAGATCGAGGCGGGGCTCAAGAGCCGCACCCAGGCGCTCGCGGAGCGCGGCTACGACGCCGACCAAGTCGACGCTGAGATCGCCGCCGATCGCGAGCGGGAGCGAAGCCTCGGACTCTCTTTCGCCGGCGCGCGGTCCGATTCGGTCCCTGCTGATCTGGAACAGCCGGCATCCGCACCGGCGCCCGACTGAGGACTCCATGAGGTCACATCATCCTGCGCTGACCCGGCTCTCGGGCCGGCCGCTGGCGATCGCGCCGCGCGCGCTCGACGGGCTGCTCGCCGCCGATCTTCCCATCGATGCGCGCTCCGCGATCATGCCGGTCCTCCGCGACGCCGATCCGGCGCGCGGCTTCACGGTGACCGACAGCGGCATCGCCGTGGTGCCGGTGCTCGGGCCGCTGGTGAGCCGGGGCGACTGGCTGACGGCCCTCTTCGGCGCCAGCGACTATGGTGCGATCGGCAGCGCCGTCGCGGCGGCATTCGCGGAGCCCTCGGCCCGCGCCGTGCTGCTCGAGCTGGACTCGCCCGGCGGCGAGGTCGGTGGCCTCTTCGATCTGGTCGACCGTCTCGTGTCCTTGCGCGACGAGGCGGACAAGCCGCTCTGGGCGGTGGCGCACGAGAGCGCGCTGTCGGCTGGCTTCGCCATCGCGAGTGCTGCGGACCGCCTCTACGTCAGCCGCACCGCCGAGGTCGGCTCGGTCGGCGTCGTCGCCATTCATGTCGACGAGAGCGCCGCCGACGCGATGGCCGGCCTCAAGTGGACGCTCATCCACGCAGGCAGAAAGAAGGTCGACGGCAATCCCCACGAGCCGCTCCCGCCTGAGGCCTTCACCGACATCCAGGCCGATGTCGACGCGCTCCATGGCGAGCTCGTCGCGCTCATTGCGCGCAATCGCGGCATGAGCCCGGACGCGGTCCGCGCAACAGAGGCCGCCATCTATCGCGGCCAGCGCGCAATCGACATCGGCTTCGCCGACCGCCTGGGTAGCGTCGACCAGGCACTCGCCGACCTCGTCGCAACGCTCGATCGGCCGGCGCGAAGCCAGTCCCCGGGTCGGAGTTCGGGGACCGCCGCCGCGCAAGGCCGCGTAACGCCGCACACCTCCGCCGCTCAACCTTCAAGGAGAAAGCCTGACATGACCACCGAAACCGAAGCGCAAGCGCCCACCGAGGATGTCGCCAACATCGAAACGGGAGCGCCCGACAACAACGACCACGCCGAAGCCGAAGCGGGCATCGGCCAGGCGCCGGATCCGGCCCCGGCGGCTCCCGTCTCCGCACCGGCTTCCCCCGAAGCGCCGGCCAACGATGCAGCGCAGCGCCTCCGGTCCGAGTATGCCGAGATCGCCGCCATCGCGGCGCAGGCGGGCCGGCTTGGGCTGACCATCGATGCGGCGGACGCCATGGAGAAGGGGATCAGGCCTGAGGCCCTGCGCCGCTCGGTGCTCGATGCCCTCAGCCAGCGTGCCGAAGCGAGCGCCGTGGTCGCCGCGGCGCCGCAGGCACCCACGGCTGGTGACAGCCCCATCGTCCGCCGCGCCCGTGAGCGCGCGGCGACCGCAAACCGCAACGCATGAGGAGGTGACCCATGCCTGTGCTGACCATGCCGCCCACGCTGGGCGATCTTCTCAAGTACGAGCTGAACGGCAGCTACTGCCGCGAGACCGTGACGCTCAAGGCGGGTACGAGCTATGCGCTTGGTTCCGTGCTCGGCAAGATCACGGCCTCGGGCAAGTACCGCCTCTCGCCCGCGGCCCTCGTTCTCGGCGACGAGGGCGCGGAGGTTGCTGCCGCCGTCCTGCTCGAAGCGGTCGATGCCACCGCCGGTGACAGGACCGGTCTCGTTGTCGCCCGCGGACCAGCGATCGTCTCCAAGGCCGCACTCGTCTTCGACGCCTCCGTCGATCAGGAGGCGGAGAAGGCCGCCAAGCACGCCGAGCTCAGCGCCGCTGGCATCGTGCCGCGCGACACCGCCTGATCCACGCCCGTCAGATCCGATCCGTCACCGGCTCCGAGGCCTCCACTTCGGGGCCTTTTTCATGCCAGTTCCAGCCCAAGGAGACCCGACCCCATGGTCGCCATGATCAACCCGTTCGATGCGGGCGGCTACTCGCTCGCCGAGATGACCCAGGCCATCAACATCCTGCCCAATGTCTACACCCGCCTCGGGCAGATGGGCCTGTTCCGCTTCGAGGGCGTGACCCAGCGCTCCGTTGTCATCGAGCAGGCGGAAGGAGTCTTGAACCTCCTGCCGACCGTACCTCTCGGCGGTCCCGCCACCGTCGCCAATCGCGACACGCGCTCGATGCGCTCCTTCACGGTGCCGTGGATCCCGCACGACGACGTGATCACACCCCAGGACATCCAGGGCGTGCGCGGCTTCGGCGTCGCCGACGCCGCCGATCCGCTCGCCACCGTCATGGAGCGCAAGCTCACCCGCATGCGGGTGAAGCACGCGCAGACGCGGGAGTACATGGAGGTCAATGCGCTTCGCGGCATCGTCAAGGACGGCGCCGGCACCACGCTCTACAACTACCTGACCGAGTTCGGCCTGGCGCAGCAGGAGACCGACTTCGTGCTCGGCACCGCCGGCACCCAGGTCCAGGGCAAGGTGCGCGACGTGCTGCGCAAGGTCGAGACCGAGCTCAAGGGCGAGACCATGACCGGCGTGCTGGCACTCGTCTCTCCTGAGTTCTTCGACAAGCTGATCGGTCACGCCAAGGTCGAGGACGCTTACAAGTACTACTCCTCGACCGGTGCCCAGCCGCTGCGCGAGGACACGCGCCGACGCTTCCCCTTCGCCGGCATCGTCTTCGAGGAGTACAGCGCCACCGTCACGCTTTCGACCGGCGCCACTGAGACGCTGATCCCGGCCGGCGAGGGAATCGCCTTCCCGCTCGGCACCCTCGACACCTTCGTCACCTACGGCGCGCCGGCGAACCTGATCGAGACGGTCAACACGGTCGGCCTGCCGATCTACGCGCGCCAGATCGCGCGACCGGACGGCAGCGCCATCGAGGTCAAGACCGAGGCTTCGATCCTGCCGGTCAACAAGCGTCCGCGGCTCGCGGTGCGCATCTTCTCCAGCAACTGATCCCTCGGCAGGCTCGGAATGAGCGTGTTTGCTGAGGCGATCGACGATCTCTTCGCCGATCCGAATCTCGCTCGGGACGCCCTGTGGCGTGCGGGCGGCACGGGCGTGGCTGTCCCGGTGCGGATCGTCCTGCGCCAGCCGGACCGCATTGGGAGCTTCGGCGAGACGCGCCTGCTCGCCGCGACCACCGTGGTCGAGGTGCGGACGGCAGAGGTGACGATGCTTGTGGAAGGCGACGCCTTCGAGATCGACGGCGAGACCTTCGTGGTCCAAGGCGAGCCCGTGCGTGACAGCGAGCGTCTCGTCTGGACGGCGGAGCTGCGGAAAGTGTCATGAGGCTCGCGGCTGCACTGACCGGCGACCTGCGCCGAATGATGGCCGAGGAGTTCAAGGCCGCCGAGGGCGCCGTCACGGCCGGTGTTCGCGAGGCCGCCGACGGGCTCAAGGCGGAGCTGCGCCGGCAGATCACGGGTGCGGGCCTCGGCGAACGGCTCGCCCGGACTTGGCGCGGGGAGGCCTACCCCAAGGGACAGCAGAGCATCGCCGCCGCCGGCTTCGTCTGGTCGAAGGCGCCCGGCATCGTCCGCGTCTATGAGGACGGGGCCGTCATCCGCTCGACCCGCGGGCTCTTTCTGGCGATCCCCACCGACGCCGCCGGCCGCTACGGCGACGGCGGGGCCAAGATCACGCCCGGCGGCTGGGAGCGGCGGACGGGGCAGCGCCTTCGCTTCGTCTATCGCCGCGGCGCGCCCTCGCTGCTGGTCGCCGAAAACCTAAGGGCGCGGCGGGGCAAGCGGGGCGGCTTCGCGCAGGCGAGCGCAGCGGCGCTGCGGACGGGACGCGGCCTCGTCACGGTGCCGATCTTCATCCTCGTGCCTCAGGTCACCTTCAAGAAGCGCCTCGACGTCGCGGGCGCGGCGGCCCGCTGGCAGGCGCGCCTGCCCGAGCTGGTGCTGCGCCACTGGCGCGCGGTCTCGCAGGAGGACGGCTGATGTCGAAGCGCGAATCTGTCCTTGCGGCGCTTGACCTAACGCTGCGCACGGGTCTCTCGGCGGCGGTCCGCCGCAACGAGGTCCTGCCCGAGAGGGTGCCGGCGGAGGGGCTCGTCATCCTGCGCGATGGCGATCCCGGCGAGCCGGACGTGACGCTCAATCCGCGCGCGGAGTTCTACAGCCACCGGGTCGAAATCGAGGCCTATGTGACGCGTGACGCCGATGGTGGCGGCGAGGTGGCGCTCGATGCGCTGCTCGGTGATATCGGTGCCGCGCTCAAGGCCGATCCCAGCTTAGGCGGCCTCGCCGAGAACCTGATTCCATCCGCGCCCGAGATCGGCGCACTCGCCATCGAGGGCGGCGCTCCTGTCCTCAACGCCCGCCTCGTCGTCACGGTCGAGTACCTGGTGAGCGATCCGCTCATCAGCTGACCCCACAAGCCAAGGAGTTCCTCATGCCCAAGGTGCGCGCCTACGGCGCGGACGCCACGCTCAAGACTTGCCGCGAGGCGGCTTACGGCGTGGCGCCGCTGTCCGGCTACCGGAGCCTCGACTTCAAGTCGACCGATCTCTCCTCGGCCCAGCCGCTCGGCGATGATCCGCTGCTCGGGCGCGGGCGCAATGCCCAGGACCCTTATCGCGGCCTCATCACCGATGAGGGCCAGATCGAGATCCCGCTCGACCTCCGCGGCACCGGCTTCTGGCTCACCGGGCTCTTCGGCGACCCGGTGACGACGACGGTCAAGGCCAGCGGCTCGATCGGCTTCGCCGCTAATCCATCCGCCGGTGACACGATCACCTTGAACGGCACCGTCTGGACCTTCGTCTCCGGCATCCCCTCGGGCAACGAGACCCAGATCCAGGCGACCGCGACCCAGACCGTCGACCAGCTGGTGGCCGACCTCAACGCCTCGGCCGATGCGGAGGTGTCGAAGTGCACCTATTCGCGGCCGACGGGCACCCAGACGCTGGCGATTGAGTTCGACATCGCGGGACCCACAGGCAACGGCTTCACCATCGCCGCCTCGGCGGCGAGCGTCTCGGGGCCCACTCTCACCGGTGGCGGCCATGCCCACGTCTGGGAGAGCGGCGCCGACGACATCCCGAGCTACACGGTCGAGATCGGCCACCCGAAGCTCACGACGCCGGTCTTCTTCCGCCACCTCGGCACGGTGATGGAGAGCCTCGCCTTCGAGATGGGCCAGGAGGGCCCTGCCAATGCGCGGCTCCAGCTTGTGGCCCAGGGCGAGGAGCGATATGCCGCCACCGTCGATGCGGCGCCGGACAGCTACGCCCTCCGGCGCTTCAGCCAGGGGCGCGGCTTCATCCGCCGCGGCGGGTCGGCGCTCGCCGGCGTCACCGGCGGCAGCCTCACCTTCTCCAACAACCTGGAGCGGGTGCGGGTGATCCGCGAGGACGGCAAGATCGAGGCGGCCGATCCGACCTTCGCCTCGGCGCAGGGCGCGATGTCGGTGCGCTTCGACGGCGCGACGCTCGTCGCCGAGGCCACCGACGGCGATCCGGTCGCCCTCGAATACGGCTTCACCTTCCCCGAAGGCTACGCGCTCCGCTTCGAGCTGCCGCGCGTCTTCCTGCCCAAGCCCAAGTACGCCGTCTCCGGCCCCGGAGGGGTCGAGGCGAGCTTCGACTGGCGCGCCGCCTTCGACGACACGGAAGGCACCATGCTGCGCGCCCATCTCCTCAACGACGTCACCAGCTACGTTTGATCGCTTTCCCCGCCCGGCCGTTCGCCGGGAAAACAGTCCACCGGACTGTTTTCTGATCCGTCTCACCCCTCCACGCCTCTTGTGAGGACTCTCCCATGATCCGTCTCGATTTGAAACGCGAGCCCTATTGGCTCGACCTTGGCCATGGCGCGCGCGTCCATGTCCGGCCTTGCACCACGGCTCTCGTCATGGCCGCGCGGGCGGCGGTGGCGCGCAGCATTGATCCGACTACGGACGAAAACGCCGTCGGCGAGCGGACCGCGGCGCTCGTCAAGGCGCTCGCGAAGTCAGCGATCGACGGCTGGGAAGGCGTAGGCGATGAAAAGGGTGAGCCGGCCAAGCTCACGCCCGAAGGCGTCGATGCGCTGATGGACCTCTGGCCGATCGCCGAGTCCTTCGAGCGTCAGTATCTCGGTCCGGCGCTGCTGCTGGACGCCGAAAAAAACGCCTGACGGCCCGCGCCAAGTGGCACTTCGGCGGCGGGCCGGCCTATTGCGACGGGTGCCGGCGTGACGGTCGTCCCTGTGCGCGGGGCGAGCCCGGCATCGACGGCGCCCTCTGCCCCTACATCGCCAACGAGCCGCTGACCGATGCCGGTTGGCAGGCCTGGGACGTGCTCACGCGCTCAGGTGGCCAGCTACGGATCGTGCCCGGCGCCGTGATCGGCATCGATCTCGTGGCCGCGCTGCGGCTCGGCGAGGCCCTCGGCCATGACCTCCAGGCGCTGGCCGAGCTCCTGCCCGCCGGCGAGGCCGGCCTCGTGAAGGCGATGAACAATCGGCTCACCGACAATTACGAAGACTCGCGAAATCCGTGACCCCCTCATAAACTCAATCAAAATGGGAGGGGGAGATGGCGAAAAGACCCAATCGCGTTACCGAGGCCGAGGTTGCCTTTGCGACGCTGCAGATCGCGGCAAGCCGGCCCAATGGCACAGCAACGTATCAGCGACTGAAAAAGGAACTGCCCGATTACCTCAAGCTATCGGCGGAGGATCAGGTGCAGTCGCTGACCCGTCCGAATGAAGAACTGTGGGAGCAACTGATCCGGAACATCAAATCGCACTCCGATACGCCGGGGAACATAATCTGCGAGGGATATGCGACGCATGTTCCCCGCGTTGGCTACAGGATCACGGATAGCGGCAGGCGCTACTTGAAAAGCAAAGGCTACTGAGAATAACGCGCCTTGTAGCCGGGCTTGAACCATCGGAGTTCGGTTCCGCTCGGCGCGTCCTTGTCCCAGACAAACCACGCATAGGCCGTAGTGCCGGTCCCCTTCACCTCGACGCCGGTCGGATAGAAGGTGATCCGTTCGCTGAAGACCCAGACGCGCGAGGGTGGACATCTTTCGAAGATTGTCCTGGCGCGGTTTGCACCCTCCAGGAACGCGAGGCGTAGTAAGAGCGCGAACTTCCTCTTGGCGAGATTCACGCCATTCGCCACGAATGCTTCCGCACTGTTGTATGGCGGGTTCGTGATGATGTTGTCAGCGCTCCGCGACGCCGTCAGGAAGTCAACTCCGATATCGCCAAACCCGCGATCGTAAAGATCGGAGCTGCGTACCGGGCGAGTAGTCTCTGCGAGAACCCGGGACATTGCGCCGTCACCGCAGGCGCATTCCCAAATGTCACCCTTGAACTTCTCATTGTCGATGAGTGCGTAAGTCGCCCATGGAGGCGTCGGAAAGAAGTCCGGCCCGCTCAGGTCGGCGAAGCGCTTGATCGTTGGCTTGAAGCCGCCGTTGAGATTGTATGTTGCGTCCATCCAAAAAAAACCTAACAGAATCAGATGGTTAGTAAAGCGAAAATTTTGCGAGTCTTTTGAATCACTTAGCGCCTCAGCGCGTTCCGAGAGCCTACGAACTGCCGAATCGATCAGCACCGAACGTCCTATCGCCTCGTCCCCTGATGACCACCGAGAGCCCGAGCTAGAGGCCCAGAACCTCCAGGGCACCGACACTCTGCCTGCCTTCAACCCCACTCGGGACAGATCATGACCACCCGCAATCTCGCCGTGCGCCTTGCCGTCATCGACGGCGGCAAGGTGAAGGCAGAGCTGCGCGACGTCGGCGAGAGCGGCCAGCGCTCGCTCAAGCGCATCGAAGACTCTGCGCGGCCCGCCTCGCGCGCGCTGCAGGCGATCGACGGCGCTGCCGGGCAGGTCCGCGGCTCGCTCGAAGGGCTGACCAGCCGCCTCGGCCCTCTGGGCGGGGCGCTCTCGCGGCTCGGCCCGGCCGGCCTTGCCGCCGGCGCGGCGATCGCGGGCCTCGGGCTCATCCTCACGCGCGGCGTGCAGGAGGCGGCCGAGGCCGACCGCTCCTACCGCCGCCTCGAGGCGGTGCTGCGCGCGACGGGCTACGCCTCGGGCCTGACGGCGCGCGAGATCGCCGGCTTCGCCGAGGAGATGGAGCGCTCGACGCTCGCCTCGGCCGAGTCCGTCCAAGACGCGGCTTCGGTGCTCGCGACCTTCCGCTCGGTCTCCGGCGAGACCTTCACGCGGGCGATCCGGCTGGCGCAGGACCTGTCCACGGTCTTCGGGCAGGACCTGCGCTCCAGCGCCACGCAGCTCGGCAAGGCGCTCGAAGAGCCCATACAGGGCATCTCGGCGCTCCGCCGGGTCGGCGTCTCCTTCACCGCCTCGCAGCGCGAGCTCATCGAATCGCTGGTCGAGACCGGCCAGACGGCGGAAGCGCAGAAGGTCATCCTCGATGCGCTCGAACAGCAGGTCGGCGGCGCCAGTGCCGCCGAGGCCGGCGGCCTCACCGGCGCCGCCAACCGCCTGTCCGACGCCTGGGGCAATCTCCTCGAGGCCATCGGCCGCACGCCTGCCGTTTCCGGGCTTGCAGAGGGCGCGCTCAACCTGCTCGCCGATGCCGCCGAGGGCGTGGCGAGCCTCTTCGAGGACGACCCGATCTCGGTCCGCATCGTCGAGACCAACCGGCGGCTCATCGAGGCCGAGGACCGGCTCGTGAGGTTCAGGGAGAGCGGCAACCGCCGTGCCGTCGCCGTGACCCAGCGCCTGGTCGAGGACCTGAGGCGCCAAGTCGACGAGCTCATCGCTGAGGCGCGCAGGGAGGCCGAGGCCTTCGCTGAGGAGCAGCAGCGCGCGGAAGCGGGCCGCCGCGCCGCGGAAGCGGAGCGCCTAGCCGAGCTCCTCAGCACGCAGCGCCGCGAGATCGGCCGCGCGATCGACCAGATTGCGACGGACCCCGCCGAGCGCATCGCGCGGATCAACCGGGAGCTCGATGAGACGCGCCGGCGGCTGGACGCGCTCCGCGCTCCGGACGGCAGCAACGCCGCCGACGTGGACGCGGCCATCGGCCGGGCCGAGGAGCTGGCGCGGCGGCGGATCGAGGCGATCGAGCGGCCGGCGCGGGAGGCCGCGGGCCGCGTCGCCGCCGCCAATGCCCGGGTGATCGAGGATCTCGGCCGGCAGCTCGCCGGTCTTGCCGACGAGCGCCAGGCCTTCATCGACCAGGCGCTCTCGCGCCTCTCGGAGGGCGCCACGGCGGCGCAGCGCGCCGAGGTCGAGCGGCTCGCGGGCGCTCTCTACGACGAGAAGCAGGCCCGTGAAGAGCTCGCCAAGGCGATGCAGGAGGAGGAGCGGCTGCGCGAGGAGGGGCGGCGCCTCGTCGAGCAGCTGCGCACGCCGACCGAGGAGTATGGCGTGGCCGTCGAGCGCCTGAGCACGCTGCTCAGCGCCGGCGCGATCGATCAGGAGACGTTCAACCGCGCGCTCGTCAAGGCGAACGAGGACTTGGCGGCAGCGCAGGACCGGCTGCTCCGCCAGAGCCGGGAGTGGCAGGACGGCGTCACCCGGGCGCTCAGGGACTATGCCGACGCGGCGACCGACTCCGCCAAGGCCGCAGAGCAGGCGACCGCGCTCGCCTTCAAAACCATGGAGGACGCGCTCGTCTCCTTTGTGACCACGGGCAAGTTCGAGTTCGCCTCCTTCGCCGACAGCATCCTGGCGGACATCACCCGCATCGCGGTCCGCCAGGCGATCCTGGCACCGCTTGCCAACCTGCTCTCCGGCGGCAGTGAGGGCGGCGACCTCCTGGGCGGCCTCGGGCAGGTCTTCGCCGGGATCTTCCACGGCGGCGGGGTCGCCGGGCGCGACGCCACGCCTGCACGCGGCGTCGATGCCGCGGTGTTCCTAACGGCGCCCCGCTACCATACGGGCGGCTTCGCGGGCCTCGCGCCGGACGAGATGCCGGCGATCCTGCGCCGCGGCGAGGCCGTGCTCACGCCGGAGCAGATGGCGGCGCTCGGCGCCGGCGCTCGCGGCCAAGCCGAGCGGCGGCCGGTCCCTGCGCAGGCGGGGATCACCGTGGTGATGAACATCTCGACGCCCGACGTGGGCGGCTTCCGCTACGCCCAGGGGCAGATCGCGGCCGACGCCGCGCGCGCCATCGACCGGGCGCGGCGCAACCTCTGACGCGCATCGACCATGACCGGCTTCCATGAGATGCAGTTCCCGCCCGACATCTCCTATGGCGCCTCGGGCGGTCCCGGCTACTCGACCACGGTGGTCACCACGGTGTCGGGCCACGAGCGGCGCAACGCCAACTGGGCTGAGGCGCGCGGGCGCTGGAACGTCGCGCATGGCCTCAAGAAGCGCGAGCAGGTGGCCGAGCTCATCGCCTTCTTCCGGGCGCGCAAGGGCCGCGCCTACGGCTTCCGCTTCAAGGACTGGACCGACTACCAGGCCTTCGCCCAACTGATCGGCATTGGCGACGGCACGACCAAGACCTTCCAGCTGGTCAAGCGCTACGCGAGCGGGGGCGAGATCGAGACGCGCGTCGCCGCCAAGCCCGTCGCCGGCACGGTCCGGGTCTATCGCGACGGCGTCGAGGCGGCCTCGGGCTGGACCGTGAACACGGCGACCGGCCTCGTCACCTTCACTTCCGCGCCCGCCTCCGGCGTGCAGGTGACGGCCGACTTCGAGTTCGACGTGCCGGCCCGCTTCGACAGCGACCAGATGGATATCACCATCGAGACCTACCAGCTCGGCAGCTGGGGGCAGATCATCATCGTCGAGATCCGGCCATGAAGTCCGTTTCCGCAGCGCTCGCGGCCCATCTCGCCGGGCCGGTGACGACGCTCGCCACCTGCTGGCGCATCACGCGGCGGGATGGGCGGGAGTTCTTCTTCACCGATCACGACCGCGACCTCGTCTTCGAGGGCGAGGTCTACAGGGCGAGCTCGGGCTACTCGCGCACGGCGATCGCCAACGATTCGAGCCTCGGCGTCGACAACCTCGACGTCGAGGGCGTGTTCGACACGCAAGCGATCACCGAGGAGGAGCTGCGTGCGGGGCTGTTCGATCAGGCCGAGGTGCGCATCTTCCTCGTCAACTGGGCCGACCCGTCGATGGGCAGCTTGCGAATGCGCCGCGGTTGGTTCGGCGAGGTGGTGCTGACCGAGCAGGGCGTCTTCCGCACCGAGCTCAGGGGCATGACCCAGGCGCTCTCCCAGCGCATCGGCGAGCTCTACAGCCCCGAATGCCGCGCCGATCTCGGCGACGACCGCTGCAAGGTGCCGATCCATCCGCCGGAGATCCAGCGCTCGGCCGCCTATGCGGTGGGCGACATCGTCCGTGTCCGGACGTCCTCGGCGCTGGCGACGATCGGCATCCCCTTCGTGAATCCGGGCTTCGATGCGGGCGACCTTTCCGGCTGGACCCTGGTGTCAGGCTCGGCGTCGGCCAAGACCTCGAACGGCGCGCTCGGGCCGAAGACGGGAACGCACTTCATCGAAGGCGGCAATGTTTCCAGCTTCGAGGTCCGCCAGACCGTCGATCTCGCAGGCGTGCTCGATCCCGCCACGACCGATGGCGGCAGCTATCTCCTCACCGTTGGCGCCTGGCGGGCCAATGGCGGCGGCGATACCGCCGACCAGGGCCGGGTGCGCGTCGAGCTGCTGGACGAAGCGGGCGCGGTGCTCGCGACGCCGCTCGACACTGGCAACGAGGCGATGGCGGGCGTCTGGACGCTCCGGCAAGCTGCCGACGCCCCGGTGCCGGCCGGCGCGCGGCAGCTGCGGGTGGTCTTCAGCGGGACGCGCGTGAGCGGCACGGCCTGCAACGCTGCGCTCGACGGCGTCTCCGGCTACTTCACCGACACCACCACCGGCGTCGGCACCGCCGCCGTCTACGAGAACCGGATCTACCGCTGCGTCGCGGTGGGCACCACCGCTGCGGTCCAGCCCGCCTACGACACGGGCGTCGGCCAGCAGACCACGGATGGCAGCGCCGTGTTCGAGGCGATGGAGGCGTGGAGCCGTGCGGGGCTCGTCGCCGATGTGGTCGACCGCGCCGTCTTCACCGCCTCCATCGACGAGCCGCGCGCGGCCGACGGCTGGTTCGCGGGCGGCGTGCTGACCTGGGAGAGCGGTCCGAACACCGGCCGCTCGATCGAGGTCAAGGCCTGGACGCAAGCGAGCGGCCGGATCGAGCTCTTCCTCCCCATGGGCTATGCGATCCGGGTCGGCGATCTCTTCCGCATACACCCCGGCTGCGACAAGCGCCTCGATACCTGCATCGATCGCTTTGCCAACGTCCTCAACTTCCGCGGCGAGCCCTACGTGCCGGGCCAGGACGCCATCATGAGCTACCCCGATGCCCGCTGAGATAATCACGCCCGAGCAGATCGTCGCGGAGGCGCGGAGCTGGCTCGGCGTGCCCTGGCGCCACCAGGGGCGGACCCGTTCCGGCATCGACTGCGTCGGCCTCGTGGTGCAGGTCGCGCGCGCCCTCGGGCTCTCGGACTACGACCACACCGCCTATGGCCGCCGTGCCCAGGGCCAGGGCTTCGTCGAGCACTTCCGCACCAACATGGACGGCGTCGCCATCCCGGAGGCAGGGCCGGGCGACGTGCTCGTCTTCGCCGACCAGGCCTATCCCTGCCACTGCGGCTTCCTCACCGAGCGGCTGAGCCATCCGCATCTCATCCACGCCCATGCGCTCCGGCGCAAGGTGATCGAGGAGCCCTACGCCGGCGAGTGGCTCGCCAAGGTCAAGTTCGCCTTCCGCTTCCGCAAGCCCGTCGTCTGATCCATGGCCATCCTCGTTGCAGTGGGCGGGGCCGCGCTCGGCTCCGCCATCGGTGTCGGATGGCAGGCCGGCTGGCTGGTCGGCGCGGTCGCAGGCCAACTGCTGTTCCCGCGCAAGGGCCCGGACATCCGCACCGAGGGCCCGCGCCTCGGCGACCTCACCGTCACCTCGTCCGCCTACGGCGCGTCGATCGCGATTGGCTACGGCACGCTCCGGATGGCCGGCAACATGATCTGGTCGTCGGGCATCCGCGAGCAGCAGAACGTGACCCGCACCCGCGCGGGCGGCAAGGGCGGCGGCGGGGCGACCCAGACCTCGGTCAGCTACTCCTACTTTGCCTCGTTTGCGCTCAGCTTCGGCGAGGGGCCGGCCGAGGACGTGTTGCGCATCTGGGCCGACGGCAAGCTCATCTACGACAAGACCGGGGCGAGCCCGGACGTCGCCAAGCCCAACCTGCGGTTCCGCTTCTATCCTGGCAGCGAGACCCAGCTGCCCGATCCCCTGATCGAGGCCCATGTGGGCGCCGGGCGCGCGCCGGCCCATCGCGGGCTCTGCCTCATCGTGTTCGAGGACCTGGCGCTCGCCGACTACGGCAACCGCATCCCCAACATTACCGCCGAGATCACCTTCCGCCGCGCCGCGCAGCAGCCTTCCCAGCTCCTCGACTTCATCACCACGGGCGAGGGCGGCGCCTTCGGCTCCTACCAGATCGACGAGCTCGCGGCCGATTGGCGGCGCGGCTACGGCTACTTCGTCTCGTCGAGCAGCAACGCCGATGCCGCCGGCCTCCATCGCTTCAGCCTGCGCACCATGAAGGAGGACCGCCAGGCGCGGATGTCGGACGTGACCCAGGTCGCGCCGAACAACTTCCCGAGCACGCTCTTCTGCGGCGAGGATGGCCATCTCTACGTCGTCACCGGGTCGAGCAACTCGCGTCCGATCCTGCGCATCGAGCCCAATGCGCTGAAGGAGGTCGGGCGCTTCGGTTCGACAAGCAACGGGCTCTCGAATTCGACCCTCCGCTTCGTCGCGACCACGTGGATGGGCATGGTCTCGGCCTACGGACCTTCGGGGCGGGCAGACTTCATCCTGACCGGCTCGATCTTCGACGACGTCGGCCTGATTCGCGCCGAGGGCATGAGCTACGTCTGGGGCGCGGGCCAGACGGTGACCGAGCCGCGCGTGCGCGGCGCCATCGGCGGGGCAGTCGGCGAAGGCTTCGGCGAGGGCTGGCTCCTCGGCAGCGGGACGGGGACCAACCATGCGAGCCTCGGACTCTACCGCATCCGGGTCTCGGCGCTCGCCCAGTACGATGCGCTGACCGGCCAGTCGCTGGGCGTCACCTTCGAGAAGGTGGCGAGCGTCAGCCCGGCGGAGATCGAGGCGGGAGCCACCGGCTTCTATGACACGGCCGGCGGCCTCACCTATGACGCCACCGACGACAGCGTGATATTCCAGGCCCGGATCTCGAACGGCGGGTCGGCGGGCACGATCTATACGCTCAAGTGGCGGGCCGACGCCGGAGTCGTCTGGAAGACCGCGGTCCCGAGCCAGATCAACTACGAAGGCCCGTACTTCGGCCAGAGCCGGCTCAAGGGGCAGCGCTGGACCCTGATGCGCGGCACGCGCGTGGTCCAGCTCGACACCGCGACCGGCGCCATCGTGCTCAACGAGCTCTGGCCCAACGCCGTGAGCGAGGGTGGCGCCCAGGTCTACGACGCAGTCACCGACACCCATCTCGTGCGCGGCAGCAACGGGTGGGCGCGGCTCTTTCTCAATCGCGGCGGCGGCGAGGGCGAGGCGCTGTCGGCCATCGTCGCCGACCTCTGCGGGCGTGCCGGCCTAGGGCTCGCCGATATCGACGTGGCCGAGCTCACGCCGTCCGTGCCTGGCTATGTGATCGGCCGGCAGACGACCGTGCGCGGCGCCATCGAGCCGCTGGCTCAGGCCTATTTCTTCGACGCCGCCGAGAGTGATGACCTGCTGCGCTTTCGGACGCGCGGGCGGGCGCCGGCCGCCACCATCGGCGCCGACCTCCTGCTGCCGCTCGACGAGCGCACGGGCGAGAGCTGGCGCGAGCGCCGCACCCAGGAGGTGGAGCTGCCCGAGCGCGTCGGCATCGTCTACATGGATCGCGATGCCGACTACCAGCAGGGGGCGCAGAGCGAGAAGCGCGCCTCGCTGCCGCTCGCGACCATGCACTCGCGCGACCAGGCGAGCCTCGAGCTGGCGCTCGCCATCGATGCCGCCACGGCGAAGCGCATCGCCGCCAAGACGCTCTACAGCGCCTGGATCGAGCGCAGTCAATACGAGGGTGCGCTGCCGCCCGACTTCCTGGCCTTGGATCCAACGGACGTCGTCGACGTGGTCTTTCCGAGCGGATCGGCGTTCCGCACGCGGATCACCCGGCTCGATGTCGGCGCCGACTTCTCGCTGGCGCTGAAGGGGGTGTCTGAGACAGCAGCGACTTACGTTTCCACGGCCCTCGCCGATGGCGGGTCCGGCCGGCCGGCGCAGGCGGTCGGGGCCGAGGCGGCCACGCGCCTCATCCTGGCCGACCTGCCGCTCCTGCGCGACGTCGACGACGCGGGCGGCGCCGGCTCGCGCCTCTACTACCTGATGGCGGGCTTCGGCAGCCCGGGCTGGCCGGGCGCTGCCCTCTATCGCAGCCCCGACGGCTCGGCCTGGGCGCAGTTGGGGCGCGCTCTGAGCGAGGCGACCTGGGGTGCCACCGCCAATGCGCTTGGAGCCCCGCGCTCGCCCTTCGGCACGGACGAGGAGAACAGCCTCACCGTCTTCATGACCACCGGCGGCGATCGCCTGGAGAGCGTGACCCAGGAGGCGCTGGTCAACGGCGCCAATGCGGCCCTCGTGCTCAAGGCCAATGGCGAGCCGGAGATCATCCAGTTCCGCGACGTGTCGATCAACGCTGACGGCTCCTACACGCTTCGAGGCCTCCTGCGCGGCCGCCGGGGGACGGACGTCTTTGTTGGCGGCCACGCCGTAGGCGAGATCTTCGTGCTGCTCGATCCCGACGACGTCGAGACTCTCTCCGTCTCGCTCGGCGACCTCGGCCTGGCGCGCTCCTGGCGGGCGGTCGGGTTCGGCACGCTGTTCGAGGACGCCGAGACCATCGTGCACAGCCACAGCGGCCGCGACCTCAAGCCCTACGCGCCCGTGCATCTCGCCGGGAGCCGGAACGGCGGCGGCGACCTCACGGTCACCTGGGTCCGCCGCACGCGCATCGGCGGCGACTGGCGCGACGGCACGGGCGTGGTCCCGCTCGGCGAGGCCTCCGAGGCTTACGAGGTGGACGTGCTCGATACGCCGGGCGGCGCCGTCGTCCGCACCATCACCGGGCTTTCGAGCCCCACCGCCCTCTACACGGCGGCCGACCAGACGACCGACTTCGGCGCGCCGCAGTCGCTGGTGCACGTCGCCATCTACCAGATGAGCGCGGTCGCCGGCCGCGGCTTCCCTGCAACAGCGAGCCTCTGACATGCCAACGCCCAACCTCGGCATCCCGCACCTCGCAGCCTCCCAGAACCAGAAGGAGGTCACCGCCAACGACGCCTTCGACCGGCTCGACGAGGCGATGAACGACACCGCCTCGGTCGACTGCTCGGCCGGCAGCACCACCGTCGACGGCGCGACCTTCACCCGCAACTTCGAGCTGGTGCTGACCGGCGCGCCGGCCGCCGCCTTCACGCTCAGCGTGCCCGACGGCAAGCGCTTCTTCCTGGTGAGGAACGCCACCGCGCAGGTCGCGACCGTGCAGCGGACCTCGGGCGGCGGCTCGGTCAACCTGACCGCGGGCCAGCGGCGCCTCCTCTACAACACCGGGACCGAGATCGTCGCCGCGGCGCCCGACGCCGCGGTGACCGGCGGCGGGGGCGGCGGGGGCGTGAGCGGCGCCGGCTTCCGCGGCGCGCTGGTCAAGCTCAGCGCCGACGCCAGCATCGCCAACCAGTCCCAGACCGCGATCGGCTGGGCGACCACGCTGTTCGACACCGACGGGTTCTGGAGCGGCGGCAGCCCGACCCGCCTCACGGTGCCCGCCGGCGTCTCCAAGGTGGTGGTCGTCGCCGGAGTCCAATGGGGCGCCAGCGCCACGGGCGACCGCTGGGTCGAGGTGCACCGGAACGGGGTCGAGGTGGAGGGGCTCCCCGGCAGCCTGATCGGGCCGCTCGGGAGCAGCAGCCGGGCCCGTCAGGCGGTGGTCTCGGCGCCGATCCAGGTGAGCCCGGGCGACTACTTCGAGCTCCTGGCCTGGCAGAACAGCGGCGGCGCGCTCGCCGTCGAGGCCGACCCGCAGACCTGGTTCGCGGTCATGGCGGTCGACACCATCGCCCAGGCCTCGGAGGTTCGCGCGGTCCAGGTCAAGCGCACCACCGACCAGGCGATCGCGACCTCGACCATGACCGCGGTCGCCTGGGAGGCGGCCGAGTTCGACGACGGCAGTATGTGGTCGGCCGGCAGCCCGACGCGGCTCACCGTGCCCGCCGGCGTCTCCAAGGTCCGGCTCAGTGCCAACCTGCGCTTCGCCACCACCTCGAGCGCGGGCTACCGCTTCATCCGCATCACGAGGAACGGCGCAAGCTTCGCCGGCCGGGCCGAGGACCTCGACACGGTGCCGAGCAACGGCGACAACGCGCTCTCGGTCACCACCGGCATCGTCCCGGTCCAGCCC
Source organism: Pseudomonadota bacterium (assembly GCA_040752895.1). Classification (NCBI taxonomy): domain Bacteria; kingdom Pseudomonadati; phylum Pseudomonadota; species Pseudomonadota bacterium. The sequence goes on from JBFMHN010000005.1 coordinate 180,863, forward strand.
GGCGACTACTTCGAGCTCGAGTGCTGGCAGAGCTCGGGCGGAAGCCTGAACGTCGCCGCCGGCGACGCCACCTGGTTCAACATGGAGGTGGTGGAACGGGTCGCGCCCGCCTTTCGCGGTGCGCTCGTCAACCTCACCGCCACCGAGCCGGTCCCGACCTCGACCGACACGGCGCTCGCCTGGGACGCCGTGGTCTACGATACCGACGGCTTCTGGTCGGCCGGCAATCCGACGCGCCTCACGGTTCCCGCCGGCGTCTCCAAGGTGCGGCTCAAGGGCAACATCAGCTGGGGCTTCGGCGGCACCGGCTACCGGCACATCTGGGCCAGCAAGAACGGCGCCCTGTTCCCCGGTGCTGGCAAGGAGAGCGACGAGGGCGACAGCGGCGTCCAGAACTTCGCCTCTGCTGTCGTGCCTGTGGTCACCGGCGACTACTTCGAGTTTATCGCCCGCCAGACTTCGGGCTCCACCAAGAATGTGCTCGCCGCTGCCGACACCTGGTTCGCGATCGAGGTGGTCGAGTAGACGCGTCTCTGACCGTCGACTGATTGGACCCGCCGCGAGGCGGGTTTCGTGTGTCTGGAGGAACCTCATGAATGACGGAACGGATAGTGGGGGGCTTGTCAGCCTCCCAAAGGCCGAGCTTGAGCAGCTGCTGGGCCAGGCGGCCGCCCGCGGCGCCAGGCAGGCGCTCAAGGACATCGGCCTCGACAACGGCGAGGCGCGCGAGGACATCCGCGAGCTGCGCTCGCTCTTGGGCGCGCTGCGGCTCGCCCGGCGCACGGCGTGGCAGACCGCGGTGCGCGTGCTTACGACCGTGTTGCTCGCCGCTCTCCTCGCGCTCGCGGGGATCAAGCTCAAGCTGCTCGGCTGACGCCTCCGAGCGCTACCCGCCGTTCCAATCCGTCCACCCGGCCGCCGCGAGGCGGCTTTTGATTCGAGGGAGCCTCCCATGACCACGCAGACGCGAGCCCTGCCGCGCGGCATCCGCAATCACAACCCGCTCAACATCCGCTTGAACCCGGCCAACCGCTGGCAGGGGCGCATCGAGCCCGAGCGCAACACCGACGGTGCCTTCGAGCAGTTCGAGGGCCCCGTCTGGGGCCTGCGCGCCGGCGCCGTGCTGATCATCGCCCACTACAACCGCCGCGGCGCCGACACCATCCGCAAGCTGGTGAGCATCTGGGCGCCGCCCAGCGAGAACGACACGGAAGCCTATGCCGCCTTCGTGGCGCGCGAGAGCGGCTTCGGCGCGGACCAGAAGCTCGACATGCACCGCGCCGAGCATCTGCGGCCCGTGCTTGTCGCGATGATCCGCATGGAGAACGGGCAGCAGCCCTACACGGACGCCCAAATCGACGCGGCGCTGGTGCGTGCCGGCGTGCTGCCGCCCGGGCGCCAGCTCAGCCAGTCGCGCACCGTGCGCGGCGGCCAGGCAGCGGCGACCGGCACGCTCGGCGCAGCGGCGATCGAAGCGGTGCAGGAGACGATCGGGCCGGCACAGGACGTGCTCGTCGGGATCGCGCCCTATCTCGATGCTGCCAAGTGGGCGCTGCTCCTCGTCACGCTGGTCGGCATCGGCGTGATGCTCTGGGCGCGGATCGACGACCGCCGCCGGGGGCTCCGGTGATGTGGGCCCTGATCCAGCCCTGGCTCCTCCGCAACGCCCTCGGCCTCCTCGGCTGGCTTGCCGCGGCGGCGGCCGCCGCGGCCGTGCTCGTGGGCGCCCGTCAGGCCGGGCGCAATGCCGAGCGCGTCGAGCGCATGAAGAAGACCATCGAGGTGCAACATGACCAGCTGGAAGCCGCTGCTCGCCGCCCTCGCGATCGCGACGAGCTTGCTCGCCGCCTGCGCGACGGCACCTTCTGACGGCGCGCCCTGTCCGCCGGTCGTGCCCTACAGCCAGAAGTTCCTCGCCCGGGCGGCCGACGAGCTCGACCGCCTGCCGCCCGGCTCGGCCATTGAGCAGATGCTCGCCGACTACCAGGTCATGCGGGATCAGGCACGGGCGTGCGGGCATTAGGCGGATCTGAAACTCAGCACGCATTTAGCTGTTTTTCAGGGATTCCCTTGTGCGATCGTTCGTGATTCACTGATCGGGGCGCGGTCGATTGGCGGGGCGGCCATTCTTGGCGGTGCAGTAGCCGGGGCAATTTGGGGTCCGCGCAACTGTCTGGGAGCAAGGGGACCGGTGGCGAACGAAACGAGGCTGATACGGTCGCAAGGGCTGTTCATCGAGGCCGAGGCGCCACTAGGTCTTGACGAGTACCAGCAATTCACCACAAAAACCGACAAAAACGAGCGGCAAGGCATCGCCGGCTTAGGATTTGTTCTCCTCGGGTTGTTTGGGGAGGCGGGCAGCCTGCTAAGCGAACTCAAAAAGAAACAGCGAGATAAAGATTCCTACATCGCATACCACGACTCGGTTATCGAGGAGTTTGGCGATGTGCTTTGGTACTTCGCCAATGCAGCGCTTCGAGCCAACTTACCCCTCGCCGCGATCGCCAAGCTCTTACCGGCTAGTCTCGCCGACTGGGACTATCACGGCCGCGAGGGTGCATCCACCTTCGTCGATCTCCAAACCGCAAAGGCAGAATTTAAGGGACCCCTCTCGACGGACATCGTCGAGCGTCGACTCTTGGCCCTAGCCGGGAATGTCGGTCAGCTCCTGGAGAATTTCAGCAACCGCAGATTTGATACTAATCGTGACGCGCTCTCGGCTGACCTCGTTGAAATCTTTCGCGCCCTAGTGGCTGCTGCCGATGATGCCGACGTGAGTCTCGATGAGGCAGCACGCCGCAACATCGCAAAGACCTTGAGTCGATGGCCGATCGACCGCAAGTGGGATCCACCGTATGACGATGATTTCGATGAGGACGAACGCCTGCCGCGCCGGATCGTGATGGTGTTCAAGGAGAAAGATGTTGGAGGGAAAAAATACGTCATCCAGCAGTGCAACGGCATCAACATCGGGGATCGTCTGACGGACAACCGACTTGAACAAGATGATTATCGTTTTCATGACGTATTTCATCTCGCGTATGCAGCGATCCTTGGGTGGTCACCGGTCATCCGGGCGCTGTTCAAGGTCAAGCGGAAGAGTCGTCCCGAGATCGATGAGAATCAAGACGGTGCGCGCGCCATCCTCATCGAGGAAGGCGTTTCCACCTGGATTTTTAACCATGCTCTTCGAAATCAACATTTCCGCAGCATCGATTCCCTCGACTATTCCCTTCTAAAGGCTGTTCGCGAACTCGTGAAAGGATATGAAGTGGAAAGCCGTCCGCATTGGCAGTGGGAGCTCGCCATCCTTGAAGGGTTCCGCGTATTCAGAGAAGTGTGCGCGCATCGGGGCGGCACCGTGATCGCCGACCTGAATGAGCACACCATTACGTTCAAAGGACCAAAATGAGCCGCACCAATAAGAGTGAAGCACGGCAATTCGTCGAACGGCTAGCAGCGCTTCGTTTCGACACCGTTTTCAATCCCTATGCCCAAGCGTGCCCAGAATGGGACAGCGGCAACGCTGCGGCAACTCGTCGACGTAACCTTGAGCTCGTCCTTGAAGCCGCGATGGAAAAAGGGGTCGAGTCAATCTGGGTCGCGCGGGACCTAGGATATCGAGGTGGCCGTCGAACCGGTCTCGCCCTAACCGACGAAGTGCATCTTTCCTATCATGCGGCGCTGTTTGGTACGCCACCGCTCGCCCGCGCGACCAAGGGGCCCGCGGTAGCCGAACGAACCGCTGCCGTTGTATGGCAGATGCTTCGCGCGATCGATCGTCCAATCTTTCTCTGGAATGTCTTCCCGCTTCACCCCCATCAGCCAGAAGACCCGATGTCGAATCGCTGCCACACGCGAGCGGAGCGGGCCGCTTGTCGACCCTTATTGGTCTGGCTTCTGGACGCGCTGCAGCCTCGCAACATAGTTGCTATTGGCCGGGATGCGCACGCTGCGCTTGACGATCTGGGCGTAAGGGCAACGTCAGTGCGCCACCCGAGCTACGGCGGACAGCCGGAGTTCGTCAGCGGTCTAGCAGCTCTGTACGGTTTGTCCTCTATGGCGTCGAGCAATACTTCCCAGTTGCGTATGTTCCGGTAGCTTCATGACTCTGACCGAGTCACGCTGATCGCACCCAGTCAAGAGGAGCGCCAACGTATCCGTGCTGGCCAACGGACCGGATCCACTCGATAAATTCCGAAACGAGCGCATCGGGAAAATGGTTCTTATGTCCTCGGCCAGCGCATAGATCAAAGCCTCCGCAGTTACGGAAGCGCTTTAGGATTTTCGGACCTGTTCCGCCCCAATAGACATAATCAGTGCTCACGAGAACCCGATCAGTTTGTGTGTCATTCTCGATGTTTTTCTGATTCGCGCTTCCATCGGCATGGCTGTGATGGGAGTTCTCTTGATTCCAGCGACCCGACTTTGGATCACGGTGATAGATGTTATCGCCGAACGCCTGTTTCTTGCTTCCCGACAGCCTTGGCCTTTTGGGGAAGAAACGAGGGTCATGCCAATACTCGTCGAATGTCAGGGTCTCCGTGACGCGCATCGCGAACACAATGTGGGCGTCACGGCCGCGCGACTTTGATCCAGTGCCTACCACCCAGTCGCCGACTTGGGCCATCCGCCTTATTATTGGCTTGCAGGTGGCGAGCGTGCAGAACCCATAGAAAGGGTTCGGCGCAAAGCCGTAGTCACGAGCGACGACGTAGGTGTACAGCGTCACCTGTCCATGCTCATCGGCAGCTATAGCGCTTGATGGGTCGATCCGACCGCAACTCACCAGAAGGAGTCCTCCAGTCGTTGATCTGTCCTGTGACCGCATCAATGATGCGATCGCTGTTCCATCCAACCACCGCATCGGCATATTTATCGAGTGCGTCTGGTACATCACACTCGGCGGCACCATGCGCCCAAACGCCGACAATGCGCTTTTCCGCTTTGTGGGCGTACTCGATTTCCCAATCGACCCAGGGACTGTTACGAGTCTGCGGGGAGATATAGACGATCATGGTCCCAGCCCAGCGAATGCGCGGGGCTAGGATTTCGGACTTGATGTAGTCGGGATTGGACGCGTCATTCGGCTTCTCAGCGTTGATGGACCCGTCCCGTATACTGAAGCCCTTATTCCCGAGAAGCTCCTTCAGCTTCCCCAGCCCTTCGTCGTCCTCATGAACGTGGCTGATGAAGACGTTTCGGGTTTCCTCGGTCATCGAGAATCTCCTCTATCGTTTCGTCCCATCCGTAGGGTGCCCAACTCGGGGCAAGTCATCCTACCGTCTGCGACGTGTTGACCAGTCATTGATTTCTCGCTCACTTAATCCGTCATGACCAAACGGCGCATGTGGTTGCGGTAGCTGATCAGGCGCTGGTTGACCCTTTCCATATCGGCCTTCAGTTCGTCGTATTTCGGAAACTTTTGTTGAATCTCCTGTGGATCGATCACCAGATCGCCGCTGGTCTTGTTCAGCTCGTTCTCATACCAACGGCGGAATCGCGCTTGCCACATCGTCAGGTGAGGCCGTAGCCCCTCGTTCAGAACCTCGATCGATAGCTTGATAATCTTCTGGGTGCTGCTGTGCCGCACCTTGTTGACGGGGACCGATTTTACGAGGTCCCGAGTGACGGCGAAGAATTCGTACCAACTGTTATAGATTTCAGCGATGACGTCATGGTCGAAATCGATCGGCAATCCAATTTTCCGTGTGCTCAGCTCCACCCATATTGCATAAGCTACCTGGCGATCCGTCATGTTTGGTTTGAGTCGAAGCTTGCCGGTGCCCGTTCCTATCTCGGCTTGGTCGATCTCGAAATCCTTCCAGCTGGAGCCACCAGAAAACCAACGCCAGCCAGCATAGACGAGAACCGCCACCAAGAGCGCGATACCAACCCAGAAGCTGACTTGGATCGATACCGACCAGTCCGAAAGGAGCCGTACGGACAAGAGGTCGATATTCGATTGGCTTGTGGTGTCCATCGAATCACTCGCACTGCCGGTTGTACGTGAAGCGATCTCTGGGATTTTCGATCAAATGGGCATGTGTCGTTCGCCGCTGAAACGCCGCCTCGATGGCCTGCCATAGCTCGTCCGACGATTGCGGGTAGGCCATCCAACGGGCGAAGCAATCGCTTCCGGCAGCCTTCTTTTCAGGGGTCAGCAGATTCCTGTTCAGGCGATCCGGAAAGGCGCCATCCTCGGGGAAGGCAGGCATCTTGATGGCAAGCAACCCATTGGCAAGCCCGTTCTGCGGCGCCCGCAGCGATGCCTGGATTTCCCAGTCGACGTAGCGCCTCGCCCATGTGCATCTGCCCAGCATCACCAGCGTCACAGTCGAGTCGCGAATGTAAAGTTCGCGGATGCGTCGCATGACGTACTCGGGGTCAGTGCTGTCAATGATGTCCTGAGCCATTGTCTGCCCTAGTCCGCGAGCAATGAACAGATTCTGCCCGTGATCAAATGTGTTAACAAAGCGATCAACCCACGGCTGGTCGGCATGGTGATATGAGACGAAGCATTTGCGTCTCGTTGCATTCATGGCTGACCCCAGAGATGCCTATTCCACCTTTACCGCATCGGCGAGGCCGAGTTCCTGCAGGACCTGCCGAATCTCGTTCGCAAGGCCGGTCGCGGAATCGGCAGAGACAGTGACCGAGAACTCGAGTCCGATCCTGAGTTCCGAGCCGGAGCGGAGCTTTGGCAGAATCTTCGTACCAAGGCGGTTCCAGACCTCCGGGGGGACGGCGCCCACAACGCGGAGTGTCCGTGTTGAAGTTGCGGGCTCGGGGGCGGGGCCAAGCGTGGGACCAGGTTCCGAAACGGGCGGGACCGTGGGGCCCGGCTCGGGCTCCGGACTTGGGGTGGGCATCGCTGGCTTCCCGGCCCTGAGCGCTTCCGCCGTGCTCTTCCTCAACAGGAACACTCCGGCGTCGAAAGCGACCTCGTCAGACGCAACCGCCTCCTGGAACCAGATCCGCTCGTACGTGCCGTCGGCCTTCTTGCCCGATGCCAAGCCGAAATCGCCGCGTGTCACGAACTCGACGATCTTGGACTTCAAAGTGGCGTCGGGATCGACGAGCCGAGTCAGCGAGCCATTGAGAAAGCTCTGTCGAAGGCTCGCAAGGGGCCAGGCGCCCGAGTCCTTCAGCGCCGGTGGCCAGTTGCGCTCGATGTATCCAGCGCCGACCGACTCGTTCAGGAGCGCTTCGGACTTGAGGGCGGCGATGACGCGCCCGCAAAGCGTCTCGCCGCTTGACGAATGTCCCGCACCGAGGTCGATCACCTTGAGCCCATCCGCTTCCTGGCCGTCGGCAAGGATGGCGAAGCGGTAGCCGCCCCAGACCTCGTCCTTGGCGGCCTCTTCCGCGTCTTTGACCTTCGACTGGAGTTCCGCCCGGTCATTGCGGTCGAACTCCCCGCCCAGCGTGCCATCGGCCACCTCGCGCGCGACCCGCCTCCATGCGAGCGCGAGCTCCACCTTCTCGCGCAGATCCCGCCCTGGCTTCTTGAGGCACCACACGAGCGCACCCGGATAGAGTCGGGGCGACTTGCCGCGGCTTCGAGTCCACTCGGCGATCTGGGTGCGGAGCGAGCCGGTGCCGGACCATTCCGTTTCGGGATCGGCTGCGACGAGCGTCAATCTGGGCGTGTCAGGAATCTCCGCGCCGTCGCGCGGGAAGGGGACGACAGGGATGCTGGCGCCACGCCGGAACTCGTCCTCGACGAGCTTCCGCATGGCGGGTTTGACCTCTGTCTCATGGTCAAGGGACGCCCGACGGTCGCTCACAACCTTCTTCATCGTCGGCTGATAGCCGATCCGGAATCCGTCCGTCCCCACCTTGCGCAGGAAGTAGGAGCGGTCTTCAAGCGCGAAGGCGGCATTATCGATGGTCGTCGTATCCAGCTCCGGCTCGCCGAGCGCGAAGCGGAGCTCCGGGAGATGCGCGACCTTGTCGGTCTGCCCGCCCGACGATTCGAACAAGATCGCGGTGCCAACCCGCTTGTGAATGTCGCGGAGCGGTCCCTTGGTATCGGCGTCGAGCGCCCTCGCATGAGCCTGCTCGCCGGCGATATCTGTGTCGATCGCAGCGACGAGGCGGGACTCGCCGAGCTGGCCCAGCACGACGCTGCGGAAGCCCGGCTCGGCCAGCGGTGCCGACCCGAGCGTGATCAACGGCTCGGTGCGCGCCTTGCGGAACGCGTCCTGGGCCGCCAGCGATATCCACTGGGCCAGCATCGCGAGCGTGCCGCGCGTCTGCTGGTACTGCGGCAGCGGCTGCCATTTCCGTTGGAAGACTGACAGCGTCGCCGGATGGAACGGGTAACACGTCTCGAAGCGGCGCTGGAGGAACTCGCGCGCCTTGGCCTCGGTCGCCGCGGAATCCACCGCTGTCCACTCGGGCGGGAGCTGGGCGCGCCGCTCGAAGCACCAGTCGCCAAAGGCCCGCGCGACGCTCTTGCGGATCCTTTCGCTGCCAAGGTCCTGGAACAGCCGCCGGCGCACGACCTCGCTGATCTCGGTCTCGTCGTTGGCGATCAGGTCCTTGGCGACGCGGCGCACCACCTTCGAAATCTTGTCCTGCCACTCCTGATCCCACTCGGTCATCTCCACCTGGCTGCGGGGAAGGGAAATCACGCATGCGCCGTGCGTAGTCCCCGTCGTGGCGACGGTCAGGTTCTGAATGAACGCATGGAATGAATCAGCGCTGCCCCGGTGGCGATTGAGGAAGTTTAGGACCTCGTCGAATAGCAGAAGCACAGGTGCCCCGGCGGCCTGGAAGACCCGCGCGATCGCGTCGGTGCCCGGCGGCGTGGTTTTCGCCGAAGGACCCAGCGCCTCGACGCCCTTGTCTCCGGCGAGCTGGCGAGCGATGTCGATCCACGGCGTCTCACGCCCCTCGCGCGGATCCCATGCGTTGCCGACAAAGACCGCGACCTTCCCTTTGGGCACGGTTGCGACGCCCGCCTCCCGCACAAGATCGGCCACGCCCGAATAGCCCGCTGCCGCCTCGCCATTGCTTACGAGGTGGTAGAGCGTCGTGAGCGTATGCGTCTTGCCGCCACCGAACTGGGTGATCAGCGTGAGCACCGGCGCGGTATTCTCGGTCTTTCCTGAGAGCCGCCGAAGCACCATTCCTGCATGCTCGCGCAACGCCCTGGTGAAGCAGGTGCGGGCGAAGAACTGGTCGGGCTTCCGGTAATCCTCCGGCGCCGTCCCGGCCACGACCTGCTCAAGCGCGATGGCGAACTCGTCGGGGTTAAACGACCGGCCTTCGCGGACTTCCTTGCGCGGCGTCGCGACCTTGTACCAAGGTTCCATTGCGATCCCCCTCCTACGGTCTCTGCAGGCGCGCGAACAGGTCGGTCGCCGTTCTCTTCAATCGGGCCAAATTGGCGTAAGCCACGGGCTCAAACCCGCGACCGCCCGCGTACATCCGGTAGCGGATGCCGTCGGTCACGATCACATCGCGCGGAATCCCGAGCGCCTCCACATACCCCTTCCCCTGTTCCAGCGCGCCTTCAACGCCCGCACCCAGGCGTTTGGCTTCGATCACGAGATGACAGTTTTCCGGCGTGCGCGGCAGGGCCCGAAATACCGCGACGTCGATGTAGCGCCACTTGACGGCAATCCGCTCCGGCGGCCAGCCGAGCGCGCGCAAAAAAGGCACGATGAAATGGGCGATCAGCTCGTCCTCGCTCGGAGGTTCGCCAAAGGCCTGGGAATCCTGGAACAGCGGGACGAGATCGGCGGCCTGAGCCACGATTCCCCGCAGCCCGTCAGGCACTTCATCGATCGGCGGTTCCTCGGCTGGAAGCTCAGGCAACGGTGCCGTTTGCCAATGCGTCGGCGGGGATTTGATGAAGCGCTCCGTGAAATCGATCACGTCCTGGCTCCACACCCGCGAGCAGCGCGGCGGATTGGCGCCGAAGGCCTGGCCCGCGAACGTATGCGGCTCGGGGAGGCGGCACCAGCGCACCCGCCGGCCGTGTTGCAGGTCCCAGCCGTTCACGTCGTCGAACGCGTTCAGGTACAAGTAATCGCTGGCCACGAGACCGACCGCCGCGATCGTCGCAAGACCCGTGCGCAGCAGGATCGCATCTCCTACCGTGACTTCGCTTGCGAAGCGCCGTACGAAGCCGCCCTCGAACTCGTTATCGTCGCGTTCGGGTTTCCAGGCCCCTGCATCGCCCGGGCCGATCAACACGACGCCGTGCTTGAGCAGAACGTCGGCATAGGACCGCGATGCCGGCCCGGCCGAGACTTGCCACACTGTCCGAGCAGAGACGGTCATCGGTTCACCTCGGCACCGCGAGAAGCATCGCGTCGAGGAGGCGCTTCTCCTCGCTGCCCCTCGGGTAGAGAGCGGAGAGGGCATTGGCGAGCCGCAGGAAGTCCGGGCTGCGCTCCTGCTCGGCCTTCAGCAGCGCACGCAGCGCATTGGTGCGGCCGCCCGCCTGGAGCAGCATGGCCGCGTGGATGCGGTCGAGGGTCGTGGCCTCCCGCGCAGAAGCCAAGCTTTCTTCCGAGACGTCGACGGCCATGCGCCCGCTGCGGCCCCGTGCGCCGCGGCCGCGCACTTTCGGAGCCGCCTCCATTTCGGGGAACAGCATGCCCTGAAGGGGATTGACGCCAGTCGAGGTTCCCAGCTCGAGCTGAGTGGCAACCGCCTGGGCGCCTTCGTCGCCGAAGAGCTGCTTCGCCCGCTCGGCGATGGGCAGCAGGCGCACGACGCCCTTCTTCGTCTCGATGACGCGGCCTTCCCACTTGGGCAAGTCGATTCCGAGCGGCTGGGCAAAGCGACGAACCACGTCGAAGACCAGCGTGAAGCCCTTCGCCTTGCCGCGTGACGCGCCTTCTTCGTCCTCCTCGTCGTCCGCCGCCTCCTCGTCCTTGCCGTCGTCGCTTGCGTTCTCCGCTACTTCGCCGTTCGTGCTCTGTAGCGTCCAGAGGAACAGCGCCGTGAGCCGCGCGTCCTCTTCTACGGCGCCGGCCGCACCGTTGCGCGCGCGCGCTTCGGCGGTGCCGAGCACCTGGCCGAGCGCGCTCCGACCCACGACCTCCCACACCTTCTCCAGGTACTCGGCGAGCGCAACCTCGCGCCCGTCGGCCGTTTCGACTTTGGCATAACGACTGAAGATTTCGAGCGCCGGTCCGATGCAAGCGAAGACGAGGTCGGCGCCACGGACGCCCTCGCCCTGCAGGTGCTCCATCCAGTCGCCAACGCGCTTCGGCAGCTCTCGCAGAACGTCGGCCCAGTCGCCGATCGGCGCGTCGTCGGGACGCGGGCGGCAGATGAGATGGACGCTGGTTGCGAGGGCGGCGGACTCTCTCGCGCGCAATCGAGAGCCCATTTCTGTTGCAATTGGCCACGACCCGGTGATTGTCCAACCGCCACGGATCATGCCGGAGAGCAGCGCTTCCCAGCCCTCCGTCGTCTTATGAGCAAAAACGACTGAACCGACACCGTCTTCGCACAGTACTCGGCGACCCTCGCCAAAGGCGCGCCCCATAGCGGTTTCGAAAAAAGCCTTTGTCTTTGGCTGGCCATCCTCGGCTTCATACCGCTCATCTTGCACGATTTCTTGACGTTTCGGCGTAAGTGGATTCGCCGCGTCAAACGGATCACGAAGGGCGTTCCGCTGAGCGAGAGACCGCTTGAGCCAGACAAAGAAAAAATCCGCCAATTCCGCGTAGCCAATCGCATCATAGTATGGCGGGTCGGTAAACCAGACCTGACAAGACGCGTCGGGTAACGGCGACCTTGTGGCATCCGCGACTTGGACCTGTGCGGTTGAGCTGGTTGGAAAGTAACATTGGGAAATAGTATGACCGCTTCTTTCAACTGAGCTGTCGAAACTTCCGCTGGAGGACTCAGTAAGAACCGCCTCAGCGTAATCCCAAACCATTGAAATGGCTTGGCGCGCAAAGAGATTTACTGGACACTCAGCATCAAGTTTCCACCGAACAAATGAATTTCCAAGGTCGATCGATTTGTTAAGGCACAGCGCCATCAAATCTTGCAGTGCTGGTTGCTCTTCCAGTGTTGAGCATATTGTCTTCGCAAGGGCATGCGCGGTGGCGAGCTGTCGCGGGTTTAGCAAGTCCTTCCACTGCTTGACTCCGTAGTTGGGCACCCTAAAGCAGTTTGTATTTCTCGGCGGCAACGGTTCATCCGGCACCGGACAGAGACCCTGCTTCCCGTTGCGTTCCCATTCGTCGAGTAGCTTCGCCACGTGCACACGCGCCTTGCGCACCGCCTCGTAATCGCGCTCAGTCGGCAGCCGATAGTGCCGACCGGTCTCGCCCGGCTTTAGCGTCACCACCGCAAGCATCCGTGCTCCTGCCGAGCGTTGACCCTTCTCGTCGAACACCACGTCTGCACCGCCGCGCTGGGTGGAAAGTTGTGCTCGTACTCGCTCGGGTGGCAGGACCGCACCGCAGGAGATGCAGGTCGCCTTGGCGCGAGTCACGGTGCCGCCCGGCACATCCTTCTCAGTCTTCGGCTCGAAGACCTGGAACTCGACGCGTGGCGGCTGGCCCTGTGAACGTTCGACCCGGTGGCGGAGCGCTCGCTTGCGGCTCGCCTTTTTGCTGAGCCAGAACGAACGCGCGAGCGGAATTTCGGCGCCGCAGTTGGGCGACTCGCAGCGTACGGTGCGCACCCAGAGATAGGCGATCGGCACCGCACCATCCGGGTCCTTCGGATAGAAGCCGGCGAGTTCCTTTTCCGCCTTCTTCTTGATCTCCGCGCCGATGAGGCGAAGCTCTTCTGCGAGCTTCGGGCCATGGCGCGGGATGTCCTCTAGCATCACTTTCAGGATCAAACAGGCGACGGGGTTGAGATCGCTCGCGAAGGCCTCGCAGCCCACCCGCAGCGCTTCCAGAGGGATCGAGCCGCCACCGGCGAACGGGTCCACGACCAGTGGCGGCTCTTCCCCATGCGCCGCCTTCACCAGCGCGCGGCTGACATCGAGATAGGTGCGGTTGGACGCGAGATCCCAGTTCGCAAAGTCGGCGACGAATTTGAGCAACGCCTTGCGCAGGTCCTCGTCCGTTGTGCCTGGATTGCAACCTGCGACCTGCCGCAGGAGCTTTTGCGCCTGCTCCTTGAACTCACGCGGACACAGTGGATCGCACGGATCGGGCCAGAGGAGACCGAGCAGGACCGCCCGGCTCGACGCCAATGGCCGCCGCGCCCACCAAAGATGGAGCGTGCTCGGGTGCCCATGACGGATCGACTTCTCCCGTGCCGCGTGCCGCGACACTTCGGCGATCGGGAAATCCACTTCGGCAAGACGCTTGCAGTCTTTGGGGATCATTCTTTCGGTCCTTCGAAGGGCGCTTGGTCCTCGCGGAGCTCCATCGGCGTCGTCATCGCGTTCACCGAAAGGTAGTAGTGCGCGACCTTCGTCACCTCGTTCCAGTCGAGGCGCGCCGGGTCGCGGACCGGTTCCTGCAGGCGGGGAGCGGTGTCGCAGCCGGTGACGACGTAGAGCCAATAGCAGTCGCGCCGATCCTCGGCGACGCGCCGTTCGTTGGGCGTGAGCAGAATGGTCCCGGTCGAGGCGCCAAGCCCCTTCACCTCGATCAGGCGCAGCTCGCCCGAAGCGAGATCGAGGCTGGTGATGTCATAGCCCAGGTTCTTTGCGGATACGTCGAAAACCTGCCGACCCAGCGCCGCCTCGTGCTCCATGACGACGCGCATGGCGATCACCTCGGTCTCGAAGTTCGGCTTCAGTCGTCGCACCTCGGGCGCTTCCCGCTCGGGATGCGGCAGGATGAGAACGCTGGCCAGCCGCTCGACGGCCTGAAGCGTGAGTGCCCGCTGGCGTTCGAGGTCGGTGCGGCGGCGGTCGCGGCGGGCGAGCAGCTCCGCGTGTCGCGATTCCGCCTGCGCGAGGCGGCCTTCTGCGCCGGGGAGCTTCTGATCAACGTCTGCGGCAGCACGGCCGATCTCCTCGTCGGCGCGCTGGAGCAGTTCGGTCAGCGACAGTTCGACATGCGCACTGACGCGCTCGACTTCGGTGAGCCGGTCCTTGCGCGTCTCTTCGAGGAATGGCGCGAGCGCGTTCTCGTGGAGCCAGCTCGCTGCTTCGGGGAGAGTCGCGACCGCGGGCATTTCCGCCGGCGGATCGGCAGGGGCGAAGTTGCCGAGCAGCCCAGGTTCCTGGAGGCGAGGTGTGCCATCGTTGGCAATCTCCACCGCGAAAAGGCGCTCATGGATGACTTGGCCCAGCCCGTCCACGACCCGGGCTCGGTAGAAATCGACGCGTGCCGCGTGTTCGTGCTGCAGCGAATAGAAGGTTGCGCCCTTGCCGAGGACATTCAGCGCCTGGGCGTGCGTATGCCGCCGGACCGACTCGAACAGAGGATGGCCGGGCGTGACCCACTCCAGCTTCTCCAGTTCGGCCGTGTCGCGATCGGTCGAGCAGCGTGGATAGCGGTCCGCAAGAGCCGGGAGCTTCCAATTCGCCTCCTTCTCGTAGCGGCGGAGCACTGAGGGCGTACGTGCCGGCTCAAAGGTATGCGGCAGGCTCGCCACCGGCCTGAGCGTGAACGGCACGAACTCGGCTGCCTCGCGCAGGAAGCGGGCGATGGTCTCGGGCACCACGCGACGCTCTTGCGCTCGAGCACGCCGTTCGATCAGCATTTCGAGGTTGAGCTTCTTGCTCGCGAGCCCCTCCAGAGCATTCTGGCAGATCGCGCGGAACTGGCCTTCGTCGACATCGCGGAGCAGGCGATCTTCGAGGTCGGCATCGCCCAGCCGGCCGGCGTAGTAGTCGCGCAGGATGCGCTCGACGTGGGCGGCGGGCAGGACCTCGCCCACCACGTTGAAGACGGCGTCGTCCTCCAGCGCATCGCGAATTTCCTGCAGCTTCTCCAGCAGGCGCTGCAGGACGCGGCCTTCGATGGTGTTGGTCGCTACGAAGTTGAAGATCAGGCAGTCCTTGCGCTGGCCGTAACGGTGGATGCGCCCCATCCGCTGCTCCAGCCGGTTCGGGTTCCACGGGATGTCGTAGTTGAACAGGATGTTGCAGACTTGCAGGTTGATGCCCTCGCCGGCAGCCTCGGTGGCCACGAGGACCTGGATCGCACCTTCGCGAAACTGCTGTTCGGCATAGAGCCGCGTGCCCGGCTCGTCGCGCGAGCCGGGCTTCATGCCGCCATGGATGGTGCCGACGCGGAAGCCCCAGGACGTCAGTCGGTTCACGAGATAGTCCAGGGTGTCCTTGAATTCGGTGAACAGGAGCAGGCGCTGGTCCGGGTGATCGAAGAAGCCCTCCTTGTGGAGCAGCTCCTTCAATTCCGAGAGCTTCGCTTCCGAGCCCGCTTCCTCGACTGCCTGCGCCTCGCCGGCCAGTCTGCGAAGCTCCTGAACCTCCTGGCGAACCTGGTCGGCACTGGCTGCGAGCGTAACGGCCTCCAGCATCGCTTCGAGGTGCTCACGCTCGCTTTCCTCCATTTCCTCCAGTTCCTCCGGATCGGGGAGATCCGGCGGCGCCTGGCGGGCGAGGTCCTGTGCCCGCTTGAGACCCTCTTCCAATCGACGCGCGCGATTTTCAAGTGACCGGCGCATGGCGTAGGTGCTCGATGCGAGCCGGCGCTGGTAGAGGGACATCAGGAACCCGATTGCCCGGGCGCGCGGGTCCTCACCCTCGGCTGCAGCGCGGGCGCTCTCGCGCTTCACGAAGCGCGTCACGTCGCGGTAGAGGTCGAATTCGGCACCGTCTATCTGGAAATCCACCGTGTGCGGGATGCGCTTGGTGAAGATCGGCTCAGCGGCCCAAGTGCCGTCGCCCCGCCGCTCGGGGAAGTAGACCATCGCCTCCTTGGTGCGACGCAGGTAGAAAGGCGCGCGCCGACGGTCCATAGCCTCCCTGATCGACCTCACGTCCGCGTAGGCGTCGGCATCGAGGAGCTGAAGGAACAGGCTGAAGTTCTGCGGGTCGCCCTTGTGGGGCGTCGCCGTCAGCAGCAGCATGTGATCCGAGGTGTCGCGCAGCAGCTCGCCCAGCCGGTAGCGCAGGCTCTTGTGCGACTCGTCGGCGGCTGACATGCGGTGCGCTTCGTCGACGATGACGAGGTCCCAGTGGACCTGCCGAAGACCGGGCAGGATGTCGGACCGTTTTGCCAGATCGAGCGACGTGATCACGCGGCTGCGTTCCAGCCACTGGTTGACGCCGAACTGGTCGCGGATGTCCTGGCCTTTCATTACCAGGAACTTCGCGTCGAACTTCTCCTTCAGCTCGCGCTGCCATTGGAAGGCGAGGTTGGCCGGGCAGACGATCAGGATACGTTCGGCAAGTCCACGAAGCTCCAGTTCCCGAATGAGAAGCCCCGACATGATCGTCTTGCCCGCGCCAGCGTCGTCGGCCAGCAGAAAGCGCACGCGTGCGAGCTTGAGCAGATAGTCGTAGATCGCCTCGAGCTGATGCGGCAGCGGGTCGACCCGCGATATCGATAGGCCGAAATAGGGGTCGAACTCGTAGGCGATGCCGAGCGCATAGGCCTGAAGCCCAAGGCGGAGCAACCGACCATCACCATCGAAGGAGCGCTGCGGTTCCAGAACGCTGAGGCGCTCCAGGTCGCTGGCGGTCATCGTCACTTTGCGGAACCGCTCGGAGTTCGAGCCCACGAGCCCGACGATCCAGCTTGTCGGTCCGTTGGCTTGTACCGTCTCCACCCGCATCGGCTCGTTGAAAAGCGGCCCGGTGAGGATCTGTCCTTCGCGGATAGGAGGCTCGCCGCTCAACGGACACTCCTTTGGCCTTCAACTGCCTGAACCTGAGTCTGGGCAGTGCGACCTGAAAGGCGCTCGGAGTCGTCGTCCAACCGGTTACCGAATTCAAAGACGTCCATCCCCTCTCCCCGCCTATTCACCCGCCTGAGCGCCGCCCATGGCCTCGCGGACTTCCTTCCGGTTCGCGAGCACGATGTGCTGATCCTGCGGGCGCTTGCGGGCTGGCTCTCCGTCGAGCCCCAGTCGTTTCAGGAAGTAGTACAGAAATGCCTTCGGGACCTCGATCGCGCGCTCTCCGTCTTGCATGCCGTAGTCGAGTTCGACCCCCCGGCGCTGGCCTTCCGACAGTCCGGGATGCGGAGCGATCACCACGGTCACCGACTCGGACCAGGCCCGATCGCTGGCCACCTCGATCGCGTGCGGCTTGTTCTCCCTGATGTCGAGAATCCGGGCGAAGACGAAGTCCTTGAAGGTCTCGTCGTTGTGGCAGAAGGCGCGCGCATGCCAGCGGAAGCCGTCGAACCCAAGGGCGTGGGGGGTGATCCAACGCCATTGCGGGTCCGGTTTCGACATCGACTGGTACCGGATCCGGATCGCCTGGCGCTCGCGAATTGCGCTCAAGACCGCCTTGAGGGTCCGCGTGTCGACGCTCCGGCCGGGGGCTGGCACGACCCGGAAGTCCGGCGGCTCAGCGAGCCACGCCTCCTCCGGCCTGATCGTCCTGTTGGCGATGGAATGCAGCTGGGCGAGGTAGCGGTCAGAGTCCCCGACGTCGAAGGCCGACTGGAACTCGCGGGTTGCCAAGTAGCACTTGAGGCTCGAATCGTAGGTGAGATTAGTGGGCGCGAGTTCCTGGTAACGCGCGAGGTCGGCGGACGCTTGGGGCGTGGAAATCCCAAACCGGTCAGTGAGGTCGCTGCGGTTGATGCGCCCTTCCCAAAAGAGCCGGAAGTCGATGAACTCGAGCCGCTGCTCGATGCCCCACCTCAGGTCCTCGCGACCCTCGTCCTTGACCCTCTTCAGTCCAGTACCGCGCCTCACGGCCACTCCTGCGTGCGTAAAGGAAGTTGATTGACTGGCAGTCCTATCTCGTATAGTTTCTTATCCCATCATCGAGGCCTCGTCAACCGGTGAGCAAGGAAGCACGAACGCAGGGACCACCATGCCGGCGCCAAACCCTACAGCGGCCGATTGCGCCTCGACGCCGGAATCGGCGCAGGGTAAAAGCTTCTCAAGCGGCGTCGATCACAGTGGCGGCTGTCACTCAAGAGCAGCTTGTCGCGGCTCTTGAAGGTTACGGATGTAGAGATTCGGAATTGGAAGCGGGGGCAGCGGGCAATGGCGACAGCGGATCACGTTAAGGCCCTGATCCGAAGTCACGCCGAAGGCGATGATGAACGATTCTACGCCATTGCCATGCAGGTTGCCGCCCAAGCCGCCCGGCAAGGGCACACGAAATTCGCTCAGGAATTGCGTGATTTGGTCGATCAGGCAAAGGCTCGCGCGAAGGCCGTGCCCTCCGGCCAAAGGACGAAGCCGGTCCCGATTATACAGCCACGCGGAGAGCTGGCCGGGCTGCTGACTGCAGCCTTCCCAAAGGGCCGCTTGTCCGATATGGCGCTGGACGAAGCGATCCGCTCGCGGATCGACCGCATCCTTCTCGAACAGCGGCAACGCGAGACCATTCTCGCGCACGGCATGTCGCCGCTCCGCAAGCTGCTGCTCGTTGGCCCGCCAGGCACAGGTAAGACAATGACCGCCGCGGCCTTGGCAGGCGAACTGAGCGTGCCTCTGTTCACCATTCAGCTCGACGGACTGATCACGAAGTACCTTGGCGAGACGGCCGCCAAGCTGCGCCTGATTTTTGAGTCAATTCAACAGACCAGGGCGGTCTACCTCTTCGACGAGTTCGATGCTCTGGGTGGGGAGCGCGCGGCCAGAAACGAGGTCGGGGAGATCCGGCGCGTACTGAACTCATTCCTTCAATTCCTTGAGCAGGACGACTCTGACAGCATCATCGTCGCTGCGACCAATCATCCGCAGATCCTCGATAGGGCACTGTTTCGCAGGTTCGACTCCGTAATCGAGTATCGTTTGCCATCGGAGGACATTGCTGAAAAGGTGATGCGCTCGCGCCTTGCGCTTCTCGACACTTCTCAGGTCGAGTGGAACAAGGCTGTGGAAGCGGCGGAGGGTCTGAGCCATTCGGATATCACGCGCGCATGCGAGCACGCTGCCAAGAACGCCATTCTTCAGCACCACACGCGGATCGATACAGCCGAGCTTATTGAAGCCCTGATCGAGCGACGCGCCGCCCATCAGTAGCGTCTCTGGGGGTGCTGAACGATGCCAGCCCCGAGAAATCGTAAGCACCTCCTCGTTCGAGCCGACCCCTCGGCAGAGGCATACAGGCCGCATCCAAGGAAGATTGAGCAGCCTAGCTACGCCGGTCCGCCAGACCGGCGGCGACATGCCGCTGCTCTTCGCGATGCGTTGACGGAGGCCCGCAGACAAGCCGAAGCGAACCGAGAAGCCGTCGACATCTCAGTGCATGGGGCGCAGCCGGGTCTATATGTCGAGTTCGAAAGCCCTCCCGGCGTCGATTTGAAACTGGAATCTCTTGAGGACCGACGCCGCGGTATAGAAGTGGTAGCGGTGCGGCGCGTTCCGGTAGAGCCCGAAGCTCCCCCAACCCAGTTCGCTACGGTCTTCGTGCCCGACGGCGCGCTCAGGCATTTCTTCGATCGCTTTCAACAGTACACGGAAGAGACGACACGGAAAGGCGAACCCCGTCACAAGGACATGGTGGACCGCATTGCCGCGCTCCGGAAAGCGACGCTACGAGCCCTTTGGACTGACGCCACCGAAGTCTATCCAGATGAGGCAGAGACGATCTGGTGGGAGGTGTGGCTCCGCCGCCATGATGGCAGCGAACTGCAGCGGCTTCTCGAATTCGCCGAACAGACTGGTCTCGATGTTGGGGAGCGACGACTAGGTTTTGATGACCGGATCGTGATCTTAGTCCGGGGTACCATTGCCCAACTTTCAGCGTCGCTGGACGTTCTTAACGACCTCGCCGAGGTGCGCAAAGCCAAGGAAAGTGCCACGTTCTTCGCCGATGCTTCGCCGGAGGAACAGGCCGGCTGGCTGAATGACCTGAAAGAACGCGTGATACCACCGACGACCGAAAATGCACCTGCGGTTTGTGTCCTTGATACCGGCGTTACGTGGGCGCATCCTCTGCTTGAGGACCTCATTGCACCTAACGACGCGATGGCCGTGGACCCCGCTTGGGGTGGGCACGACGATGGTGGCGGCCCTGGCAATATGGGGCACGGGACCGAAATGGCTGGCCTTGCGGCCTACGGTGACTTGGCGCCCCACCTTGGTTCCCGAGAACCCGTGCTGATCCGCCACCGCCTTGAGTCGGTGAAAATCCTTCCTCCTAGAGGAGCGAACCCTCCGGAGCTGTACGGTGCGATCACAGCGCAGGCGGTCACACGGCCCGAGATCAATGTACCTCAGCGCCTGCGCGTCTTCTCCATGGCAGTCACTGCAACTGACGAGCGCGATCGCGGTCAACCAACGTCGTGGTCGGCCGCGATCGACGCGCTCGCTGCTGGGCGCGCGTTTGACCCGGCGACCCACGGCCTCGTCTATTTGGACGAGGCCGAGGAAGGCGCACGCCGGCTGTTCATTCTTAGCGCCGGAAACGTCGCGCCGGACCACCTGCAGGATGATCATCTTGGCCGCAGCGATGTGGAGACCGTGCACGATCCGGCCCATGCCTGGAACGCCCTTACCATAGGCGCCTGCACCGAAAAGGCCACCATCGGAGACCCTACCTGGAATGGTTGGTCGCCGCTGGCGCCCCCTGGCGATCTGTCACCCTGGAGCACGACTTCCGTCACGTTTCAGGACCGATGGCCGATCAAGCCCGACGTTGTGTGCGAAGGCGGAAACGTAGCTGCAAATGGGGGAGCGTTCGAAAATGCTGTCCCTGATCTATGCCTGTTGTCGACCTACTTCCAACCGGCTCAAAAGAGCTTCGTCCTGTCGTGGGCCACAAGCGCTGCTACTGCACAAGTTGCCCGTATGGCGGCAATCATCAGGGCGGAGTATCCGGAGTACTGGCCTGAGACCGTCCGAGGTCTGATCGTTCACTCTGCAGAGTGGACCCGAGCGATGCAGGCACACTTGCGTGGCGCGGGAGGAAAGCGTGCACGAGCGAAGCTGGTCCGTCGTTATGGCTTTGGTCTCCCGAACCTCCATCGCGCATTGCGCAGCGCCAACGACGCCCTGACCTTGATAGCACAGGCGACGATTCGACCCTTCTCCGAAGGCAAGATGCGGGAGATGCATCTGCATGAGTTGCCATGGCCAAAGGAAGTGCTGGAAGAGTTGGGGCAGACGCCGGTCCGGCTTCGCGTCACCTTGTCATACTTTATAGAGCCTAATCCCGGTCGCCGCGGATGGCAGAAGCGGCATCGATACGCGTCGCATGGGCTGCGTTTCGACCTGAAAGCTCCAACCGAGACGGTGGATGAGTTTCGCAAGCGCCTTAATCAACGTGCGCTCGACGAGGATGAGGGCAAGCCGGACACTACAGGTGCGACCGAATGGTTCCTCGGCGAGATGGCGCGCAACAAGGGCTCAATCCATTCCGACATGTGGGTCGGTACGGCCGCCGATCTGGCAGAGCGAGGAGTGGTCGGGATCTATCCTGTGTCCGGATGGTGGAAGGACCAGCCCAAGCGCGACCGCAGCGACCTTGGTGCGCGGTACTCTCTTTTGCTTGCGATAGAGACAGAGGCAGAAGGCGTGGACATTTGGACTCCCGTGGCCCAGCAGATCGGCATTCCTGTCGAAGATGCAGTTATCGAGATCTGACATCGAGGTTCAGATCTTCCAATTCACAGCCCTTGTGATTCGGGAGGGGGACGTCTGCGGACAGCTGTCAGGGCCGGAATGGGCGCCGGTAGTGGCCGAGACGATGCGTGCGCAAACTTTCTCGTGCATGCGCGCCCTTACGTGCGATTACGAAGAGCGAGTTGGCGCAAGAGTCTTTCCCCTCCGCCAGCTATTAACCTATTGATATATAAAATACTTTACTATTTTAGACGGTCCGAATACCCGCGATCTTTCCGCCGGTTGCGGCGTCACTGCGCTTAGCCATCGCCCCTCTCGCACTCGGCGCTCGCAGACCACGCGGGATAGCGCATCGGGTCCCTCGGTAACTTCTAGAGGTGACTTTCCGTGAGTTGCCTCATAAGGGCAAACTTGGCCGGCCGGGCAAAATTGCCCAACCTCAGAACCGCGCCTCGTAAGATTTTGGCCGGCACAGTGTCGTCCGTAAACAATCTGACGATGGCGTTTGTCGTGAGATAAAGCGGCAGCGATGCGTGCCGATGCTTGGTTTGATAGTGCTCGAGCATTTTGGTTGTACTTATTTCAATCTGCTGAGCGAGCGCTGATCGTATATCTTTCGCAAGAGTGTCTTGGCTTCTGAGACCCAGATTAAATCCGTGCGCGGTGACCGGGTGCATACCTACCGCGGCGTCGCCAATCAACGCAAAACGCGTGGTAACGAAGCGGTCCGCAAAAACCGCGACAAGGGGATAGAAATAGCGTTTTCCAATCAATTTCATTCTACCCAGGCGGTTGGCGAACCGGATTTGCACATCCCTGTTGAATGCCGCTTGCTCCATGTTCAGAACCGATTCTGAAGCCGCTGTGGGCAAGGTGATGACAATCGATGAGGTGTTTTCCCCAAGCGGCAACACCGCCAGGGTCAGGCCGTAATGGAAGCACTCATAGGCGATATCATCGTGTGGCCTTTCATGCGCCATCCTGCACACGACCGCGACCCTGCCAAAGTCTCGTATAGACGCGCCAATGCCCATATGGCGACGGATCGTGGAAAAACGGCTGTCTGCAGCAACCACCAGGGAGGCCTCCAGCGCTTGTCCATCGGAAAGCCGGACCGAAGCACGGGTGGTGTCGGTGGCTACCGATACGACCTCAACGCCGGTAAGCAGTTTGACATTGGAAAAGCCGGCCAGCGCTTCGTAGAGCGCTTTTCGGATTAAGCGGTTTGAGATTAGGTAGCCAAGCGCTTCCTTATTGGTCGCCCGGTGATCAAAATGCAGGAAATACGACGAGGTGCCATTCAGCACCCTGGCTTCGCGGATTATGGAGATGGAATCGCTAGAAAAACACTGCCAGGCACCGAGTTCCTTCAGCAATTTTACCGAAAAGTGGGTAAGCGCGATGTCGCGTCCATCGGCCGGAGGGTTGGCAAGAACTTGTTCCGGCAGCTTCTCAACCACCGCGATCTTCAGGCCAGTACCGGCCAGTGACCGGGCGAAGCTCAGTCCCGCCGGGCCCGCTCCGATAATGATGACATCAAACTTCATTGCCGCCTTTTTCCACCCGCGACCTTGAGATAGGCCTGGAAGAGTTTGCCTTTCCCGCAGCGCGGGCAGCGCCTTGCAAGGCCGGCGCGTATCGGCGAGGGGATCGGCGTGAAGCCTTCGGCCATTTGCGTGCCGACTGCCCCCT
>JBFMHN010000006.1 GCA_040752895.1 Pseudomonadota bacterium
CAACCCGATCGGGGTGACCGAGAACGACATCTCGGTGGCGCGCCTCGAGAAGGGCGGCGACTAAAGCCTACTCGTTGCGTTTAAATACCGCTGGCGGAGCCCAAAAGGCTCCGCCAGTTTTTTTGTGCATGAGAAATAAGAAAAGGCGCCGGGCCTTAAAGGCCCGGCGCCAGTCGTTTCGATGCGCAAATACGTTCAGGCCGCGCTCTTGCCGCCTTCCAGCAGTTTCTTCAAACCACCTTTCGTGATGGAAATTTCAACCTTGCGCGGCTTCATCGCCTCCGGCAACTCACGGACGAGGTCGATATGCAGAAGGCCATTCTCGAGATGGGCGTCTGCGACCCGAACATGTTCCGCAAGCCGGAACTCGCGGGCGAAGCTGCGGCCGGCGATGCCGCGATAGAGGTAAGTCGCGTTCTCCGGCTCGCCTTTCCGCTCACCCCGAACGGTAAGCGCGTTCTCACGCGCCTCGATGTCGAGGTCCTCCTGCCGGAAGCCGGCCACCGCGATGCTGATGCGGTAGGCGTCCTCGCCCAAGCTTATGACATTGTATGGCGGATAGTTCGAGAAGGACTCATCGACCTGCATGGCGTTCTCGAAATAGGGCGCCAGGCGGTCGAAGCCGATCATCGAACGGAACAGGGGGGTAAAATCAACGTGAGTCATTTCTACATTCTCCTTACGAAGCAATGTTTTCAGGCGCCCGCCGACTGGCCGGGCGGTGTTGGCACTCCTATCAAGAGAGTGCCAACTGTCCCCTATTTGGTTCGGGCCGGCCTTTTTGTCAAGGGGGCGGGCTGAAATGTAACTTACTGAAAATTATTAATATTTTTTGGAAAAATCCGGGGCGGGCGCGCTTGAAACACCGCCTTCTAGCGCGACCCTTCGAGCAGGACCGCGGCGGCCTTCGCCACCTCGCCCGGCGGCCCCCCCGCGGCGAGACGATGCCAGCGAACCGGGCCGGTTTCATACAGAAGCTGCTGGCGGACAACTTCGGGTGTGGCGTCGGAAGCGTCGGCCCGTCTTTCACCCACCCGC
This sequence comes from Pseudomonadota bacterium, assembly GCA_040752895.1. NCBI lineage: Bacteria > Pseudomonadati > Pseudomonadota > Pseudomonadota bacterium. Next base: position 1,039 of record JBFMHN010000006.1, read on the forward strand.
GCGATCAAGGTCTCGGGCGAGGCCTCGAGCCAGAGGCCGACGAAAGCAGCCCCGAGCTCCCCGGCGATGGCCTCAAAGGCCTCGCGCTCGCCGGCGTGCGCGAAAACGGCGTCCACTATGACGGCGTGGCCGGCGGCAAGCGCGCTTCTCGCCCGTCTTTCCATTTCCTCGTAAACCCGCCGGCTGACTTCCGGCGTGTAGGCGGAAGGCGGAAGGGGAACGGTTTCCGCAACGCCGAAAAGCTGCTTGCGGAGCACGTCGCTGCGCACATGGAGCGCGCCCGGCGCGACCCCGACGCCGGGACTCAAGGCACGGGCAAGCGAGGTCTTGCCGGTCCCGGAAAGGCCGCCTATGCCGATCAGGCGGGTGGGTTTGGGTGTCAGATAGGCGGCCGCCTCTTCGAAATAGGCCATGGCCTCGGCGCGGAGCGAGGCTGCCGCGGAAGCCGCGCCCTGGCTTGCCTCGGCGATGGCGCTTACCTTGGCGCGGACGGCCGCCCGGCAGGAAAGAAAAAGCGGCAAGGCCCGCAGCCCGGAGAAGTCCTCCGTTGCTTGGAAATAACGGTTGAAGACCAGGTTGGCGAAGGAGCGCAGGCCTCGGTGATCGAGATCCATCAGAAGAAAGGCGAGATCGTCGAGCACATCGATCGCAGCGAACCGATCGTTGAACTCGATCGCGTCGAAAAGGGTGGGCTTCTCCTCGAACAGGCAGATATTCCGAAGGTGCAGATCGCCATGGCAACGGCGCACGAAACCCGCCTCGACCCGTTCATCCAGCAAGCCCCCGACGCGTTCCAGGCTTTCCCGGAGCCCTGCCCGCAAGGCGGCGACCATGGCCGGCGGGAACAGGTTCGGCCGTTCGTCGAATTCGGCAAGATTTTCGTCGATCACCCAACGCATGGCCTTGCCCCCCCCGCCCACCGCCGCCTCCCCGTGCAGCCGCGGGGCCGCGCCGTGAAAAGCGCGGATGACGTCCGCCGTCTCCGCCATACGCCCGACATCAAGCCGGCCTTCCCTGGCCATCCGGTCGAAAAGCGCGGCCTGATCGAAGCGACGCATGCAAACGGCCCATTCGATCGCCTTGCCTTTTCCGCCGATGGCAAGCCCTGCCGCTTCCCGCGTGATCGGCGCGGCGTCCAGGTAAAGCTTGGGCGCCGTGCGGCGATTGATGGCGATCTCCCGCTCGCAGGCCCACCGCCGGCGTTCGAGCGTCGAGAAGTCCAGGAAGGGGAAGCAAACGGCGCGCTTGATCTTGTAGGCCCGATCGCCGGCCAGGAAGACGACGGCGGCGTGGGTGTCGATCCGCTCGACCTTGGAGACGCCGGGACCGTAGCTCGCGGGGGAAGAAAGAAACGCCAGAACCTCCCGCTGGTCATCAACGGGAAGCCGTCTTGCGTCCTTCGTCTTGCCCGTCATTCAAAAGGCTTAGTCGAGCCGTTCGAGCACGTCGAGGAGTTCGGAAAATTCGCCGATCGTGACATCGGCGCCGAGTTCCTCCGGGCTTAGGGTCGAATAGCCATAGCGGCAAAAGACGTGCGGGATGCCGGCGTTTCTAGCACCTTCGACATCCACGTCCATATCGCCGACGAGAACGCCGTCCTTGGGCCCCCCGCCCGTCGCGGCAAGCGTCTTCAGGACGTGCGCCGCTTCGGGCTTCTTCGTGCCGTCGAAGCTGTCGCCGCCGGCGATGAATGCGAAAAAGTCCGCAAGGCCGGTCATCTCAAGTGTACGCACGGCGGAGGCCTGCGGCTTGTTCGAGCAGACGGCCAGGCGCAAGCCCGCTTCCCGCATGGTCTCCAGCGTTTCGACCACGCCCGCATAGGGTGCCGTCAATTGCGGTTCGGGGTACTCGTAATATTGACGGAAGCGTGCGACCTTTTCCTTGAGGTCCGCCTCGGAAAGCGTCTCGCCACGCAACGCGAAGGCGCCGAGGACAAGATCGGAGGCATGGCCCTTGAGGAGTGGCAGCACCTCTTCACGTTCGACCGGAGCATGCCCCGCCGCCGCGAGCAACTTGTTGAAGGCGGCCTCAAGGTCGGCGACGCTGTCGATCAGCGTTCCGTCTATGTCAAAAAGAATGGTCGCGCGTCGAAAGGCCACGGGCAAAACCATATAAAGAAGACCGCGCGCAAGTCAAGGCGGCGACGCGGCCGGGCCGAAGGGGCTCAGTACCGCGGCTTCACGTCCTCGCGGATCAAGGTTTTGGCCAGAGCCTTCGCCGCCGCAATTTCGGTGTCCGTCATCTTCACTTCCAACTCCGCGCGCGCAACGACGGAAGCGTGCAAACCTTCCTCATAGGCGAGCGTGTACCAGGCGTAGGCTTTGATAATGTCCTTCGGCACGCCCCTCCCTTTCGCATGAACATCCCCGAGGGTGTATTGAGAATAGACGTAGCCTTCCTCGGCCGCCCTCTCGATCCACAGTACGCCTTCCTTCTCGTTCTTCTCGACGCCGATGCCTTCCATATACATGACCCCGAGACTGTGGTGCGCCGTCGGCTCTTTCTGCCTGGCCGCCTCGCGCATCCATCGAAAGGCCTCGTTTGCGTTCTTTTCGACGCCCTTCCCGTCCTTGTAGGCGACGGCAAGGTTATACTGGGCGTAGAGGTCCCCCAGCTTGGCCGCTTTTTGCCACCATCGGACGGCTTCCTCGAAGCTAGGCTCCGTGCCGATGCCTTGCGCGTAAAGGATGCCCATATTGCTGATCGCCTGGAGATAATCCTGCCCGGCCGCCTTGCCGATCCAGTGAAAGGCCTGCCTGCCGTCCCGAGGCACGCCGCGGCCGCTGGCATAGAGAAGGCCAAGTTCGTTTTGGGCCATGGCTTCGCCCGCCTCCGCCGCCGACTGGTACCAACGAACCGCCTCGGCGTAGCTCTGGCCCATGCCGCGGCCTTCGACGTAGCGTTTCGCAAGCCTGGCCTGGGCGGCCGTATTGCCCACTTCCGCCTTTGCGATAAGGGTTGCGACCGTTTCGTCTTCGCGATCAAGAACGAACCAGCCCGCCGCCACGAGGACAACCACGGCCACCAGCACGCCAAGCCACGTCTTCGCCCGTTTCATTAAAAATCCCCCCTTCCCGCGCCCTTTTTCAAGTCTAGACCAAAAGCGAAGGCAACCCTGCCGGAAAGCCGGACGGGTGGCTGGAGCGCCGCGCAAGAACAAGCGAGCCCAAAAACAAGAAGGCCCGCACGTGGCGGGCCTTCTCTTTATTTATTGTCTCGTTGGCGCGTCAGTCGACGAGCTTTAGGTTCTCGGCCGCGCTCTTGCCATTCTTGCCCCGCTGCAGTTCGTACTCGACGCGCTGGCCTTCGTTAAGGCCCGGCAGCCCGGCACGCTCGACGGCGGAAATATGGACAAAGACGTCCTTTGAACCATCCTCGGGGCTGATGAATCCATACCCCTTGGCTGGGTTGAACCACTTCACGGTTCCATTGCTCATAGAAATCTTCCTTCTCGTATTAAGTGCTTGTATCGTTACCTACGCCTCATGCGTGGGCATATCTCAGTTCACAAAATCCTGGGGTATCTGGCTCGGTTGGTGGAACGAAGCGCATACGCAGGGCCTTCGAGGACTGATCGTAAACGATATAGGCACAGACCGATTAATTTGCCAATAATTTTCGCAACGGCTTTCCGCGGGCGGGCGTTCGCCTAGCGTTTCCGCCCCCCCCAACCCCCGACCGGCCAAAAAGCGAGGGTTCGCTGGCAAGGCAGGTATAATAAAATCCTGTGACGTAACGCGGCCGCCCGTACAAGATGCAAATAGAACACGTAGAAACGGCTTGAATGCAAAAACGAAAGCATTCCCTTTCGGCTTCAAAAAAGCTGACAAAAAAATCCCCAAAGGCCACGATCGGGTGGCGCGAATGGGCAGCGCTTCCCGAACTGGGCGTCCGCAACATCAAAGCCAAGGTGGACACCGGCGCGCGCACCTCCGCGCTTCACGCCTTCGCCGTTCGCCCGTTTAAAAAGAACGGCAAGGACTGGATTCACTTCCACGTGCACCCCCTCCAAAGAAACGATAAGCTGGTGAAGGTGTGCGCCTGCCCCGTTCACGATTACCGATGGGTGACGAACTCCGGCGGCCATCGGGAACAGCGTTTCGTCATCAAAACGTGCCTGCGCCTGGGCGAGGAGGAATGGCCGATCGAGGTTACATTGACGGACCGGGACCAGATGGGCTTCCGGATGCTGGCCGGGCGGACGGCAATCGTCGGCCGCATGGTGGTGGACCCGGCGAAGTCGTTCTGCCTAGGTCGCCGGAAAAAACGCCAGGGTCAGCCAACGGAACGCCGCATCCCGCAGCGGCCCGACATCGGGGAACGTCGTCCCCTGAAAATACGGGGAACGCCGCCGAAAAATGCAAGGGACGAAGAGGAATAATACATGAAAGTCGCGATGCTGGCACGCAACCCGAACCTTTACTCGCACCGCAGGCTGGTCGAGGCCGCTACGGCGCGGGGGCATACGCTCGACGTCATCAACACGCTTAACGTCTATATGAACATTACCTCGCACCGGCCTGAGTTGCGTTACAAGGGCCAGGCGCTGACCGGCTACGACGCCGTCATTCCGCGCATCGGGGCGTCGGTCACTTTCTACGGCCTGGCCGTTCTGCGCCAGTTCGAGATGATGGGGGTGTGGCCCTTGAATGAGTCGGTCGCGATCGGCCGCTCGCGGGACAAGCTGCGCTGCCTGCAACTGCTTGCCCGCGACGGCATCGGGTTGCCCGTCACGACCTTCGCGCATTCCTCGAAATTCGCCGACGACATCATCAACCTTGCCGGCGGCGCGCCGGTCGTCATCAAACTCCTGGAAGGCACGCAGGGCATCGGCGTCATGCTGGGCGAGACCCACAATTCCGCCAAATCCGTGATCGAGGCGTTCCAGGGCGTCAATGTCAACATCCTGGTGCAGGAGTTCATCCGGGAAGCGAACGGTTCCGACATTCGCTGCTTCGTCATCGGCGACAAGGTGGTGGCGACGATGCAGCGTCAGGGCAAGGAAGGCGAGTTTCGCTCGAACCTGCATCGTGGGGGTTCGGCGAAAATGATAAAGATCACGCCGGAAGAACGCTCGACGGCGACCCGGGCGGCGCGCATCCTGGGTCTCAACGTCTGCGGTGTGGACATGCTGCGTTCGACCCACGGGCCCGTCGTCATGGAGATCAATCCTTCCCCCGGCCTGGAAGGCATCGAGGCGGCGACCGGTCTCGATCTCGCCGGAAAGATTTTCGATTTCATGGAAAAACATGCAAAACCCCACCGGACAAAGACCCGCGGCCGTGGTTAAGGAGAGGCGCGACCCCTTCGAGATCGGCGGCGTCACCATACCGGCTGGCACGCGGCGAACCGTCGATTTGCCCCTAAGCCTACTTTCCAACCACACACCGATGACGGTGCCGGTTCACGTCGTCCACGGACGGAAGGAAGGTCCGCGCCTTTTCGTGTGCAGCGCGCTGCACGGGGACGAGATCAACGGCGTCGAGATCATCCGCCGGCTGTTGCAACTGCAACGCCTGTCGCGGCTTAAGGGAACGCTTTTGGCGGTGCCGGTCGTCAACGTCTACGGCTTCGTCTCGAACACCCGCTACCTGCCGGACCGCCGTGACCTTAACCGCAGTTTCCCGGGCTCGGCCAACGGCTCGCTCGCCGGACAGCTCGCTAACCTTTTCCTTCAGGAAGTCGTGTCCCGCTCGACCCACGGGATCGACCTGCACACCGGCGCCATTCACCGCACGAACTTTCCCCAGGTCCGGGCCGACCTCACGAATCCGGAAGTCCTCCGCCTCGCCTACGCTTTCGGCGCGCCGCTTGTTCTCGATGCGGTCTTGCGCGAAGGCTCCTTAAGGCAATCCGCCATAAAGCAGAACGTGCCGACGCTTACCTACGAGGCGGGCGAGGCGTTGCGTTTCGACGAGTCGGGCATTCGGGTCGGGCTTCGCGGCGTCCTTCATGTCATGGGGGCGCTCGGCATGCTGAGCACCCCTGAAATTTCCACGAAGAAGCCGGAGAAAAAGAAAAAAATGGCTTCCGTCCTCGCCCGGGCGAGCTATTGGGTCCGCGCCCCTTCCGGCGGCATTCTGCGGACGTCGCACCTGCCCGGCGAACGCATCAACGCGAATGCGAAACTGGGTTCCATCTTCGACCCTTTCGGCGAGAAGGAAATCGTCGTAACGGCAAACAACCCCGGCATCCTGATCGGACGAACGAACCTGCCCGTTGTCAACCAGGGGGACGCTCTCTTCCACATTGCCAGCGTCGTCGACGTTGCGGTCGCCGAGAAGTCGATCGAGCAATTCCGCGAGGAGGTCGAAGAGAAAACCGAGCTGGAGGATCTGGACATCGTCTAGAAAGAAGACGCGCAGCAACGCCTAGGGAGTCGCGGAAGAAGCCTCTTTTAGGCGACCCGTTTTCTTCAGCACGCGGATGGCGGCGAAGGCGGCGGTCGCAACGATCAGGATGACGATAAACAGACGCCCGCCGGCGGATTCGAGAAAATCTCCCGCCCGCCAGTGCGCAATGCCATCCACCAGAAACGCGGCGACAATCCAGGCATAGACGTTGCTGTTTTCCTTGAGCAGCACCCGGCGCCAGTTGAAGCGTTGGTCGTGAAAAATACCGCGAACCCCGCGGAGATTCGGCAGCCACCTGGCCACTTTTTGACAATAGGCTTCGTATTCGTCGCCGAATTTTTCGCGTAAATAGTTCTCTTCCGCAGCGACCAAGGAAACGTATAAAAACAAAACCACCGCGCCCCCCAGAAGGAAAATGGGCAGACGGCCGGTAAGCATCAACAGCGCGAACACCATCAACAGATTGCCGATGTAGAGAGGATTGCGGGAGAGCGTGAAAGCCCCTCCCGTCACCAGTTGTTTGGCGTAGACCTGTTTGTTGAGGCCGCCGCGCTTTATGTACTCGAGCCCAACCGTTATGACGCGCACCGCTTCTCCGAAAGCGGCCAAAAGGAGGGCAAAAACATCGAGAATAAAATCAAGCCCGGCGTCGCCGTATGGGTAGCGCGGCGGAAAAACTACGATGAAAGCGATGAGCAAAACCGGAAAGACCACGTTCCGTTTCCGAAACATGAAGTTTCCGATGCGGATGACTGCGGAATTTGAATAGAGGAAACCGAGGCGCAAAGAAGACGGCATTTTATCTAGGTCTTGATCGCAAGCATTCCGCAAAAATTATACCAGCGGAAAAACTCGTCTACTTGCCCGAACCCCACCTTGGTAAGCATTTCCCTGTTTTCTTCAAAGTGATAGGGAATGAGAACGTTTTCCAACGCCTCGCGCTTCCGGGAAATCTCGATTTCGCTGTAACCGTTGCGCACCTTGAAGTCGTAGTAGTGCTTGATGAAGAGACGGTTCAACAGCGAAGACGGAAAATTCAACTTCTCGACCAAAAGAAGGCAGCCATTCGGGTTCATGCCCCGGAAAATCGACTCGAGTATTTTCTGCCGGTAAAGGGGGCGAATAAATTGCAGAGTCAGCACCATCACGACGACCGAGGCATTCTCGACCCCGCGGAAGTCATGCAAATCTTCCTCGACCAGATTGTACAACCGTTGGGTGCCGCAGGATTCCAGTTTGAGGCGCGCCTTCTGCAGCATCTCGCCGGAATTGTCCACGCCAACGAAATGCACCTGCGGATCAATGGCGGCGTCCAATTTCGCAAGGGTGGTGCCGGTCGCGCACCCCAGATCGAAAAGGCTGCTGCCCGGCGTCGCGAAGTCACCCGCCATTTCCACGATCATGCGCTGGATTTCCGTATAGAACGGCACCGAGCGCGTAACCATGTTGTCGAAGACGCCCGCGGTTTCCTGGTCGAAGCTGAAATCTTTGATAGCCGCCTCCGGATTGGCGAACAGGCGGTCCTCCAGCTGGCTATCGGCGACTTTGCCTTGTCCTTCTCCTTCCCGTGGGAAAGACGTGACGGACCCTTTTTTCATCCAAAGTCTCCACGCCAATGTTCGGGGCGACGCCACAATATAAGTTGGGTGACGGGGCTTGGCTAGCCACTTTCACGGTCGGTCTTGCCGGACCAAAGAAGACAAAAGGAGAAAGGGGAAGGCGGGCCGGCCGGCCGCCTCCAGCCCCGCTTCACCCTTACTTGCCGTGCATTTCCTTCAGATGCTGCTGCAGCAGATCTTCCATCCGGCCCTGCATTCCTTCTTGCATCGGCCCGCGATGCCCTTCCCCCATCCCGCGTCCGCCCTGCATGTGGCCGTACTTTCCCCACATGCCCGCCGGGTGGTGGCCGGAGACGGCCGCGTAGCCTGCTCCAATCAGCGGAAGGAGTGCCAGAATGAAAAGCCACGCCCCCAGCACATGGCCGAAGGTCCGGAATTTCCCTTCCGTCCGGCAGGAAGCGAACAGCACGAAATAGCCTACCGTCACCAACGCGGTGGCGAGCAGCAACGCGCACAAAACAAACATCGAGTCCTCCTTCGTCGTTTCAGAATAAGGAACGCCCGCCAGCATAGCGCGTTACCGGGGCTGGCGTCCCCTGCGGGATAACGCCGCGTTCCGGCGGAGAAAACGGGGCGAATCCTGCTAGTTCCGGGCGCTCGGGCGAAGGCTCACATGGGCGTGCCAGCGCCGCAGGTGGGTGAGGCCTTCCGGGACCTCGAGCTTGGCACCGGCGGCGAAATCCACGGTGACCAGCAAGGTGATGTCCGCCACGCTGTAGGCGGGACCGGCGACGAATTCGCTTTCGGCGAGGCGCACGTCCATCGCCTTGAAAAAATTTTGGACGCGCAGCCGGCCGCGTTCGGCAAGAGCTGGTATCTGTTCCACGGCCGCAAGACCGGTCATCGCCCGGCCCTTGAGGCCCTTCGCCGTATTGCGGAAGGCCTCGGCGACAGCGAAGAAGCCGTCCATCTCGCAGCGGTGCTCCCACATGGCGATAACGGCTTTTTCTTTCCCGTTACGGCCCATTAGCGGCGGGTCGGGATAGGCTTCCTCGATATAGCGACAGATAGCAATGGCTTCGCTGATCGCCGTGCCGTCGTCGAGTTCAAGCACCGGCACCGTGCACCACGGGTTCAACTTACCAAACTCCGCCGTCAGCTGCGCGCCGCCGCGCAGGTCCACTTGCACGCTGGGCAACGTGACGCCCTTCTCGGCCAGGAAGATGCGAACCCGACGCGGGCTGGGTGCGCTGCTGCAATCGTAAAATTTCATGGCACGGCATATCCGGTTAGCGAACGTTCGATGGCGTGGCGTACTCTAAGGAATTCGAATTCCCGTCGCCACCGGGAAAGAAAATACTTCCCTATGAAAACCATTCACGCGATGATGTTGAGAAAATGTGGCCGTTTCATGGGTTCGTGCGGCGGAAAGCCGATGAATCATTGAAAAGCTCGCAACCTGTAACCACATAAATTCAATCGCCAGGTTCGTCTTTCTCGAAGATGGCCTGTTTGGGCTGCGATCGGATTCTTGCCAGGTTTTCCCCTCGGAAAACCCCTTTGGATCGCATGCAGAAGGGTCAAATGAAACCTACGTCCATAAGGACGACTTCCGACGAGAACCAGGCGGCCCTTAGGGCTTCCGTTGCCCACTTCCAAGCGCCGATTCTGACCAAGAGTCTTATCCAAATCGGGACATCGTTCGGTTGCTTCCTGGCCATCACCGCTGCCATGTACGTGACGGCGGGAATCTCTTACTGGATCGCATTTGGCCTGATCCCGCTGGCGGCCGGCCTCCGAGTCTGGCGTTTTACCTTATGGGATGAGGACCTCCAGAAGATGGTGACCTTCCGAGCGGCCGCTGCCGCGAGCACCGGAAAGGCGCGCCTTACATGAAGCCGATGAGGAATAAAGTGGATTTCGAATATTTCGAGCCCGCCCCGGAGCCCGCCGAGGAACCGAAGGCGCGACTCTGTCTCGCGTGTCGCACGCCGTTCCAGAGCGCCTGGGCGGGCGAACGCGTCTGCCCGAAATGCAAGTCCCGCGCCGGCTGGCACCGGGGCCGGAATACGATCTGGTCCTGACGGCGTGACGGCTGACCGGCGTCTTGCAACGCCCCCACCCCGCGTGGCGTCCCCTAGGGGATTCGAACCCCTGTTGCCGCCGTGAGAGGGCGGTGTCCTGGGCCTCTAGACGAAGGGGACCCGTAGCGAAGCAAGGGGCGGAGTGTTGCCCTATCCCACCGCCATAAGCAAGGGGGTTTGCGCAGTTTAAGCGGGGGTGACGATGGGAATTTCCTCGAACGCCCGCCCCGTCGCGTCCAAAAGATGCGCCGTCACCGCCTCCACCCGCCCCGCCCGCACAGCGGCGATCACCCAGACGTATTCCTTGTCCCACGCCATGGAAAGGTCGATGGCAGAAGGCTGCGCGGGGTGTTCGGGGTGGGAGTGGTAGTGGCCGATGATGTCGTCTGCCGTTCCTTCGCAGGCCCGCATCACGTCGAAACGAAGCCTGGGGTCGATCTCGAAGCGGTCCTTGCGCGCCTCCTGATCGATCGCGACGTTCCGGCTCGGCACGACCCACGTCACGACACAATCGCCGTTCGCCTGCCGCCGTCCGACCAAAAGCCCGCACGCCTCATAGGGATAGGCCTTTTCCGCTTCGCGGCGGATACACTCCAGGCCTTCCGGGGGCAGCCGGATCATCGCCCCTTCTCGAGTTCGACCGTGCCGAGAAGCCGCCCGTCGTTGAGATCCAGAATCAGGATGCGGCCAGCCCCGTCGGCCAGACGAAGCCGGAGAAGAAGGCGGTCGCCTTCGGCTTCCGTCCCTTCAAGACGGGCGCCCTTCGGCAGCGTCACCTTCGCCGTCTCGAAGGCGGGAAGGTGGCCCCCGCCGGGAGCGCCTTCCAGTTTTCCCGACATCCGGCCCGCGATCGTGACCCCCAGAAAGACGATCCCGCCCAGGATAAGGACCCCCAGAAAGACAACCAGGAACTTGAGCCCACGCATGGTTTCGGTCCAGTCTCCTGCCATGACGGCGGCAAAAAAGGAAAGCGCTCAACCCCTGCGCACGATCCACGCAACCGCGAGCGAGCGGGAGAAGGGGCTTCGCCTCGACCGCTTCCTGGCCGAACGCCTGCCGGAACTTTCGCGAAGCCGCCTTAAGCAGTTGATCACATCGGGGCAGCTTGCCCTCGGCGAGCGGACGATAACGGACCCCAACACGCGGGTCAAACCGGGGCAAGCCTTCCGGCTCACCCTGCCCGCCGTGACGCCGGCCACACCCTTGGGCGAGGCCATACCCTTGGCGATCGCCCACGAGGACGCGGACCTGCTCGTCGTCGACAAGCCGGCCGGTCTCGTCGTCCATCCCGCCCCCGGCAACCCGGACCGCACGCTGGTGAACGCCCTTATCGCCCATTGCGGGGAAAGCCTTTCCGGAATCGGCGGCGTGGCGCGCCCCGGCATCGTGCATCGGCTGGACAAGGACACCTCCGGCCTCCTGGTCGTCGCCAAGAACGACTTCACCCACCGGGCCCTTACCGAACAGCTCCGCGCCCGCACGCTAAAGCGCGTCTACCTCGCCCTCGTCTGGGGGGTGCCGGCGCCGGCCTGCGGCACCATCCGGGCCGCCATCCATCGCCATCCCAAGCATCGCAAGAAGATGGCCACCGTTACCCGCGGCGGCCGCGAAGCCATCACCCATTACCGCGTCGTCCGGCGCTTCGGCAAGCTCGCAAGCCTGGTCGAATGCCGGCTGGCGACCGGGCGAACCCATCAGATCCGAGTCCACCTCGCCCATCTTGGCCACCCCCTGCTCGGCGATCCCCTCTATGGCCGGAAGCCGCCGGCCGGCCTGCCCGTGGGCCCGGCGGCGGTGTTGCGGACCTTTCACCGCCAGGCTCTACACGCCCATGTGATCGGATTTGAGCACCCGCGAAGCGGCAAGCTGCTAGAGTTCACGAGCGACTTGCCGATCGCTTTCGCCCAGTTGATATCCAGCTTAGATGTCCTTTAACTTTTCACGTAGTTAACTGAAAAGCTGTAATTTTTATTGACAAAGCCATGGCGAATCGGGTAAATTTGCGCGCAAAAGCCGAGAGTGCCAAACGCACCCAAACGGGCGACCGCCCGGGAGGATGAAACCATGCCGAACGTACCTGCGATCTTAACCACGACTCTCCCCTTCTCGCCGGAGAACAACCTTGGCCGCTATCTCCGGGAAATTCGGAAATTCCCGATGCTGGCGCGCGAGGAGGAATACATGCTGGCCAAACGTTTCGCCGAACACGGCGACACCGAAGCGGCCCATCGCTTGGTGACGAGCCATTTGCGTCTCGCCGCCAAGATCGCCATGAGCTACCGCGGCTACGGATTGCCGCTGGCCGACCTCATCTCGGAAGGCAACGTCGGAATCATGCAGGCGGTGAAACGGTTCGACCCGGAGCGCGGCTTCCGGCTGGCGACCTATGCGATGTGGTGGATTCGCGCCTCGATCCAGGAATACGTCCTGCGCTCATGGTCCCTCGTGAAGATGGGGACGACGGCCGCCCAGAAGAAACTTTTCTTCAACCTGCGGCGGTTGAAGGGCCAGCTGCAGGCGATCGAGGAAGGCGATCTCTCGCCCGAAATCGTCACGGAAATCGCTGACCGTCTCGACGTGCCCGAAAGGGAAGTCGTCGAGATGAACCGCCGCATGGCGAGACAGGACCATTCCCTGAACGCGCCCCTTCGCGTGGACGGCGAAGGGGAATGGATGAACTGGCTCGAGGATGACCACCCCGATCAGGAAACCGCCTTCGCCAAAAAGGAAGAATCATCGAACCGCCACGCTTTCCTGAAGGCAGCGATGAAAGGCCTGAACGACCGCGAGCGCCACATCCTGACCCAGCGTCGCCTGCGCGACGATCCGCTGACGCTCGAGGAATTGAGCAAGGAATTCAACATCTCGCGCGAGCGTGTCCGCCAGATCGAAGCGCGGGCTTTCTCAAAACTCCAGAAAGCGGTGAAGAACGCCGCTATCGAACAACAGATTCACGCGTAACCCACCGAACGCCACCCGCCTCGGGAAGCAGAAAACTCAGGTTTTCTGCTTCCGCTGTTGCAGGTCGCCCGCGATCTCCTCGCCCCATTCCCCGATCAGCTCTTCCCGAAGCCTGGCAAGCTTTTCTTTCCGTTGCGCGGCGCGCATTTCCACGACCAGCGCGACGACATGAGGCACCCCGAAATAGAGCAGCCAACCAAGGCTCGCCGCCCCGTACATGACCGCCCAGGAATAGGGATCCGAAAGCGCTGCGAAGGCAGCGTCCGCCTGCCCCGCTCCGCCGACCACCCACTGATTGAGCAGGTAAGGAGCGACACCGACCAGATTCATGGCGAGGACGCATTTTCCGGCCACCTTTCCCACGTTGCGGTCAACGACGAAGGCAATCCAGGAAGGCAACAGGCCAAGGACCAGGAGGATGACGCTTGGAAGCGCCACGGTCGCAGCGCCCGAAAGCACGAGAATGCCAACGATCCACCAAAGTCCCATGTGTATGGTCCCGCCGGGTGCCTGTCTCTTGATCGGTTTTCTTGCCATGCCCCCTACTCTAAATGCGTTGCGAAAGTAGAACGCCAAGAGCGATCAACGCGATCAGCATGGAAAATCGCGCCGCGAGCAGGCGGCCCATGACGAGCGCGCTCAGCGACAGCCCCTGCAATTGCTGTTCGATCTTCGCCGTCTCTGCAACCATTCGCATGAACTCACCGCGCGCCATCGCGTAGGCGCGGTGGTCGGCCCGTCTGCGAGCCGGGTTGCCGACCAGGTTGTAGAGTTCGACGAGACTGCCTCTTACGGCGATCTGCTCCACGGATTCTTCCAGTTGCTTGCGCGTGGCCTGGTTGTGATAACTCGAAATGACTGGCGGCAGCATCCTCAACATCCAACCGGCGAGCCCGGGCACCTTCGCGGGCCCGTAACGGTCCTGAAGGCTGGCCAGCAGGCCGAGAACCCCGAACACGCGTTCGGCGGAACCTCTTGGCGAGACGAGCGAAGCCAGAAACGTATCCACCTTGCCGGGAAAATGGGTCGCAATGAAGGCGGTGATGTGGTTGTCCATCGGTTCGACCATCCTCTGCAACTGGCCGGTTGCCGCCTCGAGCGTCGACAGCAGTTCGGAAACGCCGGTGCAATACCTTGGCAGGACGAGCGTGCTTAAGCACCGCGCGCCGGGAACCAGTTCGTAGAGGCAGCGCTCGAGCCCGAAGCCAAGCCCGCGGCGGCCGATGAAGTGCTGAAGCCGATAGAGGCGCTGCAGAAGCTTGCGGTTGGCGACAATCGGTCCCTGCGCCGTTACCCAAAGCTGGGCGAGGTTGAGGCGGATAACCTCGGTGAAATTATGGCGTATTTCGTCGTCGGCGAATCCGACGGCCAGCATGGTCCCGAGGCCGTCGATGGTGGCGGAAAAATTCCGGTAACGGATCGGCGCTTTCGGATCGAGCAGAATGGCGACCCGCGCGACAAGCTGCTCGGCCGAAATTGTCGAACTCCGGCTCGCCACGACCTCTTCCATCAAGTAGCGCGCCATTTCGGGATTGACAATGCTGCGCACCACCCAGGATTCGAAGCGGGTTTCTCGGATAGCCCGCGCAGCGTCCTGGGGGTGTTGCGTAAAGGCGTACGCCAACGAGCGTCCGGTGACGTGCGGTTCTTGCCGGAACGTGAAGACATGCGGCGCATGATCCGCCACGTTTGGCAAATTAGGGTCGTGATATTCGTCCAGCCAGCGTTCGACGCGGTCCAGAGTCCATCGCCGTTCCCGCGCGTCCATCAACAGGCCTTTGAGCAGTTCCATGGCGCGCAGTGAGAGCGCGCGCTTGCCCACCAAAAAAGCGTAGGAACTCTCCTGTATCTTGCGTTGCAGGATGGTTTCGCCGCTGGCCTCGTTCGTGGGCAGACTTCCCAAAAGAAGCGACAGTACCGTGACCCCCAGCGCATAAAGATCGTCGGCGATTTCCCCCCGGCCGCGGCCAGCCGGATGGGCAAGGCCGCTTTCGATCGTCTCGAAAAGAATAGGCTGGGCGTATGCGGGCGGCTCCACGGCGAATTCGCCAAGCACGGCCCGCTTCTCCGTCTTATCGTCGGCAAAAAAAGATTGTCCGGCCGGATGCCGCGATGGGTGAGACCGGAAACGTCGAGCTGACGCAACACCTCTACCGCCGGGACGATGACGATGGATGTGACTTCCTTCTCCGTCATCGGCGGCCCCGGCTCCGTGAGCGAGCGCCAAAGCCGGCGACCCGAACGCTCATAGATCAAGGCCGGCTGTTCGCCGCGGTCGGGAGACCATTCGACGACCCCCTCTTCCACCAGCTTCGGGACGCCGCGGAGATCGTTCTGCCGCAAATGCGCGAGAACCTGCCAGCGCAGCGGCAGCCCGGGATCGCATATATAGGCAACCAGCGGCCTATCGGCGTTTCGGATGTCCTCGGCCCGGTAGGCCTTCGCGGTGAAGGAGTCGTGGTCTGGCAGAGCCGCTTCCCGAAGGATGCGGTACCGCCCTTTTACCAAAACTTCGCCGCCGGTAGGCGTTATTCCCTGTGTAAGGGGTTCCGCCTGTTCCGTTCCCACCATTTTTATCCCGCTTTCGGACAGTTCGGGCCTTGCCGATTATGCGGCGGGAAAGCAAAGAAAACGTTAATGTGGCGACGGTATTCTTAGAAATTCGCGCGTTAAATCAATGTATTAACCATCAATCCGTGAACGGGTCATGGACGAGAATGGTGTCTTCCCGCTCGGGACTCGTGGAAAGCAGCGCGACGGGGGCACCGATCAGTTCCTCGACACGGCGGATGTATTTGACGGCCGGCGCCGGAAGATCCGCCCAGGAACGGGCGCCTCGGGTGCTTTCCTGCCAGCCCGGCAGGGTTTCGTAGACGGGTTCCAGCGCCGCCTGCGCCGACGGCAAGGACGGCAGGTGGTCGTACGCGCGGTCCCCGTTCCGGTAGCGAACGCAGACCTTCACATGCGGAAGTCCATCGAGAACGTCGAGCTTCGTCAACGCGATGCCGTTAATCCCCCCGACCGTGACCGTCTGGCGCACGAGGACGGCGTCGAACCATCCGCAACGGCGCTTCCGCCCCGTGACGGTGCCGAATTCTTTTCCGCGCTCGCCGAGAAGGCGGCCGGTCTCGTCGTCGAGTTCCGTCGGGAAGGGGCCGCTGCCGACCCGCGTCGTATAGGCTTTCGTAATGCCCAGCACGTAGCTGATGGCACCGGGCCCGATGCCCGAGCCGGTGGCCGCCTGCGCCGCCAGTGTGTTCGAAGATGTCACGTACGGATAGGTCCCATGATCGATGTCGAGCATGGCGCCTTGCGCGCCCTCGAAAAGAATCCGCTTGCCGCCCCGGCGCGCCGCGTCCAACTCCTTCCAGACCGTTCCCGCGAAGGGCAGTATCTTCGGAGCAACATCGAGAAGCGCCCCGTAAAGCGCCCCGCCGTCGATCTCGGGTAGTTCGGCGCCGCGCAGCAAAGTGTTGTGGTGCAGGAGAAGCGTTTCGATACGCTCCATCAGCGTTGCCGGATCCCCCAGATCGCAGATGCGGATCGCCCGGCGTGCGATCTTGTCCTCATAAGCCGGCCCGATGCCCCGTTTCGTCGTGCCGATCGTGGCTTTACCCGCGGCCTCCTCCCTCGCCAGATCCAGCTTGCGGTGCAGTGGCAAAATCAGCGGCGCGTTCTCCGCGATCCGCAAATTCTCCGGCGTCACGGGCACGCCCATGCCGCGGACCGTCTCGATCTCTTCGAGCAAGGCCCATGGGTCAACGACGACGCCGTTGCCGATGATCGAAAGCTTGCCCTCGCGCACGATGCCGGAGGGAAGAAGGCTTAGGCGGTAGGTCTTGCCGTTGATGACAAGGGTATGGCCCGCGTTGTGGCCGCCCTGGAAACGGACGACGACATCCGCCCGCTTCGACAGCCAATCCACGATCTTGCCTTTTCCCTCATCGCCCCACTGGGCGCCGACGACGGCGACGTTTGCCACGAAATCCCTCCTCAGCTCTTTTTCACCGGCATCACCTTGCCGGCGACATAAAAATGCGTGCATCCCAATCGTTTCGCTTCCGCCTGCGGATCGCCGCCGTCCTCGAGAGCCGCGACGGTGACCCGGCCTTCCTGGCGAAGGCGCGCCCCTTCCACAGCCGACGTTCCGAAGGAAAGGTAGAGACTGCCCGAAGGTGGCGCCGGGGAAAGCGCCCGCTGCACGCTGTCGAGGAAAAGCGTAAACCCGGTGGCTGGCTCCTTCTCGCCCGCCGCGTAACGCCCGCCGCGGCCCAAGGATCCGCGAACGTCGAGAGCGAAGAAGGTGAAACTCAGGCCCGACTGGTATTCGAAACCACGGTTTTCAACCGCATCTACCGTCATCCCGACGTCGGGTGAAAGGTCGGCCAGCCGTTCGGCCACCTCCACCAAGCGCGCCCGTTCCGCCGCCGCCGGCTTTGGAAGCGCGATCTTCTGCAAGAGGCCAAGCGCCCGGTCCACCGGCCCCGTTGCCGCCAAAAGCGCCCCCAGAACCTTTGCCGGCTTCCCGCCGAGGGCGGTGACGGCCGTCACGTCCTTGTGGTCCAGCATGTCGCGAAGGGGGGAGCCACGCCCGCATTCCAGACCAAGGTCTTCGCATACCGCCGGCACGACGATCGGCAGATTCAAATCGATCGAAAGATTGGCAACGCCAATGCCTTGCAGGGCTTCGACGGCAAGCTGAATGACCTCAAGATCGGCGTTGACCGCCGCCGACCCGATCAGTTCGACGCCGGCCTGGGCAAATTCCCGCTCCGGGCGAAGCTGGCTTCCAACCACGCGCAGCACTTGCCCGCCATAGCAAAGTCTAAGCGGCCGCGGCGCGTCCAGAAGCCGCGTGCGGGCGATGCGGGCCACCTGCAACGTCATGTCCGGACGCACCCCCATCATGCGCTGGGAGACGGGGTCCATGACCCGGAAGGTCTTGTTCGCCATCCCCGCGCCGGCCTCCTCGAGGAGGGTTTCCTCAAACTCGACGAGAGGGGGCGACACCCGTGCGTAGCCGTGGGCGGCGAAGGACGCCATCAGCGTTTCCATCACGCGCGCCTCTGCCGCCGCATCCGGCGGCAGAACGTCCCGAAGTCCTGCTGGAAGCAGGGCCTTTTGCGATTGATCCGTCATGCGTGTCTCCCCTGTCCCGAGGGGATTGACCAGTGAGGTAAAAGCCCGGGTGAGATTCCTACTAGCTGGTTTCCCGGCCAACGGCAAACGGAAATCCCGGCCGGTGCAGCACCGGGATTGGGGGAATTTCCAGGCAAGGTTCTCTAGAAAAAAAGCAGATTGGCTTGCAGCACTTCCGGAATCGCCCGCACCTGCTCGAGGGTGGCGACATCCACCCGGCCGTCCACCCGGATCAACGCCAGGGCATTGCCGCCCGCTGCGGCGCGGCCCAGATGGAAAGTGGCGATGTTGACTCCGCTGCTGCCAAGCACGGTCCCCAGCTTGCCGATAAAGCCCGGCTTGTCCCGGTTCGCCACGAAAAGCATATACGGCCCAAGCTCGGCCTCGACGGCGATGTCGTTGACCTGTACGACGCGGGGCTTGTCCTCTCCGAACAGGGTGCCGGCCACGGTCTGCGTTTGCTTTTCCGTCTTCACGACGAGACGGATCAGCGTTTGGTAATCCGCCTTGCGCTCATGCCGAACCTCGGTGACGTCGATATCGCGCTGGCGCGCAATCGTCGGCGCATTCACCATGTTCACGGATTCCATGAGCGGCGAAAGCAGGCCCTGCAGGACAAGGGCCGTCAGCGGCCGGGCGTTCAGTTCCGTCACATGGCCGGCGTATTCGATGGTGACCGCCTCGATTCCACCCCCCTCGGTCATCTGCCCGGCAAAGCTGCCGAGTTGCTGCGCCAGGGTCATGTAAGGCCGCAGCCGCTGGGCTTCCTCCGCCGTCACCGAGGGCATGTTGACGGCGTTGGTCACGGCGCCCGTCAGAAGGTAGTCCGACATCTGTTCTGCAACCTGCAGGGCGACGTTCTCCTGAGCCTCGGTCGTCGAGGCTCCCAGATGGGGCGTCGCGATGACCCGGTCCATCCCGAAGAGAACGTTTTCCTTCGCCGGCTCTTGGGGAAAAACGTCCAGGGCGGCGCCGGCAACCTTGCCTTTCTCGATCGCCTCCTTGAGATCCTTCTCGACAACGAGTCCCCCGCGGGCGCAATTGATGATGTGAACGCCGTCGCGCATCTTCGTGATCGCCTCGGCGTTGATCATATTTCGCGTCGAATCGTTAAGCGGGGTGTGCAGCGTAATGAAGTCGGCCCGCGCGAAGAGTTCATCGAGCTCGACCTTCTCGATGCAGAGGTCCGTCGCACGCTCCGGCGACAGGTAAGGGTCGTAGGCCACCACCTTCATCTTGAGGCCAAGCGCCCGGTCGGCCACGATCGAGCCGATATTGCCACAGCCGATGACACCTAGGGTCTTGCCGGTCAGCTCCACCCCCATGAAACCCGACTTCTCCCATTTTCCGGCGTGGGTTGAAGCGTTCGCGGCCGGCAACTGGCGGGCAAGCGCGAACATGAGGGCAATGGCGTGCTCGGCGGTCGTAATCGCGTTGCCGAAAGGCGTGTTCATGACGATGACACCGCGCGCGGTCGCCGCCGGCACGTCCACGTTATCGACGCCGATGCCGGCGCGACCGATGACCTTGATCTCGCCCGCCGCGTCGAGGATGTCGGCCGTTACCTTCGTCGCCGAACGAATGGCGAGGCCCTGATAGGCGCCGATGCACGCCTTGAGTTCTTCCGGCTTCATACCGGGCTTCACATCCACCTCGATGCCCCGCTCGCGGAAGATTTCCGCTGCGCGCGGGCTCATTTTGTCGGCAATCAGAACTTTCGGCATGGCGTGTCCGTTTATGAGTTTGCTTTCACTTCGGCAAAGGCCCAGTCCAACCAAGGCAGAAGCGCTTCCAGATCGGTCTTCTCGACCGTACCGCCCGCCCAGATTCGAAGACCGGGTGGCGCGTCCCGATAGCCGCCGATATCATAGGCGACGCCTTCCTTTTCCAGCAGGCCAACCAGCCGTTTCAACGCGGCGGCTTGGGCGTCCTTGTCGAGGGATTCGAACCAGGGATCCGCGACCTTGAAGCAAACGGAGGTCGAGGAGCGGGCCGAAACCGCCTCCGCCAGGAAAGCGATCCAGGGGGTCTTTTCAACCCAGGCGGCAAGAACGGCAAGATTGGCGCGGCTGCGTTCGATGATCGCATTGCGCCCGCCGACATCTTCCATCCATCGCAGGGCATCGAGCGCGTCCTCGACGCAGAGCAACGACGGCGTATTGATGGTGGCGCCCTCGAAAATCTCCTCGATCAGCTTACCGCCTTTCGCCAGCCGGAATACCTTCGGCAACGGCCAGGCCGGCACGTAGCTTTCGAGCCGCTCAACGGCGCGCGGGCTCAAGATCAGCACGCCGTGTGCCGCCTCCCCGCCCATGACCTTCTGCCAGGAATAGGTGACGACATCGAGCTTTTCCCACGGCAAGGCCATCGCGAAGACGGCCGAGGTCGCGTCGCAAAATGTAAGCCCCTGGCGGTTCGCCGAAATCCAGTCGCCGTCAGGCACGCGAACACCGGAGGTTGTTCCGTTCCACGTAAAGACGACGTCGCGGTCGGTGTCCACCGCCGCCAGGTTTGGAAGCTTGCCGTAATCCGCCTCGAAAGCGCGGACATCGGCGAGCTTCAGCTGCTTTGTGATGTCCGTGAGCCAGCCTTTACCAAAACTTTCCCACGCCAGCACATCAACGCCGCGCGCACCCAGCATCGTCCACATCGCCATCTCGAAGGCGCCGGTGTCCGAACCCGGCACCAGGCCGATTCGGTAACCGTCCGGCAGGCCAAGCAGATCGCGGCTGCGGGCAAGCACTTCCTGAATCTTCGCCTTGCCCGGTTTCGAGCGGTGCGAGCGCGCAACCGTCGCGTCCTTCAGGGCTTCCAGCGACCATCCCGGCCGCTTGGCGCAGGGGCCGGATGAAAAACAAGGATTCTTCGGCCGGGGGATCGGCTTCTGCATGGCCTTTACCTTCAGAGACGGTGCCGGGTGGGGTAAAATCGCGCGAAGTCTAGTGGGGAGGGGTGCGGTGCGTCAATGTTAGATCGGGGTAAATTGGCGATTTGCCGGGAACGCGAATGGTGGCTACCCTTTCCATGCAGCGAAGGCCCATCGGCCCGTAAAGCATACCGAGAGGAAGCGCCCCGCCATGACGCTCGACCAGACCACCCTGTTCGTCATCCTACTGGCGGCGCTGGCGTTTTTCGTGTGGGGCCGGTGGCGCTATGACGTCGTGGCGATCGGCGCGCTGTTGGCCGCCGTTTTTTTCGGGATCGTGCCGGCCGGCCAGGCCTTTGTCGGCTTCGGCCATCCGGCCGTTATTACGGTCGCTGCCATCCTGATCATTTCACGGGCGCTGCATCATTCCGCAATTCCAGGCCTGCTGGCGAGCGGCATGGCCCCCTTCGGCCGCCATACGACCCTGCAGGTAGCGGCGCTTACCTTTCTCGTCGCCATCTTTTCCTCCTTCATGAACAACGTCGGCGCGCTTGCCCTCATGATGCCGGTTGCCCTGCAACTGGCCTCGAAAACCGGGCGGCCGGCGTCCGTCGTCCTGATGCCGCTTTCGTTCGGCTCCCTTCTGGGTGGTCTGGTAACAATGATCGGCACGCCGCCGAACATCGTCATCGCGAACTATCGCACCACGATCAGCGGCGCCCCTTTCGGCATGTTCGACTTTTCGCCGGTCGGAATTGGCGTGGCCGTCGTCGGCGTGTGCTTCATCGGAATTATCGGCTGGCGGCTGTTGCCGCAACGGAAAGGGGATGCCCTAACCAACGCGGCCTTTGCCCAGATCGAAGATTACATTACCGAGGTGCGGCTGGAAGGGACTTCGAAATATGTCGGGGCGACGCTCCAGGAACTCGAAGCGCTTAACGAGGACGTCGCCGTGGTTGGCCTCATTCGAGGGGAACGGAAATTCCTGGCCCCTTCCCGCTACCTCCGCCTTCAAGAAGGTGACGTTCTTATTCTCGAGGCCGACCCCGAGACCCTGCGAGCGCTGGTGAACGCCGCCAAGCTCGAGCTGATCGGCAGCGAAGGCCTGAGCATAGAAACCATCCATTCGAACGACGTCAGCCTGATCGAGGCGGTCGTCCCGCCCGGCTCGAAGATGGAAAGCCAGACTTCTCAAGACCTGCGTTTGCACGACCGTTTCGGGATCAACATGCTTGGCGTCGCTCGACATGGCCTGCCGGTGAAAGAACGATTGGGCCGGGTTCGCTTCCAGGCCGGCGACGTCCTGTTGCTGCAAGGCGAAACGGCCGCCCTCTTCGAGGCGTTGTCCGAACTTGGCTGCCTGCCGCTTGCCCACCGCGATCTTCGTCTGGGCAAACGGCGACGGACTTTGCTTCCCGTCGGCATTTTCGCGGTCGCCATCGCCCTTACCGCTTTCGGCGTACTGCCGGCCGCCATCGCTTTCATCGGCGCCGTTTTCGCCTTCATCCTCTTCAACGTCCTCTCCTTGCGCGAGGCCTATGAAAGTGTCGAGTGGCCGATCATCGTCCTGCTCTCCGCCATGATTCCGGTCGGACAAGCCCTGGAAACGACAGGGGGCACCTCGCTTATCGGCGGCGTCTTCGTGGGCATTTCCGAATACCTCGACCCGCCGATGATTCTCGTCCTCCTTATGATCGCCACCATGCTGCTGTCGGATATCATGAACAACGCCGCCACCGCGGTGCTCATGGCGCCGATCGCGGCCAGCGTCGCCATCGGACTCGGAGTCAACACGGACTCCTTCCTGATGGCGGTGGCGGTGGGAAGCTCCTCGACCTTCCTCACCCCGATCGGCCATCAATCGAACACGCTGGTTCTGGGACCGGGCGGTTACAAATTCGGTGATTACTGGCGGATGGGGCTGCCGCTCGATATCCTGATCGTCGCCGTCGGCGCTCCGCTCATCTTGTATTTTTGGCCGCTTTAGGCCTCGTCGTCATCGTCCGACCCGTTTTGCAAATCATTCGGGTGGCCGCCCACCGTATGGGCATGGTTGATCGGCCCATGGCCATGGCCGAAGCCGGGCGCGGTGCGGATCGCCTCCCACACATAGGCCCTGGCCCTCAGGATCGCCTCGCGCAGCGTGCTGCCCTGGGCCAAGCCGGTGGCGATAGCCGAGGCCAGAGTGCAGCCCGTTCCGTGGGTATGGGGGGTCGCGATCCGCGGGCTTTCAAAAATCTCAATTCCCTCGGGCGTCGCCAGCACGTCCTGAATTTGCGACTGGTCGATATGGCCGCCAGTGATAAAGACCGCCTGCGCGCCAAGCGTCAGCAGGGTTTCCGCGGCGTGCACGACTTCCTTCACCACCGTCAGGCGAAGCCCGGTCAGGGCTTCCGCCTCCGGCACGTTCGGCGTCATCACCGTCGCCCGCAGAAGCAGCCGCTCCTTCAATATGTTCACGGCGGCGGAGTCGAGTAGGCGCGCGCCCCCCTTCGCCACCATCACGGGGTCCACGACAAGGGCGATATCGGGCGCCATGCGTTCAAGAACGTCCGCGACCGCCTCGATCACCCCGGCGGTATGCAGCATGCCGGTTTTGATCGCATCGGCGCCCAGGTCGGAAAGGACGGTTTCCATCTGCAACCGGACAAAGTCCGGCGGTACTCCAAGCACGCCCGCCACTTTTTGCGTGTTCTGCGCGGTAAGTGCGGTAAGTGCGGTAAGCGCGTACCCGCCAAGGGCCGTTACCGTCTTGATGTCGGCCTGGATACCGGCCCCGCCACCGGAATCGGATCCGGCGACGGCGAGAACCCGCCCTCGCATGGTTGCTTCCCCTTCCCTCGGAATTAGCGGACCGCGCGTTCGATCGCCGTCACGATGTTGCCAACGACGCGGTCGACCACGGCCTCGTCCTTCCCTTCGGCCATGATCCGAATGACGGGCTCGGTGCCGGACTTCCGGATAAGCAGGCGCCCGTTCTTGCCCAGGGTCGATTCGCCTTCCTGGATCGCCCGCAGGACATCGGAATTTTCAAGCGGCATCGAATTCGCGAAGCGCACATTGCGCAACAATTGCGGCATCGGATCGAAACAGCGGACAACTTCGCTGGTGGGCTTTCCGGTCCGCACGATCTCGGACAGCACTTGCAAAGCCGCGATCAGGCCGTCGCCGGTCGTTCCGAAATCGCCGAAAACGATATGACCGGATTGCTCGCCGCCGATGTTGTAGCCGTGCTTGCGCATGTGCTCGACGACGTAACGGTCGCCGACCTGCACGCGGACAAGACCGAGCCCCAGCGTCTGAAGGTAGCGTTCCAAGCCCAGGTTCGACATGACGGTCGCGACGATGCCGCCGCCCTTTAGCCGTTCCATTTCCTGCCAGGAACGCGCGACGAGCGCCAGGATCTGATCGCCGTCCACCCGCTCGCCATGCTCGTCCGCCATCACCATGCGGTCGGCATCGCCATCGAGCGCGATACCCAGATGCGCCTTGTGTGCGACGACCGCTTCACACATCGCCGCCGACGACGTAGATCCGCAATTCTGGTTGATGTTGAAGCCGTCCGGCGAAACCCCGATGGGAACGACCTCCGCACCCAATTCCCAGAGCACGGTGGGAGCCACCCGGTAGGCCGCGCCGTTCGCGCAATCGACGACAATCCGAAGGCCGTTCAGCATCCGCCCTCGCGGAAAGGTCATCTTGACGTGTTCCATATAGCGGCCGAGCGCATCGTCCAGCCGCATCGCCCGGCCCAGCCGATTCGAAGCCACAAGGTCCTTCTCGCCGCCATTGTCGATTCGCGCTTCGATCGCCACTTCGATCTCGTCGGAAAGCTTGCGGCCCTCCGGATCGAAAAATTTTATTCCGTTGTCCTGGTAGGGATTGTGGGAAGCCGAAATCATCGCGCCAAGATCCGCCCGCAGCGAGCGCGTCAGCATCGCAACGGCCGGCGTCGGCAACGGCCCGACCAGGATGACGTCCATGCCCATCGCGATGAATCCGGCCGTCAGCGCCGGTTCAAGCAAATAGCCGGAAAGCCGCGTGTCCTTGCCAATCACGACCCGGTGCCGGTGATCGCCGCGGAGGAACTGGCGGCCGGCAGCCATGCCGATTTTCAGCGCGGTCTCCGCGGTCATCGGTTCTTGATTGGCGGTGCCGCGGATACCGTCTGTGCCAAAAAGTTTCCGCATATTCCATGTCCTTCGGAAACCTTGAGTCGGGATTATAGCAGAGGGCCCTGTAGGAAAAAGAAAATTCAACGCGCGGGGCTTTGGGAAAGCGCCGCGAAGGCGCGAAGAGCGAGCGCCGATTCCGGAACGTCGTGGACGCGCAGGAATTGCACCCCCTGGTTCAGAGCGGTCAAACCGGCGGCAAGGGAAGGGGCGAGGCGCTGCTTCGGCTTCAGGTTCTTCGGCCCGGCCAGAAAACTTTTTCGGGAAACGCCGATCAGGATAGCCGCGCCCAGACCGTGAAAAAGGCCGAGCCTCTCAAGGACCTCCCGGTTGTGAGCGGCCGTCTTGCCGAAACCGATCCCGGGATCGACGCAAAGATTGCCGCGCCGGATTCCAGCTTTTTCGCAGGCGGCAACCCTAGCTTCCAGGTAGTCGAAGACGTCAAGGGTAACGTCCTCGTAAATCGGGTTCTCCTGCATCGTCTTGGGTTCGCCTTGCATGTGCATCAGCACGACGGCGGCCTGTCGCTCGGCAACCAGCGGCAAGGACCGCGCGTCGTGCGTCAACGCCGTCACGTCGTTCACCACCCGCGCCCCGGCCGCCAGGGCGGCGTCCATGACGGCAGCGTGGCGCGTGTCGATGGAAACGGGAATGTTTTGCGCGGCAAGATTGCGAACGACAGGAAGCACACGGCGAAGCTCCGCCTCCGCCGTGACGGGTGCCGCCCCCGGCCGGGTGGATTCGCCGCCGACGTCAACGACCGCCGCCCCCGCCTCGGCCAGGAAGCGACCGTAAGCGATGGCGGCCTGCGATTCCGCATGGTCGCCGCCGTCCGAAAAACTGTCGGGCGTCACGTTGAGGACGCCGAAAAGGCGCGGGCTCGCGAGGGCGAGGCCGGCGAAGGGCGGTCTTGGGCCGGTAAGGCCGGCGGTAAGCCCGGCGATTCGCGTCGCCCAGGCATCACCGGCCCGACGGGCCCAGTCTTCGATGATGGGAAGTGGCGCCCGCCACCTGCGAACGCCGCCGGGGCCGCGCCAAACAAGCTCGCAGCGCCGAAAGGCGACAGGGCCGCCGGCCAGCGGGAGAGCCGCGCCCCTGGCAAGGGCGGCCTTTGCCGCGGTGCCGGAAAAAAGATCGCACGGGCGCAGGTAAAGATCGCACGGGCGCGTCTTCGCGGCATCGGGCGGCCAAGCCTCAAGCTGCCAGTCCGGCATGAAGGCGGAAAATTCAGCTGCCGGGCTGCGGGGTCGGCGCCAGCCCGCCGGCCGCCGCGCCTTCGTCTCCGCTGGTGGGTACGGAGGATTGCGGCACGCTGCTCTTGGCCGGCGCTTCCGCTTCGTCGTCGTCGGTCGGCCGATGGATCGGCTCGCCCCTCAGAAGGGTCTGGATTTCCGCGCCGGTCAGCGTTTCATATTCCAGAAGCCCCTTGGCCAGAATCTCGAGCTGGTCCCGCTTTTCCGTGATGATCTTACGCGCGAGCGCGAGCGCCGTTTCGACAATCTCGCGGATTTCCGAATCGATAAGCTCCGCCGTCGACTCCGAGATGTGCTGTTGCTGGGTCACGGCGTGGCCCAAGAAAAGCTCCTGTTCGTTCGCCTGGTAGGTGAGCGGGCCAAGCTTGTCGCTCATCCCCCACTCCGTCACCATGCGGCGCGCGATCCGCGTCGCCATGGCGATGTCCTGGGAGGCCCCGGTCGTCACCTTCGCGCGCCCGAAGACAACCTCTTCGGCGACGCGACCGCCCATCGCCACAGCAAGATCCGCTTCGAGCCTCGCCCGCGATTCGGAAATCCGGTCGCCTTCGGGCAGGCGCATGACGAGCCCCAAGGCCCGCCCGCGGGGAATGATTGTCGCCTTATGGACGGGATCGGATTCCGGCATGTTAACGGCAACCAGCGCATGGCCGCTCTCGTGATAGGCGGTGAGCCGCTTTTCCTCTTCCGACATAACCATCGAACGGCGCTCGGCGCCCATCATAACCTTGTCCTTCGCCTCCTCCATCTCCTGCATCGTGACGAGACGCTTCATCTTGCGCGCCGCCAAGAGGGCCGCCTCGTTCACGAGGTTGGCGAGATCGGCGCCGGAAAAGCCCGGCGTGCCGCGCGCAATCGTCCGCGCGTTGACGTCGGGCGCCAGGGCGATCTTCTTCATGTGGACTTTCAGTATCTTCTCCCGGCCCATGATATCCGGCACCGGCACAACGACTTGCCGGTCGAAGCGCCCCGGGCGCAGCAGCGCCGGGTCCAGCACGTCGGGCCGGTTGGTCGCCGCGATGATGATAACGCCTTCGTTCGATTCGAAGCCGTCCATTTCGACCAGAAGTTGGTTCAGCGTCTGCTCGCGCTCGTCGTTGCCGCCGCCCAGGCCGGCGCCGCGATGCCGTCCAACGGCGTCGATTTCATCAATGAAGATCAGGCAGGGCGCGTTTTTCTTGCCCTGCTCGAACATGTCGCGCACGCGGCTCGCGCCGACGCCGACAAACATTTCGACGAAATCCGAACCGGAAATCGAGAAGAAAGGCACGTTCGCCTCGCCCGCGATTGCGCGCGCCAGCAACGTTTTGCCCGTCCCCGGCGGGCCGAGCAGCAAAACGCCTTTCGGAATTTTTCCGCCAAGGCGCTGGAAACGGTGCGGGTCTTTCAGAAAGTCGACGACTTCCTCGAGTTCCTGTTTCGCCTCGTCGATCCCGGCGACATCATCGAAAGTCACGCGCTCACGGTGTTCCGTAAGCAGCCTGGCGCGGGATTTTCCGAACCCCATCGCCTTGCCCCCGCCGGACTGCATCTGGCGCATGAAAAAGATCCAGACCCCAATCAAAAGCAGCATCGGGAACCAGGAGATGAGGATGCCGAAAAGCGACGGCACGCCGTCCTCGTCCGGTGCGGCGGTGATCCGCACGCCACGGTCCGTCAGGCGGCTGACGAGTTGCGGATCATCCGGCGCGTAGGTCGTGAACGGCTGGCCGTCCTGCAGATGGCCTTGAATGCGATGGCCCTGAATCGTGACATCGCGCACCTGCCCGCCCGATACGTCCGCTAGGAAGTCCGAGAAAGCCAGCTCCTGCTCCCCCTCGGGTTGACGGGGCCCCTGAAACAGGTTGAAGAGCGCCACCACCAAGAGGACGATGACGACCCAAAGCGCCAGATTCCTGCCGAAATTATTCACCGTTTCCTTGCCTCTCCTTCGCGGATAACTGTGCAAACGCCTCACTGGAATTCAGAAAGCCTACCACGCGGAAGTGGCCGACCGTCCTATAAAGATAGGGAGTCGCCCTTTCTACACAATAGAAAAAGTAGGCCCCGCCAGCGGTGGAATGGACGCAAAAACCAGGCGTTTCAAGATGATCCCCGCAGCCCCGTCTTGCCCATAGCCGAGATGGGGCACGGCGAGGACACCGCGCCTGTCCCAAATCGCCGGCAGCGTCGGCCGAACGGCGGGCGGAATAGCGCACGCCCGCAGCTCGGGCCGCGCGGCCACCACCTCGGCCCAACCTTCCCCGCCGAGACGGCAAAGCCGAAGGGCCTGGATACGTTTCGCTTTGGCGGAGGCCGCCTTCGCCGCCACCACCTCGACCTGGAAGCGCCCATCCCAACGAAGTTCCGCCGCTGGCCGCAAGGCAAGGCTTTCGCCCGCCGCCCGCGCCTCGCGACAAATGAGGAAACCTGTCCCCACCGGCAGCACCCGGCAGCCGCCCAAGGTGCGCCCGCGCCCGAGCTTTTCCTCCCGCAACATCTTGTAGAGCCGGTCGAGCCGGTCGAGCCTCGGAGCGTAGGGCGCGCCGCCGACCAGCCGCAGCAGCCGGCCAAGCCCGAACCGCCCCACCTCCGAAGGGGCCGCCAGAAACGCCTCGCGCCGTAAACGGGCATAGCCTTCCGGGTAAAGGCTTGCCGATTTTGCAAGAAGGGCGGCGACTGTTACGTCCAGGCGCGCCCGAAAGGCACCGAAGCACATCGCCGCCGCGGCGAGGCGGGCAGGCGTCAGGCCTTCCTCGGCCAGCATGGGCAAAAGCGCCCGCAGGCGGACGCGGGCGAAGGCGGGATTCTCGTTCGAGGGATCCTCGAGCCAGGCCTGCCCCCGGCAAACGAGCGTCGCCCGCAGGCGGGCGCGCGAAAGCCCGAGCAGCGGACGCAAAAGTCTAACCTGCTCCCGTTCGGCGAGCCGCGGCATACCGGCAAGGCCTTCGAGGCCGCTTCCCCGCGACAACCGCAAAAGGAACGTCTCTGCCTGGTCTTCCTGATGATGGGCGAGAAGAAGGTGCAGGATGCCTTCCCGCCGGCAACGTTCCGTCAGCAGATCGTAACGCGCCTGGCGGGCGGCCGCCTGAACGCCGGTCTTCGGCTTTGCCCCTTCCCAACGAAGGACGCGATGGGGGATGTCTCGTGCCTTCAGCCAGCGGCCGACCTTTCGCGCCTCGGCAGCGGCGGAAGGGCGAAGCCCGTGATCCACCGTTAACGCCAGCGCATGGCCACCGCGCGCCCGCGCCCATTCGTCGGCTAAAAGCATGAGCGCCAGGCTGTCGGCGCCGCCCGAAACCGCAACCGCCAGACGCGGCCCAGCCTCGAAGGGGCCGAGCCCGGCCATAAGGTCGGCAAATTCCTCCGCGCCCACAGACATCCCCCGACGGCTTTCCGAAAGCAAGTTAAGGGCAAGCGCTCCGCTTGCGCTCGTCGGCGACGCGCTGCCGGACCGTCGCCGACGCGTTCTGGAACTCCTTCACGAGGCGGCCCAAGGCGGCGCAGGCTTCCTTCTTCTCACCCAGATTGCCAAGCGAGACCGCAAGCTTGAGGAGATTGTCCGGCGCCTTGGAACCTTTCGGCTCCTTTTGGTAGCCCTCCAGAAATGTCACGGCCGCCTGCCGAAAATCGTTCCGTACGAAATAGGTTTCCCCCAGCCAGTAAGTCGCGTTCGCAGCCAGCGCATCGTTCGGATAGGCCGCGAGGAAGGCCTTAAGCTCGCGCTCGGCCTCCCCATAGTCGCGACGGCTGAGCAACGAAAAGGCATGGTTGTAAGCCTCCTTCGGCGGCAGGCTGGCCGCCTGCGGCGGCGCCTCCCCGAGGATCGGCGCGGACGGCGGCGCGGACGGCTGTTCTTCGCCAGCCGGCGGCGGCGAATAGCCCGGTGTTGCCGTTGCCGCAGGCGCGCGTTGTTCGAGCGCGCCGAGCCGGAGTTCGAGATCGCTCCCCACGCGGTCGAGGCGTTCGCCGAATTCGGAAAGCCGGAACTGCAACTCCTCGATCCGGCCGGTGAGTGCGCGAATTTCCGTCTCGATTTCCAGCATGCGAATTTCCATCCGGGCGGCCACTGTCGGCGCGGACGAATCGGGCGAGGCGGTCGTTGCTTCGATCGCGGGCGAAGTTGAGGAAGGCGCTGCCTTCCCGCGATAAACCTCCCGCTGCAGTATCTGCAAATCCCGTTCGAGCCGGCCCAACCGATCAACCAGCGCGCCCAGATCGGAGTTCTGCGCCCGGGCGGGGCTGGTTTCGAGAAAACCCAAGAAAAACACCGCCACCAGAAGCCCGCCCCACAGGGCCAACCTTCCGGCGCTAGAACCGGATCGCGGCGATGTACGCTTGGCGGATTTCGGAAGCGGTGGTTTCATCACCTGAATACACATCGTCCGTCCGCCTCGAAAGGTTCCCGGGAACCTCGGAGCCGGACGGACGATTGACTCGCAAGACTAAAGAGGGCCGATAACGTCGAGAGGGTTAATTGACTTTTGTTACCCCACGACGATTTTGCGTCCACGCCGATTCGTCATGACCGAGGACGGTCGGCCGCTCTTCTCCATAGCTGATCGTCGTGATCCGGCTTGCCGACACGCCGAGCGCCACAAGGTAATCCCTCACGGCGTTCGACCGACGCTCGCCGAGCGCGAGGTTGTATTCCCGCGTGCCCCGCTCGTCACAATGCCCTTCGACCGTAACGGTCAAGTTCGGGTTCTGCTGCAGCCATTCGGCTTGAGCCTTCAGCGTTTTTTGCGCATCCGGCCGTATTGCGTATTTATCGAAATCGAAGAAAACCCGGTCACCGACCTTGGCGACGAGTTCCTGTTGTGGGCTCATCGCCACAGTGGAACCATCCGAGCCCGCACCACCAGCCCCAGCACCACGACCGGCGCCTGTGGATTGAGTTTCGCAGGCGGCCAGAAGGACGAGCGCTGCAAACATTACGAAAATTCGACGCATCAATTTGTCTCCCGATCGAGATTTGAGTGTTTAAACCATATAGGAGGTTTACAAATCCTGAAGAACACTTACCGGACGCTTGACCGCCCTCCCCGGCGGCTGCCCCGTCCGATCCCCATGCTACCCTTTGTGAATCCTGCGGTTTCCTTAACCATACGGGGCTGAGATCAGGGAATCAAGGGGGACCAAGCCGGATCCGAGCCATCCAAAGGGGTTACAACTTCCCTTTCATTTTGGCCGGTGAGGTCCACCGAGTAAAGCCGGACGCGATCGTTAAGGCCGTCCCTGCCGCCCGGAATCTGCCGAAAAAACATCAGCACGCGGCCGTTCGGCGCCCAGGTCGGCCCCTCGTCCCGGAAGCTTTCCGTCAATAGCCGCTCGCCGCTGCCGTCCGGCTTCATCACCCCGATGAAGAACCGGTTTTGATGGATTTTCGTAAAAGCGATGAGATCGCCGCGCGGCGACCACACCGGCGTGCCATAGCGGCCTTTCCCAAAGCTGATCCGGTGAACGTTCTGGCCGTCTACGTCCGTTGTGTAAAGCTGGGGCGACCCGCCGCGGTCGGAAAGGAAGACAACCTGTTTGCCGTCCGGCGAGAAGGAAGGCGACGTATCAATGGCCGGATTCGAGGTCAGCCGCGTCGAACGCCGCGTGGCAAGGTCCAGGATATAAATATCCGAATTGCCATCCTTCGCGTAGCTCATGATTATTTTTGAATCATCGGGCGAAAAACGCGGCGCGAACGTCATGCCGGGAAACTCGCCGAGACGTTCCTGCAGGCCGGTTTCGATGTTGAAGATATAAACCCTGGGAAGGTTTCGGTAATAGGAAAGGAAAGCGATTTTCTGCGCCGTCTGCGAAAAGCGCGGCGTCAGGACCAGCGTCTCCCCGTCCGTCAGGAAACGGTGGTTCTCACCATCTTGATCCATGATCGCAAGCCGTTTGATCCGGTGTATCCCTGGCCCGCTCTCGGCAATGTAAACGATACGCGTGTCGAAATAGCCGCGCTCGCCGGTAATCCGTTCGTAGACGGCGTCCGCAATCTTGTGGGCGACCCGGCGCCAGTTTTCCGGCGTCGTCTGGTAGGTAAGCCCCTGCATCTGCTGTTCCGCAACGACGTCCCAGAGACGGAATTCGACCCGCAGGCGGCCGTCGCGTTGCACCTGGACTTCGCCGTTGACGAGCGCCTGGGCACCAATCACGCGCCAATCCGCAAACCGCGGCTGAATGTCGAGGGGAATTTCCTTCTCGATATAGGCCTTCGGATCAACCCCCCGGAAGAGGCCGGAACGCTCAAGATCGGAAAGAACGACGAAAGTGATCTGCTGGCCGATCCCCGTCTCCTTGCCCGTCTTCCCCTTAAAATCTGGAGTGGCGATCGGCAAGGGTTCGACCACCCCCCGCGTGATGTCGATCTTGAGCTCTGCCCGGACCGGAGCGGTGAGGAAGAAAACGGAAAGAAACGCGCCGAGAACGAAGACCCAAGTCCGCTTTTCTTGTTTTTCTCGACGGTTGATCATGTGCCAAGCATTTCCTTCGGATTGAAACTCAACGTGAACGTCTTCCATTGCTCGTACTTTTCCGGTGGCAATCGAAGCGGGCTGCACCGCGGATTGATGACGGCGCGATAGGCGCTTTCCGCCGCCGTCCGGAAGAAGGGATCGCGCCGCATGCGTTCCGTATCGAGAATGCGCGCCTGCTGGATGGTGCCGTCCGAGTTGACGGCGACCCAGATATCAACGACGAGGTTCTCGGCGTCCTTTGCCCCCACCGGCACGTTCCAGCAGCGGCTGATCTGGCTGCGGATGGCATCCAGCTCGCTCAGCGTCAACGCCCGCGAGGGGTCGAATTGCTTCGGCGCCTGCAGCACTTCCGGCGCCGGTTTCAAGGGCGCCTGTTCCGGTTTTTTCTCGCGGAACTTTTCCACCGTTTTGAGGACGGAGGCGAAGGGGTCCGGTTCGACCGCCGGCTTCGGTTTGACCGCCGGCTTCGGTTTGACCTGCGGCTTCGGTTTGACCTGCGGCTTCGGCGGCACGACCGCCGCCACTTTTTCCGTTTTCGGCACGGCCGGGACCGGCAAGGGTGGCGGCTCGCTCTCCGCGTGCGCTTGCGGTTCGGCGGCGACTTCCTGCGCAGGTGGCGGCTCGCTCTCCGCGCGCGCTTGCCGTTCGGCGGCAACTTCCTGCACCGGCTTCGGCGGCGGCGGGCTGGGCGTCGGCAGATTTGTCCGCTGATCGATCGTCACGAGATCGACGACGATCGGATGGTCTTCGGCCGGCGAAGGCTCAAACAAGAGGGGCACTCCGAAATAGGCGATCAGAATCAGTATGGCATGAAGGGCGGCCGAGCCGATGAGACCGTTGCGCATCGAAACTAGCTTTTTTGACCCGGCTTTTGCCCTTCGCCGCTGGTCCGCGCGACCAGGCCGACCCGGTTAAATCCGGCAGCGCTGATTAAGCTCATCACGTCCATGATACGGCCGTAATTGATGGTCTGATCCCCCCGGATGAAGATGCGCGCCTCCGGGTTGTTGCCGCTGATGGCGACAAGGCGCGGTGCAAGTTCGGCAAGTTGAATTTGCGTTTCCTGGAGAAAGACCTCGCCGTTCGCATTGATGGACACGACAAGCGGCTCGTCCTGGCCGCTGAGAACGCCGGCATCCGACTTCGGCAGATCGACCGGCACGCCGACCGTCATCAAGGGTGCCGTCACCATGAAGACGATGAGAAGCACGAGCATGACATCCACCATCGGGGTGACGTTGATCTCGCTCATCGGCCGGTAAGTGGTTCGCGTGCCGCGCTCGCCGCCCTCTTGCAAATAAATGGCCATGTTAAGCCTGCTCCTCGGCGCCGCGGGCGAGAATGGCGCTGAATTCCGTGGTGAATCCTTCGATGCGGTTTGCGTAGCGTTTGAGTTCGTTTGAAATCTTGTTAAAGGCGATAACGGCGGGGATGGCTGCAATCAGCCCCATGGCCGTTGCAAACAGGGCTTCCGCGATACCGGGGGCGACAACCGCAAGCGAGGTGTTCTTCGAAATCGCGATCGACTGGAAACTGTTCATGATTCCCCAAACGGTGCCAAAAAGCCCGATAAAGGGCGCCGTCGAGCCGACGGAGGCGAGAAAGGTGAGGTGACGTTCCAGCCCTTCCATCTCACGGCCCAGGGTAAGGCGCATGGCGCGGTCAACCCGTTGCAGGACGGAGCCGACACGCTCTTCCGCGACCGCCCCCTTAGCCGTGGAGTTCTTCCATTCCCGCATGCCGGCACTGAACACCGCCGCCATCGGGTCCTGCGGGTTGTGGCCGGCGCGGTCGTAGAGCGTATCGATCGAGCCGCCGGACCAGAAGGTTTCCTCGAAGCGGTCGGCGATCGCGCGCAGCCGGCGCAGCCTCAAGAGCTTGTCGAAGATGATCGCCCAGCTCCAGAAGGACGCCGCCAGCAGAAACAGCATGACCAGCTTGACGAGGGGGTCGGCCTGCAGAAAAAGGCCCCACACCGATATGTCCATCGCCCCCACCGACTGTCCGGCAGCTATAGACTCGATGACATTTTCTTCCATTAAGCGCTCCGTTTCCTCTTGGAGGTGAAATGAGATGCGTACGCCTTCAAGGCATCCCTTAGTTCCATCGGCATGCGGACGGCCTTTCCGTCCGAGCGAATGCAGGCAACCCGCACGATCAGGCGCACAAGCTCCGTACCGTCTCGGCGGATTGCCTGCTCGACCTTGAGGCTTGCGCCGCCGGCATCAAGGAGGCGCGTCTCCACGTCGAGCAGGTCGTCCAGACGGGCGGAGGCCAAGTAGTCCGCCGTGCAATGCCTGACCGCAAAGGCAACACCGAAACGTTCATCCGTTCGCTCGAAGCCGAGGCTGCGTAAAAATTCCGTTCGCGCACGTTCGGCAAAACGCAGGTAATTCGCATAATAGACGATTCCGCCGGCGTCGGTATCCTCGTAATAGACACGGATGGCAACGTGATGCCCCTCGCCCGCCGCTTTCCGGAATTGGGTCATCCGTTTTCCCCTTCGCCGCCCGCCTCCAGAAAGTCAAACTGGGCAAGCGTTTTCGGCGCCTCCAGCCCGAGATGGCGGTAAGCAAGCGCGGTCAGCGTCCGCCCGCGCGGGGTACGCTGGAGAAGGCCGCGTTGAATGAGAAACGGCTCGATCACTTCTTCGATCGTGTCGCGCTGCTCGGAAAGCCCGGCCGCCAGCGTCTCGACGCCGACCGGGCCGCCGCCGTAATGCTCGGCGATGCGGGCAAGGTAGCGCCGATCCATCGAGTCCAGACCCAGCTCGTCCACTTCGAGCTGCCGCAGCGCTGTGTCCGCCGCCTTGGCATCGGTCGAGCGTACGCCGCCGCCGACGGCGGCGAAGTCCCGCACGCGCCGAAGCAGCCGGGTCGCCACCCGCGGCGTGCCGCGGGAACGCCGGGCGATTTCCGCCGCCCCGTCAGCGGTGAGGTCGAACTTGAGAACCGCCGCCCCGCGGCGGACGATCTGCTCGAGCTCGGCCATCTCGTAGAAGACGAGCCGCATCGGAATGCCGAAGCGTTCACGCAGCGGAGTCGTGATGAGGCCCGAGCGCGTCGTCGCCCCGATCAGGGTGAAGGGCGGCAGGTCGATTCGCACCGAGCGCGCCGCCGGCCCTTCGCCGATCACGAGGTCGAGCTGGAAGTCCTCCATCGCCGGGTAGAGCACTTCCTCGACCGCCGGGTTCAGGCGGTGAATCTCATCGATGAAGAGAACGTCGCGCGGCTCCAGGTTCGAGAGAATGGCCGCAAGATCGCCGGCCCGCACGATGACGGGCCCGGAAGTGGCCCGAAAACCGACGCCGAGTTCGCGTGCCACGATCTGGGCAAGGGTGGTCTTGCCAAGGCCAGGCGGCCCATGGAAAAAGACGTGGTCCAGCGCCTCCTTCCGGGCGCGGGCCGCCTCGATGAAGACGCGCAGGTTCCCGCGCAACGCCTCCTGGCCGATAAACTCGGCAAGCGTGAGCGGGCGAAGCGATGCCTCCGGTGCATCCGCCGTCGCCGCAGCCGTATCGAGGAGGCGGGTTTTCGTCACGAGGCAAGCTCCTTCAGTCCGGCCCGGATCAACGCCTCAACCGAGGCCTTGGGCCCCAAGTCCTGCCGGGCCCGGCCAACGGCGCCGAAAGCTTCGTCCCGCCGGTAGCTTAAATTGACGAGGGCTGAAATCGCATCCGCCGCGGCCGGGTCCGGGGGAACGATCGCCCCCCCATGGGCGGCGGCGCCAAGGCCGAGACCGCCCACTTTGTCCTTCAACTCGCTGACCACGCGGCCGGCCAGTTTCGCGCCGACCCCTTGCGCCCGGGTGATCGCCTGGGCATCCGCCGCCGCGATCGCCCGGGCAAGCTCGGCCGGTGAAAGGGCGGACAGAATGGCCAGCGCCATCTTGGCGCCGACGCCTTGGACGGTGAAGAGAAGCCGGAACCAGTTCCGCTCGGTCGCGTCGAGAAAACCGAAGAGGTGAATGTAGTCTTCCCGTATGTGCGTCTCGATATAGAGCGAGATCGGCTCGCCCGCACGCGGCAAGGCGCCGCGCGTTCGGGCGGAAGCATAGACGAGGTAACCGACGCCGTTCACGTCGACGACAAGAAAATCGTCATCCCCATTCACGGAATCGAGAACGCCGGTAAGTTTTGCGATCATGCGCGCACTTTCTCCTGGGCTTTTTGCGCCCAACGTTGCCAGGTGGCGCGATGGTGGGCGTGGCAGATCGCCACGGCCAGGGCGTCAGCGGCATCCGCCGTCTCGAGCCGAGCGCCGGGAAGCAGCATGCGGACCATGGCGGCGATCTGGTCCTTCGCGGCATGGCCGGTGCCGACGACCGCCTTCTTGACCAGATTCGCCGAATATTCGGCCACGGGAAGCCCGGCCTCGGCTGGCGCCAGCAGCACAACGCCGCGGGCCAGGCCAAGTTTCAGGGTCGAGGCCGGGTTGCGGTTGACGAAGATCGCCTCGACCGCGGCGGCCTCCGGCCGATGGGCCGCGATCACTTCTCGCAGGCCCTCGTAAAGCCGGACGAGGCGGTCGGGCGCGGAGGGCCCCTCGCCCGGCCGGATGGCGCCGTCCGCCACATGGCTGAGCCGGTTGCCCGTGACGTCGATCACGCCCCACCCTGTGATTCGGATACCCGGATCGAGACCCAGGAGTCGCATCTTTTCACCTCTGGCGATCGCGAAGGCTTCAGGCGCTTAGCCTGGCGATCGCTTCGTCGGAAATTTCATAATTCGCCGAAACCGTCTGCACGTCGTCGCTGTCTTCGAGCGCTTCGATCAGGCGAAAAAGCGTTTCCGTGTCTTCTTCGCTTACCGGCGTCGTGACCTTCGGTTTCCACGTAAGGCCCGCGCTGTCCGCGGGCCCGAACTTGCCTTCGAGGCTTTCGCGAACCGCGTTGAAATCCTGCGGCGCGCAGGTGATTTCGTGAAGCGTCTCATCCGATACGACATCTCCGGCGCCGGCTTCCAGGGCAGCTTCGAAAATGGCCGCCTCCGAAATTTTCTGCGCCGCATACTGCACGAGTCCGACGCGGTCGAATTGAAAGCTCACGCTGTTCGCTTCGCCCAGACTGCCGCCGTGCTTGTTGAAAGCGGTGCGGATGTCGGCCGCCGCGCGGTTGCGATTATCGGTCAGCGCTTCGACGATGATGGCGACCCCGCCCGGGCCATAGCCTTCGTAGCGGATCTCTTCGTAATTCGCGCTTTCGTCGTCGCCCGCCCCGCGGCGGACAGCGCGTTCCATGGTGTCTTTCGGCAGATTGGCCACCCGCGCCGCGGCGATTGCCGCCCTAAGCCTCGGGTTGCCGGTTGCATCCCCTCCGCCCATGCGGGCCGCCACCGTAAGTTCGCGAATGACTTTCGTGAACAATTTGGCGCGCTTAGCATCCTTCGCGCCCTTGCGGTGCATGATGGTTTTGAATTTCGAATGGCCAGACATCGAATCTAGGCTACCCTTAAGGAATTCGCGTGCCATCTATACCAGATGATGGGCGTGAATGCACGAAACCCGCAGAATGTATTCGATTTTCATATGGGGAGGGGCAACCGATAACGACCCTCTTTTTAACCCACCCGGCCTGCCTCGCCCATGACCCAGGCCCCGGCCACCCGGAGAGCGCGGACCGGCTCCGGGCGGTGCTTGGCACCATGAAAAACAAAGAATTTCAATTACTTGAACACGAAGACGCCCCCCTCGCCACGCCCCAGGACCTGGCCCGTGTCCATCACCTGACCTATGTCGAAAGCTGCCTGAGGGCCATCCCCGAGCGCGGCCTGCGCGCGCTGGACCCGGATACCATCGTCTCGCCGGGCTCGGGCCAAGCGGCGCTGCGCGCCGCCGGCGCGTTGTTGGCCGGCGTGGACGCGGTGGCCACCGGCCAGGCGCTAAACGCCTTCGCCGCCGTCCGCCCGCCCGGCCACCACGCGACGCCGGATCGTGCGATGGGGTTCTGCCTATTCAACAACGTGGCGATCGGGGCGGCCTATGCGCGGGCGCGTTACGGGTTTTCGCGCCTCGCCATCGTCGATTTTGATGTCCACCACGGAAACGGCACCCAGGCGATCTTCGAAGCCGACCCCGACACGTTCTACGCCTCGACGCATCAGGAAAACATCTTTCCCGGTACCGGCCGGCGGGACGAACGCGGGGTGGGCAACCTTTGCAACGTGCCGTTGCCGGCCGGTGCGGGAGGCGAGGCCTTTCGGGAAGCCATGAAAAACGCGGTGCTGCCGGCGCTGGCCGCGTTCGAGCCGGATTTTCTATTTATCTCCGCCGGCTTCGATGCCCATCGCGGGGACCCGCTGGCCGGGCTTCGGTTGGAGACCGAGGATTATGCCTGGGTGACGACGAAGCTGCTGGAAATAGCCGCCGCCACGTGCGGCGGCCGGGTTGTTTCCGCCCTCGAAGGCGGCTACGCGCCGGACGATCTGGCGGCGTCCGCCGCCGCCCACGTCCGCGCCCTGATGGGCGGGAGGCCGGCCTTAGGCCTGCCCGTCGAAAGGCCAGGCGGGGCTTAGCCTTCCCCCCATCCGCAGCGGCGCAACCCGCGAAGCAAGGCCGGTCTTCGGATTCGTCTCGACGAAGACGCCACAAAGCGTCGCCTCGCCTTCGGCCGGACTGAAGGGCTCCGTCCGGATCGGGCGCAGGAAGCGCTTGATCGACGTCTCCTTCTTCATGCCGATCACCGAATCGTAATCCCCGCACATGCCGAGGTCGGAAATATAGGCGGTGCCGCCCGGCAAGATCTGGGCGTCCGCCGTCGGCACGTGGGTGTGGGTGCCGGCCACCAGCGTCACGCGCCCATCGAGGTAATGGCCAAGTGCCATTTTTTCGCTGGTCGCCTCGGCGTGGATATCGACGACGATGGCGCCCACCGTGCCGCCCAGCCGGTGGTTGCCGAGCACCCTTTCGATCGCCACGAAAGGATCGTCGAGCGGTTCCATGAACAACCTTCCCATCGCCTGCAGAACGAGAACGGACTCGCCCTTCGCGGTCGGGAAGACGCCGCTGCCAAAGCCCGGCGTCGTCAACGGGTAGTTGAGCGGCCGCAACAGCTTTGGATCGTTCTCGATATAGCCGACGATCTCGCGCTGCGCCCAGGCGTGGTTGCCGAGCGTCAGCACGTCAACGCCTACCTCATAGAATTCCCGGCAGAGTCGTTCCGTGATGCCGAAGCCGCCGGCCGCGTTCTCGGCGTTCACGACGACGAGGTCGAGCTGCAGCCGTTCGCGCAGTTCCGGCACCCGCGCGAGAATGGCCTCGCGCCCGGCGCGGCCGACCACGTCTCCGCAAAAAAGAATCCGCATCTCACTCCGCCTTAATCAAAATGGCCTCGCGCTCCGTCACCACCCAGTCGAGCGCCTGGTCGGCGGCGGTGGAAGGCACCCTGGGCAGTTCCTGCCCGGCATAGGCAAGCCCCACGGCAAGCACCCGGCCTTTCGCGCGCAGGCCGGCGATCGTCCGGTCGTAATGGCCGCCGCCATAGCCGAGCCGACGGCCCTGGCGGTCGAAGGCAAGCAAGGGCACGAACAGCAGCGCGGGGCATAAAAGCGCCGCCCCGTCGGCCGGCACTTGAATCCCGAAAAGGCCGCTTTCCAGTTGGTCCCCCGGCCGCCATGACCGGAAACGAAGGGGCTCTCCCTTCGCCGCGACGGGAAGCGCGCAGCGGCACCCGGCTTGCGCGAGCTTGAAAAGCAGCGGGCGGGGATCCGCTTCATCCCCGATCGGCCAATAGCCACCGACGACGGCGCCGGTTTCCCAGGGCACCGCTTCCAGGAAGCGGGCGGCCAAGTGGGCAGGCGCTTCTTCGCCGGCCGCTGCCCGCGCTTCCTTGCGAAGGCGCTTCGCCTTTTCCCGAACGGTTCGTTTATCGAAGGCCGGACTCAAAGAGGAAGTCCCCGGAAGGGAAAACGAACGGGCATCTTCCCGGAAAGAGATGGGCCGGAAAAAAAGAGGTGGGTAAGGCTGCATCGGCCGTCGGGTGTTTCAGTATCCTCTGTGACCCGCCTAAGCAGGTGGGCGCCATATACCGAGACCACGGCCCCGGCAGGGACAGCTCCCTTGAGATAAATATTGGTCCCAGGGATTTCGATACCTGACGGGCCGCGAAGCCTTACCCGTTCCTTTAATTTAGGCGGAAACCAGGCGGTCGGCAATGTTCTCGATTCGGGCGGCAAACGTGTCGAGCTTGGCGGCGATCCGGGCCGGATTCGCAGACGCCGCCTGGGTGCTGTCGTTTTTCATCTTCGCCACCTCCGCGTACGCATCGGCCAGTTCATCGGCGATCAAGAGCGACACCATCACCAGAAGCCGCGCATCCCCGATCTGCCCGACCGACGTGATGAGTTCCTTTACCCGCTTGTCGACGAAGGCGGCGAGCCGTTCGAGATGTTCTTCCTGGCCGTTGTCGCAGGCGATGTCGTAATCCCGCCCGTTGATGGCAACGCTTACCTGCGTCATGTCATTCCCCCAGCGCCTGGCGCAACCGGTTGATTGCCGAATCGAGACGCTTGGAAACGTCGCGGATCTCCTGGCGTTTTTGCGAATCGTTTGCCGCGGTGGAAGGCGCGGCGACCGCCGCCAGGGGGGCCGCCCCCGGACGCGCTTCAAGCGCGGCTTCGAGCCGCAGAATCGCCTGCTCCAGCCGTCTTTCCGCCGCCCCCATGTCCGTCATGGCAACTCTCTGATGCTTCTTGGATTTTTCCGCAAATCGTGCGCCCCAGGGCAGGAGGATACGCCCGGCTTCCTTCCCCCGTCAACCGATGGCCGACCATGGTTGACGGCCATCGAAGACGGCGGCATTTTCTCCGCCACACACCTGCGCCCAAGGCGCTATAACAAGCGACGGCCCGTGGCCGCCTCAACAGGAAAGGGACAAAGCGCGAATGACGATTCGGATTGGCATTAATGGATTTGGACGGATTGGCCGGCTTGTCCTCCGGGCCATCGCCGAGACGGTTCGGAGCGACCTCGTCGTGGTCGGAGTCAATGACCTCGGGCCGGCGGAAACGAACGCCCATCTCCTGCGTTACGATTCCGTGCACGGCCCCTTCCCCAGCAGCGTCAAGGTCGGCGAAGGGCAGATGGACATTGGCCGGGGCCCGATCCGTGTCACGGCCGAGGCCGAACCCGCCAAGCTCGCCTGGGGGGACTTGGGCGTCGACGTCGTCCTCGAATGCACCGGCCGGTTCCTCAAGCGTGAACAAGCCGCCCGCCACCTCGAGGCAGGCGCCGGCAAGGTCCTGATCTCCGCCCCGGCGAAGGACGTGGACCTGACCGTCGTCTACGGCGTCAACCACGACCGCCTGGCGCCCGGAATGACGATCGTCTCGAACGCGTCCTGCACGACGAACTGCCTGGCGCCGGTCGCCGACGTGCTGCACCGAACGATCGGCATCGAGCGCGGCTTCATGACGACGGTCCATTCCTACACCGCCGATCAGCAGATCGTGGACGCGCTCCATAAGGACCTGCGTCGCGCCCGCGCCGCCGCCGTCTCGATGATCCCGACCTCGACCGGGGCGGCGCGCGCCGTCGGCCTCGTCTTGCCGGAACTGAAGGGCAAGCTTGACGGAACCGCGATTCGCGTGCCGACCGCCAACGTCTCGCTGGTGGACCTCACCTTCGTCGCCGCCAGGAAAACGACACCGGAGGAAATCAACGCCGCCATGACGGAAGCCGCGCGGGGAAGGCTCGGAGGAATCCTGGCGGTAAGCGACGTGCCTTTGGTTTCAGCCGACTTCAACCACACGCCTTACAGCGCCACCCTAGACCTTGCCGAAACGCAGGTGGTCGAGGGCACGCTTGGCCGCGTGCTGGCCTGGTACGACAACGAATGGGGCTTCTCGAACCGGATGCTGGATACGGCGGCCTATCTCGGGAACCTGCAATAGGGTGGGCGGACGCGCCGTCATCGTTCACGACCTGCCGCAGGCGCTTGCCGCGCTGGCGGCGGCGGCGAGGCTCAACCGGCCGATCACGCTCCGAACCCCTTACGGGGCCGCGAGCTGCGCAGGGGCTGGCTACTTCCAAAAGGTGGCCGAGCTTGCTAAGCGGCAATACCCGGGTGTCACTGCCGTTTTCGTGCTCGATTGCGGCGACGCGGCCGGCCAGGCGCTTGGCGCCCTCCGCGCCGGCTGGAAGCGAATCCGGTTCGAAGGCACGGCGGCAACGCTTGCGAAGGTCGCCGACATCGCCGGCCAGACGGGCGCTGTACTCGATACGGATGCGACGCCGGCACGCGATCTTTCGCAGGCGGAAGACCCGGAAAAGGCCACCGCCGAATGGCTGGAGGAATAGCCTTTCCAGCCGTTTGCAAATGCCCAGCACCTAGGCTATGAAGCCGCCTTGAATCCGATTGCAACGCCAACGACCGCATCCCTTCGGGAGGAGTAACGTCCCGCCATGAAGTCCCCCCGCCCCCGTTCCCGCGTTCAGGAAATTCTCTCCTGCTACGAAGGCGAAAGCCGCGAAACGAAGAAAAACCTTGCCCGCATTCTGATGCATGGCCGGCTCGGTGGAACGGGCAGGCTTGTCATTCTTCCGGTTGATCAGGGTTTTGAGCACGGGCC
Organism: Pseudomonadota bacterium; assembly: GCA_040752895.1. Classification (NCBI taxonomy): domain Bacteria; kingdom Pseudomonadati; phylum Pseudomonadota; species Pseudomonadota bacterium. The sequence goes on from JBFMHN010000006.1 coordinate 44,445, forward strand.
GGCGCGAAGCTTCGCGCCGAACCCCGACGCTTACGACCCCCACTACCATTACCGGCTGGCGATCGATGCCGGCCTTTCGGCCTACGCCGCGCCACTTGGGATGCTCGAGGCCGGCGCCGAGACCTTCGGCGGCCAGATCCCGACCATCCTGAAAATGAACAGCGCAAACAGCCTCTCCCGCGAAAAGGAAGCCGCCGACCAGGCCGTAACAGCCACGGTCGAGGACGCGCTTAGGCTTGGCTGCGCGGCGGTCGGCTTCACGCTCTACCCCGCCTCGGACGCCGCCTACGGGATGATGGAGGAGCTGCGCGAGATCGCCCGCGAGGCGAAGAGGATGGGCCTGGCCGTTGTCGTCTGGTCCTACCCGCGCGGTGGCAACCTTTCAAAGGAAGGCGAAACCGCGATCGACATCGTGGCCTACGCCGCCCATATGGCCTGCCTGATGGGCGCCCATATCGTGAAGGTGAAGCTGCCGACCGCGCATCTCGAATCGCCGGAAGCGAAGAAAGTCTACGAGAAAGAGAAGATCGACATTGCCACACAGGCCGCGCGCGTCCGCCACATCGTGGAATGCTGCTTCAAGGGTAGGCGGCTCGTTGTCTTTTCCGGCGGCACCACGAAGGGCGCCGACAGCCTCTACGAAGACGCCCGCGCCATCCGGGACGGCGGCGGCACCGGCTCGATCATCGGGCGCAACACCTTCCAGCGCCCGCGCGAAGAGGCGCTCAAGATGCTCGACACCATCCTCGACATATACCAGGGGAACGCTTGATCCAAGCGCGCCACACACGCCTTTACCTTCTGACCCCGCCGGAGATCGAGCCGAAGGCGTTCGCCGAAAAACTGGCCGAGGCGCTGGACGCAGGCAACGTCGCCTGCGTGCAGCTACGCCTGAAGGGCGCCTCCGACGACGCCGTTCGCGGCGCGGCGGAACGGCTGCTTCCCGTCTGCCACGCGCGCGCCGTGCCCCTGCTCATCAACGACCGGCCGGACCTGGCGAAGGAAACCGGTGCCGATGGCGTCCACGTCGGCCAGCAGGACGCCCTTTGCGCGGAGGCCCGCCGGGTCTTAGGTAAGGACGCCATCGTCGGGGTCACCTGCCACGGCTCGCGCCACCTCGCGATCCAGGCCGTCGAGGCGGGCGCGGATTACGTCGCCTTCGGCGCCTTCTTTCCCACGACGACGAAGGAAACGAAGGCGCACCCGCACCCGGAAATCCTCACTTGGTGGGCCGAAACGACGGTGGTGCCCTGCGTGGCGATCGGCGGCATCACGGTCGAGAACTGCCCCCTCATGGTGCAGGCGGGGGCCGATTTCCTGGCCGTGCTGCGTGGGGTGTGGGCGCGCGAAAGGGGGCCGGGAGAAGCCGTCCGCGCCTTCAACCGAGCGATCCGGGAAGCGGCCGATGCGCCGCCGCCGGAGGCGGCTTGAAGGACCGGCGGCCCTTCCATTGCCTAGCTGCCGCCAACCTGATAGGTTCCGCGCCGATTTTTCCCAAAACTTTCGGTTTCCAATAATTCGGTTTCCAGCAACATGAAAATCAGTGGCAACGCCGTACGTCCCGGCATGGTGATCGAGCACAAAAGCAGGCTGTGGCGCGCCGTGAAAATCCAGCACACCCAGCCCGGCAAGGGCGGCGCCTACCTCCAGGTCGAATTGAAGGACATCCGGGACGGCACAAAGCTCAACGAACGCTTCCGTTCGAGCGAAAGCGTCGAACGCGTCCGCCTGGACCAGCGCGAATACCAGTATCTTTACCGGGACGGCGAAAACCTGACCTTCATGGATACGGAAACTTTCGATCAAGCCACGGTCAACGAAAGCATGGTCGGGGACGCGGTGGATTTTCTTCAGGACGGCATGGTGGTCACGGTCGAAGCTTACGAAGGCAAACCGGTCGGCGTCACGCTTCCCGACACCGTCGTTTGCACCGTCACCGAGACGGAAGCCGTCATCAAGGGGCAAACGGCCGCCGCCTCCTTCAAGCCTGCCCTGCTCGACAACGGGGCTCGCATTTCCGTGCCGCCGCATGTCGTTAGCAACGACAGGATCGTGGTCAGCGTTTACGAACGCGCTTACGTCGAACGCGCGAAAGGCTGATGGCCGTCCACTCCGCCCTTATCAACGTCATGGAGACCGCCGCCCGCAAGGCCGCGCGGTCGCTTGTGCGGGACTTCGGCGAGGTCGAGCAGTTGCAGGTCTCGAAGAAGGGACCGGGCGATTTCGTGACGAACGCCGATATCAAGTCCGAGGCGATCCTGCGCAAGGAGTTACGCCGCGCCCGCCCCGACTACGGCCTGCTGCTTGAAGAAGGCGGGGCGGAAGCCGGCAGCGACCCGGCGAACACCTGGCTCGTCGATCCGCTCGATGGAACATCGAATTTCCTGCACGGGATTCCCCACTTCAGCATCACGATCGCGCTGAAGCGCGACGACGCGATCGTCGCGGGGGTCATCCTGGACCCCATCAAGGACGAATTTTTCTGGGCGGAACGGGGCAGCGGCGCCTTCCTGAACACCCGGCGGCTTCGCGTTTCGGCCCGCAAGCGCCTTGAAGACGCGCTGCTTGCCTATGGCGAACCCTTCGGCGGCCGCGAGGGCAAGGAAGCCTTCGCCCGCGTCCTTCCCATGGTAATGGAGCGAACGGCCGGCATTCGCCGGTCGGGCGCGGCGGCGCAGGATTTGGCCTATGTCGCGGCGGGCCGGTTCGACGGCTACTGGGAAAAGGGCTTGAAACCCTGGGACATGGCCGCCGGCATCCTCCTCGTCCAGGAGGCGGGCGGCTACGTGACGGAGATCGAGGGCGGCAAACACATGCTGCAATCGGGAAGCGTGCTGGCCACCAACGCCCATCTCTACCCCACCGTCGCCGACCTTCTGCGGTCGGCTTATGCCGGAACCAGCCCTTGATAATGGGTTGATTCCCGGTCCGAATCTTCCGACGCCCATTGTTTCGTCCGGCGCCCTGAGTTAAGCTTTCGCGGATGTTCCCTCACCCTCTTTTCCGCATTGGCATCGGCGCACTCCTGTTGTCTGGGGCGCCGGCGTTAGCCGAGCCATCTACCGTCGTCATCGGCGGCAGCGGCAAGCCGGCCGTCACGGTCGACATGGGCGTGCTGGAGACGCTCGACCGCCCCACCATGAGGCGTTATCTGCTTATGCCGGGATCGGGACCGGCCAACGACGGCCGCGTCGAGTTGCGACGGCCGGGCAGCCTAGCAGCCGGGTCGGGGACGACCCCGCCAGCTCCGGAGCCGGCCGAGTCTGAATCTGCAACCCTATCGCCGCCGGCCGAGCCCGTTATGGCACCGGTTGAGACGGCGGTCCCGCCGCCGCCGGCCAGGCCGGTCGTTGAAATACCGCTGACCCCGCCGCCGCTGGCCCAGCCGAAGATAGCGCCGCCGAAAGAGGTGGTCTCGGCCCCGGCCCCAGTCCCAGCCCCAGTCCCGGTCCCAGCCCCAGCCTCGGTCCCGGTCCCGGTGAAGCCGGTCGTTGAAACGCCGCTGACCCAGCCGAAGGTAGCGCCGCCGAAAGAGGTGGTCTCGACCCCAGCCCCAGCCCCGGTCCCGGTGAAGCCGGTCGTTGAAACGCCGCTGGCCCAGCCGCCGCTGACCCAGCCGAAGGTAGCGCCGCCGAAAGAGGTGGTCTCGGCCCCGGCCCCGGCCCCGGCCCCAGTCCCGGTCCCGGTGAAGCCGGTCGTTGAAACGCCGCTGACCCAGCCGAAGGTAGCGCCGCCGAAAGAGGTGGTCTCGACCCCAGCCCCAGCCCCAGCCCCGGTCCCGGTGAAGCCGGTCGTTGAAACGCCGCTGACCCCGCCGCCGCCCGTCAAGCTGACGGAGCCGAAGTCGTTCCCGCTGCCGGAGGCAAAACCGCAGACCAGCGCGGCGGCTGTCCCGGCCAAGCGGCCGGAGCAAGCCGAAGAAGTGGCTAGTCTTTTGCCGCCGGCGTCCGCCTTCAAGGCCGGCGAGCCGCTGCGCCTCGCGTTCGGAAGCGAAAGCGCGCTGCTGTCCGATACCGCCAAGATCGCGCTCGAAAGCTTCGCCCGCCAATTGAAGGAAAAGCCCAGCTTGAGGATCCAGCTTCTGGCCTATGCCAGCGGCACCCAGGAAACCGCGCTCCAGGCGCGGCGGCTGTCCCTTTCCCGCGCCTTGGTCGTGCGTTCCCACCTGATCGAGCAAGGCATATCGAGCATCCGGATGGATGTCCGCGCGCTCGGCAACAAGGCCGAGGGTGAGCCGTCCGATCGCGTCGACCTCGTCATCGCGAACGACGAATAACGAAGACTCAGGAAGCCGCCTCGGACGACGATCGGAGGAGGTCCGGCTCGAACTGAAGTTCGGCCAGCCGCGCATAGAGAGGGGACGTCTTCAGCAGCTCGGCGTGGGTGCCGATCGCGGTGATTGCGCCATCCTTGAGGACAACGATCCGGTCGGCCGTCAAAACCGTCGAGAGGCGGTGGGCGATCACCAGCGTCGTCCGTCCCGCCATCAGGGTTTCCAGCGCCCCCTGGACGACCCACTCGCTTTCCGAATCCAAGGCGCTCGTGGCCTCGTCCAGAAGAAGAACGGCCGGGTTGCGCAGGATAGCCCGGGCGATGGCGATGCGTTGTTTTTGCCCGCCGGAAAGACGCACGCCGCGTTCGCCCAGGAAAGTGTCGAAGCCCTTCGCCAGCCGATCGAGGAATTCGGCCGCGTTTGCCGCCTCCGCGGCGCGGCGTACCTCGGCGTCCGTCGCTTGCGGCCGGCCATAGCGGATGTTCTCCCAGGCGTTGGCCGAGAAGATGACCGGATCCTGGGGAACAAGCCCCAAACGCGCGCGTATTTCGGCGAGGTCGGCGTCCTTAAGCGCCACGCCGTCGAGGGCGATGCGCCCCTCTTGCGGATCGTAAAAACGAAGCAGGAGCTGAAAGACGGTCGATTTTCCGGCCCCTGACGGGCCGACCAGGGCCAGCTTCTCGCCCGGCGCGATCGCAAGCGTGAAATCGCGAAGCGCCGGCCGCTCCGGCCGCGACGGGTAGGCGAAGGTGACGCGCTCGAAGGCGACCGCCCCTTTCGGCGGTACCGGCAGAGAGACGGGGTTGAGAGGTGCCTCGATATCCGGGCGCAGCGCCAAAAGGTCCATCAGGCGTTCCGTCGCCCCCGCCGCGCGCTGAAGATCGCCGATCACCTCGCTGATCGCACCGACCGAACCCGCCACGACGACGGCGTAAAAAACAAACGCGGCGAGTTCGCCCGCGCTTAAATCCCCGGCCAGCACGTCGCGGCCGCCAACCCAGAGAATGCAGCCGATGGCGCCGAAAACCAGAACGAGGACGAGGACGGTAAGCCACGCCCGCACGCGCACCCGATGCATGCCGACGCGAAAGGCGTCCTCGACGCGGCCCGTGAAACGCGCGCGGTCGATCGCTTCGTGACCGAAAGCTTGCACGGTGCGAACGGCGTTGATGCTTTCCTCCACATAGGCACCGACGTCGGCCACGCGATCCTGGCTTGCCCGCGAAAGCCGGCGAACGCGCCGCCCGATCACCAGGATCGGAACGACGACGAGGGGAACGCCGAGCGCCACGAGCAACGTCAGCCTCGGGCTGGTGACGGCAAGCAACGCAAGCCCGCCGACCAGCAGCAGCACGTTGCGGAGCGCCATTGAAAGGGAGGCGCCGACGACGGTCTGCAGCAAGGTCGTGTCCGTCGTCAAACGCGAAAGCAGCTCGCCGGTCTTCGTGACCTCGAAGAAACTTGGGCTCAGGCGAAGGATGTGCGAGAAAACCTCGCGGCGGATATCGGCGACGACCCGTTCACCCACCCAGGAAACGAGATAGAACCGCCCATAGGTCGCCACCGCCAAGAGCACGATGACGCCAAGCAGCGCCATAAGCGCCTGATCAAGCAACGCGACGTTGCCGCCGCGGAAGCCTTCATCCACAAGGGTGCGAAGCCCGATGCCGAGGACGAGCACGGTGGCGGCGGCGAGGGTAAGCGCCAGGAAGGCGCCAAGGATGCCAAGCGCATAAGGCCGCAGGAAGGGCCCGAGGCGGCGAAGATGCCGAAGCTCCTTTTTGCCCCCCCCTTCGGGGCCGGCGGGCGGTGTGGCTTGCGCGTTCAATTGAAATCCAATCCAGTGATTTTCCGGGCGGAAACTATCAATTGTAGCGGCCGCCAACAAGCCAAGCGCCCTGCCCCTTGTTTCGGGCCTCCCCCTTCGCTATAACGGCGGCCGGCAATGAAGGCACAAAAGATGAAGAAAAATACCCACCCCGATTACCACACCATCACCGTTGCCCTGACGGATGGCAGCACGTTCACGACCCGCTCGACCTGGGGCAAGGAAGGGGACACGCTGAAACTGGACATCGACCCGCTTTCGCACCCGGCGTGGACGGGCGTGCATCGCCTGATGGACAGCGGCGGCCAGCTTGCGAAGTTCAAGAAGCGCTTCAAGGGCCTTGGCCTTAAATCCTCCTCTTAAGGCCATCTATTTTCGGAAAAGGCCCTCGGCACCGGCGCCGTGCTTTTGCTTGGCGCGGATCGTTTCTTTCGCGCGCGCAATCTCGTGCTCCAGCTCGGCGATGTAACTTTTTAGCTCCTCGATACCCAGGCAGCCGAGATCCTTAGGCTTCGGCTTTGCCTTCCGTGGCAAATCTTCGTCGTCGAAGTCCATGCTTTCCTCCGCCGAATCGGGCTTGCGTGCGGATTTTTATCATACTACACCCGGCAGGAAGCCTCCCCCGCAATCGCGCCATTACCGTTTTTCGATGACCGAACCCCTTCCCCCGACGATGACCGCGATCGAAGTTACCGCGCCCGGCGGACCGGAGAAGCTCGCCGCTGTCGCGCGCGCGCTGCCCGTCCCCGGTCCGAACGAGGTTCTGATCAAGGTCGCGGCGGCCGGCGTGAACCGCCCGGACATCATGCAGCGCGAAGGGAGTTATCCGCCGCCGGCCGGGGCTTCGGACATTCTGGGGCTTGAGGTCGCCGGCCGCGTCGTCGCCTTGGGGCCGGGGGTGGCAACACCGAAACTCGGCGAAGAGGTAACCGCGCTGGTCACCGGCGGCGGCTACGCGGAATACTGCACGGCGCCGGCGCCGCTTGCCCTGCCCATCCCCGCCGGACTCGGGCTGGTCGAAGCCGCCGCCATCCCGGAAACCTTCGCGACGGTCTGGACGAACGTCTTCGACCGCGCCGGCCTTCGGCCGGGGGAGACTTTTCTCGTGCACGGCGGCACGAGTGGCATCGGAACGACCGCGATCCAGCTTGCCAAAGCCTTCGGCGCGCGGGTGCTGACGACGGCGGGAAGCGAAGCAAAATGCGCTTTTTGCGAAAAACTTGGCGCCGATCTTGCCATTGCCTACCGGCAGACGGATTTCGTCCAAGCCGTGAAGGCGTTCACCGGCGGCCGGGGCGCCGACGTCATTCTCGACATGGTCGGCGGCGACTACGTCCAGCGCAACCTGGATTGCCTGGCGACGGAAGGCCGCCTCGTTCAGATCGCCTTCCTGAAAGGGGCAAAGGTCGAGCTTAACCTTCTGCGCCTCATGCTGAAGCGGCTCACCCTTGCCGGTTCCGTGCTGCGCTCCCGCACGGTCGAGGAAAAAGTCGTCATCCTGAAAGCCCTTCGCGAACGGGTCTGGCCGCTTTTCGAGGCGAAACGGGTGCGCCCAATCGTCGATTCGACCCACCCCTTGCGCGAGGCGGCAGCGGCGCACCGGCGGATGGAAAGCGGCCTGCATATCGGAAAAATCGTGCTCATTCCCTGAGGGGGAAGCCCGCCGGCGCTCCGGTTATCCTGCCGTTCCCCCCGATCGCACGCTTTGCTTTCCGGCCCGGACCGCGTATAATCTGGGGAAGTCATCTCCCGACAAGGAATTGCGTAATTTACGGCCCGCCGCGCCCATGCCGGCTGGGCCGGCCCCGGAGGAACTATGCCGAAACCCCTCATGCCAAAGGCAACGGCCGTCTGGCTGATCGAGAACACGACGCTCACCTTCGAGCAGATTGCCGATTTCTGCGGGCTGCATAGTCTGGAGGTGCAGGGCATCGCGGACGAGGAAGTGGCGATCGGGATCGTCGGCGCCAACCCCGTCGAGGCCGGCGAACTCACCCTGGAAGAGATCGAGCGTTGCCAAGGGGACCCCTCGGCCCGGCTCGTGATAGTGAAGCCATCCTTGCCGATGCCGGTCGCCCGGGCGAAAGGACCACGCTACACGCCGGTGGCCAAACGCCAAGACCGCCCGGACGCCATTGCCTGGCTGCTGAGTCACCATTCCGAATTGAGCGACGCCCAAATGTCGCGCTTGGTCGGCACGACGAAGCCAACCATCGCCGCCATTCGCGAGCGCACCCATTGGAACATCCAGAACCTGAAGCCGCAAAGCCCGGTGAAGTTCGGCCTTTGCACCCATACGGAACTGCAAAACGAGATCGAAAAAGCGGAGCGGGCGGCGGAAAGACGCAAGGTGCGCGAGGCCCGTGCTGCAAAGGCCGCCGCGGGGCCCCAATCCGGGGAGACGGCGGAAGCGGAAAGCGAAACGGCGGCGGAAACCCCCGCTCCGACGACAAGAACGCTGCCCGGCGCGTGGCAGCCGCATCTGCCCGCCACGACGGCCCCGGACGAAGAGACGGACACGGCCCTTGCGGAAGACGAACGGATGAACGGGAACGGCTAGAGACCGGGCCAAGCCGTCCCTTAATGTAATTTTTCAGCCAAAAACTTCGTAAAAAAAATCCCGACGCAGCCGTTCCGAGCGGCTACCCGCCGCTAGCCGGTGGCAAGCTTGAGGAGTTTATCCTTGATGCGGAGTTTTTCGCGTTTCAATTTATGGATGTAGGTGTTGTCGGGAAGGGGTCGTTGGTTTTCTTTTTCGATTTTGATTTCCAGATCGGCGTGTTTCTTTTTTAATTCCTGCACGTTCCTTACTTCCGTCATATAGAACCTCCTGCCAAGTCCGAAGAAGCCCATAACCTAAAAAGCGTACCCCTTCCACTTCGGCTTGACCAGACGGAAGCGCAAGCGTCTCAATCCCCAAGCGAAATTCCGAGACCGCGGGCGGTCGCCACCAGGCTGCCTTCCGGATCCACGCCATGGTGGCGCACCAGTACTTCCGAAATCGGGACCGCGACGACGCGTCGGTTCTGCCAAGCCACCATCTGCCCGAATTTCCCCTTGGCGATCAGGTCAACTGCGTGGACGCCGAAGACGGACGCCATCAACCGGTCGCGCGGCGTTGGCACGCCGCCGCGCTGCGTATGGCCAAGCACGGTGACACGGGTTTCGGCACCCGCAAGCTCGGCAAGCCACTCGCCCAGATAATGACCGATCCCGCCGTAGCGGACGTTGCCGGCTTCGTCCCGCACGCCGACCGCTTCGCCGTTTTCCGTCCGCAGGCCTTCGGCCGCGATGACGAGGGCGTGGTTGCGCCCCTTTTCCCGCAAGTTCGCGATTTTTTTGGCAACTTTTTCGAGCCGGTAAGGAATCTCCGGGATCAGGATGGCGTCGGCTCCGCCGGCGATCCCAGCGGCCAGGGCGATATGCCCGGCATCCCGCCCCATAACTTCCAGAATCATGACGCGGCTGTGGCTGGCCGCCGTCGGCTGCAAGCGATCCAGCGCTTCCGTCGCCACGTAAACGGCGGTGTTATAGCCGACGCAGCTTTCGGTGAAGCCGATGTCGTTGTCGATTGTCTTCGGAATCGCGACGATATTCAAACCGCCCTTCTCGGCGATTTTCTGGAAGATTTTCAGGCTGCCATCCCCACCAACGACGACAAGGGCGTCGAGGTCAAGCGCACGGTAGCCCTCGATAATCTCGTCCGAACGGTCCTTCTTGCCGCCGTCCGGCATCGGAAAGGCGAAGGGGTTCCCCTTGCTGGTGGTGCCGAGGATCGTGCCGCCCATACGCAACACCTCGCCCGTAACGAGCCGGGGCGTGAGTTCCTCGTAATCGAGCGGCCGGCGCAAAAATCCCGCCGTTCCATCGCGAATGCCGAGAACCTGCCAGCCATAGGTTTCGATCGCCCGATGGACGACGGCGCGGAGCACCGCGTTCAGGCCGGAGCAGTCCCCACCGCTGGTCAGGATGGCAATGCGTTTGACGTTCCTCACGGGCCGTTTCCTCCTCTTCCAAGCCTTAAGCGGCGAAACGCCACCCGGAAGGGGGGCATGCGCGGGAAAGCCCCCTATGGCCGGAACCAAGCGATCAGCGATCGGACTCCTTGAGGGTCTTCGTCTTCCCCTCCGCCTTCCGGTCGTGCTTTTGCACATACATTTCCCGGTCGGCCGCCTCGATCGCGCGGTCAATATCCTCCGTCCCCTCGAAGAGGTGCACACCATAGGAAACGGAAAGCGACATCGGTTTCCCCTTCCAATCGAAGGGGCTGGCCTCGATCAGCTCCGCCAGGGCGGCCGCTTTTTCCCGCCCCGCCTTGAGGCCGGTTTGGGCAAGCAGGACACCGAATTCATCCCCTCCCAGCCTTCCCAGGATGTCGGAATCGCGAACGTTGCCAAGGATAAGCTGGGTTACATGCCGAAGCGCCACATCGCCCGCCGCGTGGCCTTCCGAATCGTTGATCTGCTTCAACCCATCGAGATCGAAATAAAGGATGCAGCCGGTCGAGCCATAGCGTTCCGCATAGGACATCATCCGCGCCAGATGCCGAACGAAGGCGCGACGGTTGGCGATCGAAAGAAGCGGGTCGTGATCCGCCTCGTGCTCAAGCCTTCCCACGCGCTCCTTGAAAGCCGCAAGCTCGTGGCGCAGCCGGTCCACTTCCGCCATCAGATCGAGAAGGGCCGCCCGCACCTTCGGCGTGAGTTCCGCTTCCGGGATTCCCATGACGGAGGCGACGTCCTGGACGCCCTCAAGGGCGATGTCGGCCGTGCGGTCCGTCGCACGTTTCCCCCCAGCCGACGCCACCCCGGACACACCACGCAGCGGGTTGGTCTTTTCGACCTTCATGCCGCCTTCCCCACCCACCAGGCCAAAACAACAAAGCCAGGCGCAAGGCCCAGCCACTCCTTGAAACCCTAGCATAACACGTCCATCAAATCCTTAACGGAGCCGGCTTGCCTCGCAAGGGGCCCTCCCTTACATTGCGCCCTTTCCGGCACATCGCGCCCTTTTCGGCGCAGGCGAAAAGGCCGCATGGGATCGAAAAAACCGCTGGTCGGCATTCTGATGGGCAGCCAGTCCGACTGGCAAACCATGCGGCACGCCGCCGAAGCCCTTGAGGAACTTGGCGTTCCTTACGAAAAGAAGATCGTCTCCGCCCACCGCACGCCGAAGCGGCTTTACGACTACGCGGCGGCGGCTCGCGAGCGGGGTCTTAAGGTGCTGATCGCCGGCGCCGGCGGAGCCGCCCACCTGCCCGGCATGGTCGCTGCCCTGACAGCCCTTCCGGTCCTCGGCGTGCCGGTCGAAACGAAGACGCTGAAAGGCCTCGACAGCCTGCTTTCGATCGCCCAGATGCCCGGCGGCGTACCGGTCGGCACGTTAGCCGTCGGCAAGGCGGGCGCCAAGAACGCCGGACTCCTTGCCGCCGCCATCCTCGCCCTTTCCGACCCAAGGGTGGCAAAGACGCTTGACGCCTGGCGCAAAAAACAAACGGCGGGCGTCGCCAAGACGCCCAGCGACTGAACGCGCGATGAGGAATTCGGTCCTGCCACCGGGCGCAACGATCGGCATCTTCGGCGGCGGGCAGCTTGGCCGGATGACGGCGCTGGCGGCGGCCAAGCTTGGCTATCGCACCCATATCTTCGACCCCGAAGCGGACTGCCCGGCCGCCCAGGTCACGCCGTACCGCACGGTTGCCGCCTACGCCGACCTGGAGGCGCTGGCGAAATTCGCCGGCGCAATCGATGTCGCGACCTTCGAATTCGAGAACGTACCGGCGGCGGCCCTGGCTGGCGTCGAGGCCCGGGTACCGGTCCGGCCGAAAAGAGAAATCCTCTGCATCGCCCAGGACCGCCTCCGGGAAAAAGACTTCCTGCGCGGGATCGGCGTGCCGACGGTCGCCTACGGGCGGGTGGAAACGGCGGCGGACATCGGCCGCCTGGCGCCTGAGATCGGCTGGCCGGCGGTCCTCAAAGGGGCGCAACTCGGCTATGACGGCAAGGGCCAGCGCCTCCTCGACGCGACGACGGACGCGGCGGCCGTCTGGCGCGAGCTTGACGCGGAGTGCGCCATTCTCGAATCCTGGGTCGATTTCAAATGCGAAATATCCGTTCTCGTCGCGCGCGGCCTGCGTGGCGAAACGGCGACGTTTACCCCGGCCGAGAACCGGCACGAAAACCACGTTCTCCGCGAGACAATCGCGCCCGCCACCTGCGCGCCGGAAACCAGCCGGAAAGCGCAGGCCGTCGCGGAAAAGATCGCCGTCGCACTCGACCTCGAAGGCCTGCTCGCGGTCGAGTTCTTCGTCACCAAAGAAAACGGGCTTCTGGTGAACGAGCTTGCCCCGCGCCCCCACAATTCCGGCCACTGGACGATGGATGCCTGCGCGACCAGCCAGTTCGAACAGTTCGTCCGCGCCATTGCCGGCCTTCCTCTGGGCGCGACGGAACGCCATTCGGACGCCGTCATGACGAATTTGCTAGGCGCGGAGGTCGAACGCTGGCGGGAGATCGCCGCCGAACCGGGGGCAAGCCTCCATCTCTACGGCAAGAAAGAAGCGCGCCCGGGCCGCAAGATGGGACACGTCACGAAGCTCTTGCCGAAGACCGGCCCTTAGCGCCGCGCCGCCCATCGCCGCTTGAGCGGCCCCGTTACGCAACCGACCAGCTTTTCGGCCCGCCCGCGGATTTCCGGGATCCGCATGACGTCGGCGATGCGGCGGTCGAGGAACGCCCACGTATCGGCGAAACCCTCCGAAGAATCGTTCAGCCAGCAAAAGAAGGTCGAGGCGTAAACGCCGGCGAGCAGGCTGCGCTTCGTGTAGTAGCTGAAATCCGCCGAGCGGTCGCCGAGCGCATGCCAGATGGCGTCCGCCGTCCGCCAGACGGCCGCCGCCGCCAAAGGGGCGTTCGGGGGCAGCAGGAGATAGCTGGCCAAGCGCCGCGAAGCTTCGCGGCGGGAGGCGTTCTGTTCAAGCCGGGTGCGGATGGCCAAGGCGACACGGTCGCGGAACCGCATGGCGCCGAGGTCCTTCGTCTTGAGGGCCGTCACCATCTGGCGATCCGAGATATCCATGAAATAGCGGAAGAGGTCGGCCGGCCCGCGCGGAAAGGCCTGCAAAAGAACGGCGTCCGGGACGCCCGCTTCCTTGGCCCCCATCTGCAAGGCTCGCGCCGACCACCCCTCGAAGGGAACGTGGCGAAGGGTGGCTTCGAGAATCGCAACTTTCGCCTTTCCAAGCTCCGCGCCCGCCTCCGCGTCGTGTTTTGCAACCGTCATCTCGCGTCCCCTATAAGGCTTCCAGGGTCTTTTCCATCTCGTCGATATAGCCGAAGGCGGCCAGGTCCCGCATGCGCATCGGATAAAGCACGCCATCCAGATGGTCCGCCTCGTGCTGGATGACGCGGGCATGATAGCCGCTTGCCTCGCGGATGACCGCCTCCCCTTCCGGCGTCACCCCATGGTAGCGCACGCGCCGGTAGCGCGGAACAAAGCCCGCCATGCCGGGAAGCGAGAGGCAGCCTTCCCAGCCTTCTTCCATTTCCTCCCCAAGCGGCTCGACGACGGGGTTGACGAGAACGGTGAGCGGCACGGCATGCGCCGCCTCGGTTTCGGAAAGCCTGGAGGCGGGCACTTCGAAGATGAGGACGCGCTTTCCCACCCCGATCTGGGGAGCGGCCAGGCCGACGCCGCCGGCTTGCCGCATCGTCTCGATCAGGTCGAGGACGAGGGCCGCGACCTCGGGCGAGGTCGGGTCCTCCACGGTTTCCGCGATCCGGCGCAGAACCGGATGTCCCATGCGAGCGATTTCACGAACGGCCATTTCCTTACTATGGGGTCACGCCATTCCCACTGCTAGGGCATATTTCCCCAGAAAGTGGTGGAAAACGGCGGGCTTTGGCCAGACCCCCCTTCCCAAACAAACGGCGCCGTGCTATGAAGCGCCCCACTTAGGGAGTCCGTCGTTCATTCGGGTCTTAAAACAGGCCGTTTCCCAAGGGAAACGGGGGAGTGGCATTTGCAAGTTACGGTTCGCGACAACAACGTCGATCAGGCGCTTCGGGTGCTGAAGAAGAAGATGCAGCGCGAGGGCATTTTCCGCGAGATGAAGATGCGCCGCGCCTACGAAAAGCCGTCCGAGCGCCGCGCCCGCGAACACGCCGAGGCTATTCGCCGCGCCCGCAAGATGGAACGCAAGCGGCTAGAACGCGAACTCTAAAGAAACGCCGCGGCCCCCGACGAAGTAACCCCTCACGCCTTGGCGCGAGGGGTTTTTTATTTTCAAAAGCGCACGCAAAAAAAACGGCGGGGACAACCCCGCCGCTTGCAACGCCCGCCTCATGCCGTCCTAGTGGAACGCCTTCACGATATCTTCCACGACTTTCTTGGCGTCTCCGAACAGCATCATCGTATTTTCCCGATAGAAGAGCTCATTGCCAACCCCGGCGTAGCCGGCCGCCATAGAACGCTTCACGAATAAAATAGTCTTCGCGTTCTCGACGTCGAGGATCGGCATGCCGTAAATCGGGCTCGCAGGATCCGTCTTCGCCGCCGGATTCGTCACGTCGTTGGCGCCGATCACGAAGGCGACATCGGTCGAGGAAAAATCCCGGTTGATTTCCTCAAGCTCGAAAACCTCGTCGTAAGGCACGTTCGCCTCCGCCAAGAGAACGTTCATATGTCCCGGCATGCGCCCGGCGACGGGGTGAATGGCGTAGCTGACCTTTACCCCCTCCGCCTTCAGAAGGTCCGCCATCTCGCGGAGCGCATGCTGCGCCTGGGCGACGGCCATGCCGTAGCCCGGCACGATGATGACGGAGGAAGCGTTCTTTAGGATGAAAGCGGCATCGTCCCCGCTGCCCACCTTCACCGGCCGGTCGCCGGCCGCGGCGGAAGCCGCTTGGCCTTCGCCGCCGAAGCCGCCGAGAACGACGTTAAAGATCGAACGGTTCATCCCCTTGCACATGATGTAGCTGAGGATGGCGCCCGAGGAACCGACCAAGGCGCCGGTGACGATGAGGAGGTGGTTGTCGAGCGTGAACCCGATGCCGCAGGCCGCCCACCCCGAATAGGAGTTCAGCATCGAGATCACGACCGGCATATCGGCGCCGCCGATCGGCACGATGAGGAGGAACCCGATCAGGAAGGCAAGGGCCGCCATCGCCCAGAAGACCGGGACCGATTCGTTCGTCGCGAAATAGGCGGTCAGGCCTATGATCGCGACGCCGATAAGCGCGTTCAGCGGGTGCTGCCCCGGAAAGACCAGCGGCGAACCGGAAACCAGCCCCTGCAGCTTGGCGAAGGCGACGATCGAGCCGGAGAAGGTGATCGCGCCGACCACCATGCCGATCCCCATCTCGATCCGGTTCGAAACCGGGATCGCGCCGACCTCGCCGATGCCATAGGCCGCCGGCGCGTATAGGGCGGCGGCGGCGACGAGGACAGCGGTCAGACCGACCAGACTGTGGAACGCCGCCACGAGCTGCGGCAAGGCCGTCATCTGGATGCGAAACGCGATGACGGCGCCGATGCCGCCACCGATGAGAATGCCAAGGACGATGAGCGAGTAGCTGACAACAGCCGGCGACAGCAGTGTTGTCGCCACGGCGATCGCCATGCCGAGGACGCCATAGATGTTGCCGGCCCGCGCCGTGACCGGCGAGGAAAGACCCCGGAGCGCCATGATGAAGAAGACCGAGGCGGCGAGATAGGCAAGCGCCGTAGTGGTTGCGGTCACGCTTTTCTCCCCCTCTTAACCTTTTTTCCGGTACATCCGCAGCATGCGCTGCGTCACGATGAAGCCGCCGAAGATGTTGATGGAAGCGAGAACCACACCTGCAAAACCGGCCAGTTTCGAAAACGTCGTTTCCATCGGCCCTGCCGCGATCAAGGCGCCGACGATGATGACGCTGGAGATGGCGTTGGTGACGGACATCAGCGGCGAATGCAGCGCCGGCGTCACGTTCCAGACGACGTAATAGCCGACGAAGATCGCCAGAACAAAGATCGTCAGCGCAAAGACAAAGGGGTCCGCATGGGCCGTCCCGCCCACCGCCTTCGTCGCAGTTTCCATCATTGCCTGCATGTTTTCCATGGCTTATGCCCCCTTTCCGGAGAAGGCGGGATGAACGACCGCGCCGCCTTGCGTTAACAGCGTTCCCTTGATCACCTCGTCGGCCGGATCAATTTTCAGCGCTTTGGTTTCCTTGTCGACGAGAGGGGTGAGAAAGTTCACGAGGTTCTTCGCGTATAGCTGGCTCGCATCCTCGGCTATTCGGCTCGGCACGTTCGGATAGGCGACGATCGTCACGCCATAGGCCTCGACGATGCCGGGTTCGCTGAGTTCGCAATTGCCGTTGGCCTCGATCGCCAGATCCACGATGACGGAACCCGGCTTCATGTCGCGCACCATCGCTTCGGTGATGAGGATCGGCGCGCGCTTGCCGGGAATCAACGCCGTCGTGATGACGATGTCCTGCTTCTTGAGGGTCGCGTGGATAAGATCGGCCTGCTTCTTCTTATAGTCCTCGCTCATTTCCTTCGCATAGCCGGCCGCGGTTTCGGCCGCGCTTGTTTCTTCCGACTTGACCTCGACGAAGGTGGCGCCCAGGCTTTCGACCTGTTCCTTGACGGCCGGACGCACGTCGAAGGCGGAGACGATCCCGCCAAGCCGCCGCGCCGTCGCGATCGCCTGCAAACCCGCCACCCCCGCCCCCAGAATAAGGACGCGCGCCGGCGCCACCGTGCCGGCCGCCGTCATCATCATCGGCATCGCCCGGCCGAACACGTTGCACGCCTCGAAGACGGCGCGGTAGCCGGCGAGGTTGCTCTGGGAGGAAAGAACGTCCATGCTCTGCGCCCGCGTGATACGCGGCAGAAGCTCCATCGCGAAGGCATCCACCTTCGCTTTTGCATAAGCCTCGAGCTGCTTCGGATCGGCGTAAGGGGCGAGCATGCCGATCAGCTTCGCCCCCGCCTTGAGGTAGGACAGTTCGTCCGGCCCGTCTTCTTCCTGCGTCAGCGGCCGCTGAACCTTGAGCACGATGTCGGCGTCGCAAAGGGTGGCCTTCTCGTCGGCGGCAAGCGTTGCACCCGCCGCTTCATAGGCCGAATCGCGAAAGGAGGCGTCAGCGCCGGCGTCCGTCTCGACGACGACCTCGAAGCCGAGGCCGATCAGCTTCTTTACCGAATCGGGCGTTGCCGCGACGCGCTTCTCATGCGCGCGCCGCTCCTTCGGAATACCAATTTTCATTACCAGCCTCGCCTCTTCCTGCCTGCTACCCGCAGCCCGCTCGCAAAAGTCGCCGAGTGTGACCTGTTCGATCGCGTTTGCCAAGGGGGCGACCAGGCCCTAACCGGGCCCCACGCCTACGACAGCGTTTCCAACTCGTCGAGAAGGCCGGCGATGACGTCAAGGCCGCGTCCCCAGAAGGCCGGGTCCGAAGCGTCCAGCCCGAAGGGGGCCAGTAATTCCCGATGCCGGCGGGTGCCGCCGGCCTTGAGCAGGTCGAGGTATTTCTCGGCGAAGCCCGCCTCGGCACCCTCATAGACGGCGTAGAGGGAATTCACCAGGCAGTCCCCGAAGGCATAGGCGTAGACGTAGAAGGGGGAATGGAGGAAATGGGGAATGTAGGTCCAGAAGACTTCGTAGCCCTTCTCGAAACGCAGGGCCGGGCCCAAGCTTTCCCTTTGCACGTCGAGCCAGATTTCCGACAGCCGGTCGGCCGCAAGCTCGCCCGCGCGGCGCGCGTCATGGACGCGTTCCTCGAAGCTGTGGAAGGCGATCTGGCGGACCACCGTGTTCAGCATGTCCTCGATCTTCATGGCCAGCAGATTCCGCCGGCGGACGGCGTTTTTCTCGGCCGCGAGCAGCCGCCGGAAGGTCAGCATCTCGCCGAACACGGAAGCCGTCTCGGCAAGGGTGAGCGGCGTTTCCGAAAGCAGCAAGCCTTGCGGGCCGGCCAGCACCTGATGGACGCCATGACCGAGTTCGTGGGCCAGCGTCATCACGTCTCGCGGCTTGCCCTGGTAGTTCAACAGCAGATAGGGATGCGCCGAAGGCACCGTCGGGTGGGCGAAGGCGCCGGACGCCTTGCCTGGCCGGGGGGCGGCGTCGATCCAGGCCGAGTCGAAGAAAAGCCGGCCCACTTCCGCCAGCTTCGGCGTGAAGGCGGCGTAGGCTTCGAGCACGGTCGTCACCGCTTCCGCCCATGGAATCGGGCGCGTCTCCGCATCCGGCCATGGCGCGTTGCGGTCCCAGGTATCGAGCTTCTCCTGCCCGAAGGCGCGCGCCTTCAGGGCGTAGTAGCGGTGCGAAAGTTTCGGGTAAGCGTCGCGGACGGCGGTGACAAGGGCGTTCACGACCTCGTCCTCGACGTGGTTCTCGAGGTTGCGCGCCGAAACGGGTCTTGGGAAGTGACGCCATTCGTCCTCGATCGCCTTGTCCTTGGCGAGCGTGTTCGTGATCAGGGCAAAAAGTCGAACGTTCTCGCCGAGGACCTTCCCCAACGCCTGCGCCGCCTTCTTCCGAAGCGCCCCGTCCGGGCTGCTGAGAAGGTCGAGCGTCTCCGTCTCCGTCAGGAGTTTGCCGTCGACGGAAAAACGAAGGGCCGCCATCGTCTCGTCGAAAAGCCGCACCCAGGCGGCGCGCCCCGCAAGCTGCTTCTGATAGAGAAGCTTCTCAACCTCGTCGGACAATTGATGCGGACGAAAGACGCGAACATCCCGAAGCCACGGCGCGTAGCGGGCAAGTGCCGGGGCTTGCAGCTTCTCGGCCAGCGCCGCGTCCGAAAGGCGATTGATCTCAAGCGTGAAGAACAGAAGGTCGGTGCCGATCGCGTTCGTCTGTTCCTGCATGTTCTGCAGGAACGTGCCGGAGCTTGCGTCCGACACGTCCGCGGCATAGCGAAGGTAGGCGTAGGCCAGGACGCGGCCGATGCTTTCCTGAATTTTTTCATAGGCCGCGACCGCCTCGCCGAGGGCCTGGCCGGGCATCGCCGCGAGCTTGCCGGCGTGGGCCTCGCGGAAAGCCTTCGCCGCCGCAGCCGCCGAGCCGAGGTCGGCCGCAAGTTCCGGCGCGTCCGCACCGGCATAGAGACCCGCGAGATCCCATTCCGGAAGCCTGCCCAGTGGCGTGGCGCGGCTTTCCTCCATCGTTTTTCCTCCTGCGATTCCGGTTTCTTGAAGGGGCGCGATTGCCCCTCCCCCTGTCTCGCATTAAACCATAAGCAGAAAAGGAGCGGCCGACTAAGTGGGGGGAGAGATGGGATCCGCGTACGAAAGCTGGCGGAGTTTGCCGGCGATGTTTTTCGAGAAGGCGGCGGAGCTTGGCGGGAGACCCTTCCTATGGGCGAAGCGGGGGCCGAACTATCGGCCCCTGACCTGGCGGGAGACGGCGGAAGCCGTCCGCGCCTTCGCCAACGGCCTTCGCGCCATGGGCATTCACCCCGGCGACCGGGTCGTTCTCGTCTCCGAAAGCCGGCCGGAATGGCTGATCGCGGACGTCGCCATCCTGGCGGCCGGGGCGATGACGGTGCCGGCCTATATCACGAACACGGCGGCCGACCACCGGCATATCCTGACGAATTCGGGCGCCAAGGCCATTATCGTGTCTTCCACGAAACTCGCCGACCGCGTGTTCCCGGCCGCAATGGACGCCCCCCTCGTCGCGACCGTCGTAACGATGGAGCCTTGGGCGGCGGAAACGCGGACCCCCTTCAAGCACTATCTTTGGGACGAGGCCCTCGACATCGGCCGCGCGGCGCCGGATACGGTGACCGACACGGTGGCGAGGATCGGCCGCGAGGACCTCGCCTGCCTCATCTACACCTCCGGGACGGGCGGGGCGCCGAAGGGCGTCATGCAGAGCCATGGCGCGATCCTTCACAATTGCCGCGGCGCCCACGACCGTCTGCAGGAGCTTGGGCTGGACCGCGAACGCTTCCTTTCCTTCCTGCCGCTCTCCCACGCCTACGAGCACACGGCGGGCCAGTTCTTTCCGATTTCGATCGGCGCCGAAATCTACTACGCCGAATCGCTCGACAAGCTCTCGACCAACATGGCCGAGGCGAAGCCGACCCTGATGACGGCGGTGCCCAGGCTTTACGAGATCCTCTATGAACGCATCCGGAAGGGGGTCGCGAAGACGGGCGGCTTGAAGGCGAAGCTGTTCGCGAAGGCGGTTGAGCTCGGGCAAAAGGACTACGCGAATCCCGGCCTGCTTTCAGGACCCGAGCGGCTGCTCAACCGGCTGCTCGACCTTCTTGTCCGCCGCAAGGTTGCCAAACGTTTCGGCGGCAAGCTCAAGGCGCTGATCTCCGGCGGCGCCCCCTTGAACGACGAGGTCGGGCTTTTCTTCACCGCGCTCGGCCTGCGCCTTCTACAAGGTTATGGCCTGACGGAAAGCGCCCCGGTCATTAGCTGCAACCGGCCCCGCCACAACAAGCTCGGCACCGTCGGCCCGCCGCTCACCGCAACGGAGGTGCGGCTCGCCGAGGACGGCGAGATCCTCGTCCGCGGCGAGCTTGTCATGCAGGGCTATTGGGGGGACAAGGCGGCGACGGCGGCCGCCATCCGGGACGGCTGGCTTTACACCGGCGACGTCGGCCGGATCGACGAGGAGGGCTACCTCCGCATCACCGACCGCAAGAAAGACATCCTCGTGAATTCGGGCGGCGACAACATCTCGCCGCAGCGCGTCGAGGGAATTCTCGAACTCGAGCCGGAGATCGGTCAGGCCATGGTCTATGGCGACCGGAAACCGCACCTCGTCGCCCTGATCGTGCCCCATGCGGAATTCGCCCACGAATGGGCCGATGCGCAAAAGAAGTCCGCCGATCTTGCGGCGCTGGTCGAGGACGCGGCCTTCCGCAAGACGATCGCCGCGGCGGTGGAACGGGCGAACGCCAAGCTTTCCACCACCGAGCGGGTGAAGCGCTTCCTGCTGACCGGTGAGGCCTTCACGATCGAGAACCAGCTTCTGACCCCCACCCTGAAGGTCCGCCGCCACAAGATCCGCGAACGCTATGGGGAGGCGCTCGAGCAGCTCTACGCCGCGAAGAAGCCCTAGGCGCCGCGGTAGCGGCGGTACCAGTCCACGAAACGGGGGATGCCTGCGTCGATCGTGGTGGTCGGGTGAAAGCCGAGGTCGCGCTCGGAGGCGGCAATGTCGGCGTAGGTTTCCTTAACGTCGCCGGGTTGCATCGGCTGCCAATCTATTTCCGCCTTCTTGCCCAAGGCCTTTTCGATGAGGCCGATGAAACGCATCAGGGATTCGCATTTGTGATTGCCGAGATTGTATAGGCGATGGGGGGCTTCGCCTTCCACAGCCGGCGGCGGGCGGTCGAGAGTGGCGAGCACGCCTTTGACGATGTCATCGATATAGGTGAAGTCCCGTTTCATCTCGCCCCGGTTGAAGACCCGGATCGGTTTT
Source organism: Pseudomonadota bacterium (assembly GCA_040752895.1). Lineage (NCBI taxonomy): Bacteria > Pseudomonadati > Pseudomonadota > Pseudomonadota bacterium. The sequence goes on from JBFMHN010000006.1 coordinate 65,979, forward strand.
CCTTCCAGGATCGCCTGCGTGAAGAGATAAGCCGACATGTCCGGCCTTCCCCACGGCCCGTAGACCGTGAAGAAGCGAAGGCCGGTCGCCGGCAGGCGGTGAAGGTGGCTGTAGGTATGGGCCATCAGCTCGCCCGCCCGCTTGGTCGCCGCGTAAAGCGAGATGGGGCGGTCAACCGGGTCTTCGATCGCAAAGGGCAGCTTCGTATTGCCGCCGTAAACGGAGGACGAGCTTGCGTAAACGAAGTGCCGCAGGCCGGGTAGTTTTTTGGCCAGTTCCAGCATGTGCAATTGGCCGGTGACGTTCGAGTCGATATAGGCGCGCGGGTTCTCGAAGGAATAGCGCACGCCGGCCTGGGCGGCGAGATGGACCACGCGATCTATACCTGCGAGCCGGCCTTCCAGCGCGGCCATTGCCTTGGCGTCGGCGATGTCCACCTTGTGGAAGGTGAACCCGGCCCGCGGCTTCAACTCGCCAAGGCGCGCTTCCTTCAACTTCACGTCGTAATAAGCGTTGAGGTCGTCGATCCCGACGACTCGCTCGCCGCGCGCAAGCAGCGCGGTAGCGACGTGAAAGCCGATGAAGCCGGCGGCGCCGGTCAGAAGAATGGCCATGCGACACGTAATCCCTTGCGTAAAGCAGGGCTTCCTATAGCGCGGCCAGGCTAAGAAATCACCTATTCTGAGGTGCCTGGCCGAAGCCGAGCGCGACTTTCGTTATAATACCCGCAAGGTCGAGGATGCCGAGCGCCGTGACGCGGCGGCCCTAAGGGGCATCGAAGGCATGCGCCTTACCAAACCAAGCCCATCGTATCGCCCGCCTGAAAAATTGACTTCCTGCGTGCGCTACTGGAACCGATGTCTGAGAACGAGACGATCAAGAAAGACTTTCACGACATCTTCTCTAAACTCAAATCAGCCCAAGCGAACAGAGCAAAAATCGTCCACGTAAAACGGGCCGTCAAACATTCCGATCCGTCGATTCGTGCGTTGAGGTAAAGCCGGACAAAACCGGGGCGTATACATGCCCCCCTCGTTTTGAGGGGCGTCCGTTTCATCAACGGAAGTAGAAGCGCCGCCCTGTCGGGGCATAGAAACCCTTTGTGGCACCAGCTCGATCACGCGTAGAATTATGAATATTATCCTATAGAGGGCCTGTCGCCTCGCCTTCTCGCCGGCGGCTCGATTGCAAAGGGGGCGTTGCGAACCTACGCTTAAGGCTTAGGGGATAAGGACGGACGTAACGCATGGCGCTCGCCGCGGTCTCGCTCGACGACAAATACGCGCTGAAGGAAGGCCGGATCTACCTCTCCGGCATCCAGGCCTTGGTGCGCCTGCCCTTGATGCAGCGGGCGGCCGACGCGGCGTCGGGCCTCAACACGGCGGGCTTTATTTCAGGCTATCGCGGCTCGCCCCTCGGCGGCTTTGATACGGCCCTTTGGCAGGCGAGCCGCTTCCTGGAGGCGAGCCATATCCACTTCCGCCCCGGCGTCAACGAGGACCTAGCCGCCACCGCCGTCTGGGGAAGCCAGCAGGTCAACTTGTTCGAAGGGGCGCGCTACGACGGCGTCTTTGCGATCTGGTACGGCAAAGGCCCCGGCGTCGACCGCTCGGGCGATGCCTTCAAGCACGGCAACGCCGCCGGTTCCTCGAAGCATGGCGGGGTCCTCGTGCTGGCAGGCGACGATCACGCCTGCAAGTCCTCGACCCTTCCCCACCAAAGCGAATTCGCCCTCATGGATGCGAACATCCCCGTCCTCAACCCGGCCGACGTGCAGGACGTGCTCGATTTCGGGCTGATCGGCTGGGCAATGTCGCGCTATGCGGGCTGCTGGGTCGGAATGAAGGCAATCTCGGAGACGATGGATAGCTCCATGGCCTGCCTGGTGGCGCCCGATCGCGTGCGTCCCGTCACCCCGGACACTTTCGAAATGCCGGAGGACGGCCTCAACATCCGCTGGCCGGACCGCCCGCTCGACCAGGAATTCCGGCTCCACCGGCACAAGCTTTTCGCGGCGCAGGCGTTCGCGCGCGCCAATCGGGTGGACCGCCTGTTGATCGATACTCCCACCCCCCGTTTCGGCATCCTGACGACGGGAAAAGCCACCCTCGACGTCCTCCAGGCGCTCGACGATCTCGGCATCGATCAACGGCACGCCGCCGAGATCGGCCTTCGGGTCTACAAGGTGGGGTTGAGTTGGCCGATGGACCCGGAAGGTGCGCGCCGCTTTGCCGAAGGCCTCGAGGAGGTTCTCGTCGTCGAAGAAAAACGCGCGGTCCTCGAAAGCCAAATGAAAGAGCATCTCTACACCTGGCGGAAAGACGTCCGCCCGCGCGTCATCGGCAAGCAAGACGAGAACGACGCCTGGCTTCTGCCCTCGAACGGGGAACTGACGCCGGCCAGGGTGGCGAGGGCCATCGCAAGCCGGCTCGATCGTTTTTATACGAGCGAGCGCGTCCGCGAGCGGCTCGCCTTCCTTGAGGCGAAGGAAAAAGCGCTGCGGAACCCGCAGGCCCGGGTCGAACGCGTTCCCTATTTCTGTTCCGGCTGCCCCCACAACACCTCGACCCGCGTGCCGGAAGGAAGCCGCGCCATGGCGGGCATCGGCTGTCACTACATGGCGCAGTGGATGGACCGCGCGACGGAAACCTTCACGCACATGGGCGGCGAAGGCGCGAACTGGATCGGCCAGGCCCCCTTCACGGAAACGCCGCATATCTTCCAGAACTTGGGCGACGGCACCTATTTCCATTCCGGCTCGCTCGCCATCCGCGCCGCCGTCGCCGCCGGCGTCAACGTCACTTACAAAATTCTCTACAACGACGCCGTCGCCATGACCGGCGGCCAACCAGTGGACGGCCCCCTTTCCGTCTCCCTGATCACCCATCAGCTCTATGGCGAAGGCATCCGCCGCATCGCCGTCGTGACGGACGAGCCCGACAAGTACCAGTACCGAAACGAGACCGACTTCGCGGCCGGCGTCACCATCCACCACCGGGACGCCCTCGATCGCCTCCAGCGGGAATTCCGAAAAGAAAAAGGGGTTTCCGTCATCGTCTACGACCAGACCTGCGCGGCGGAGAAGCGCCGGCGGCGGAAGCGCGGCCTGCTGCCGGACCCGCCGCTACGCGTCGTCGTCAACGAGGACGTCTGCGAGGGTTGCGGGGATTGCGGCCGGAAATCGAATTGCCTTTCCATCGTGCCGGTCGAGACGCCCTTCGGGCGCAAGCGGGCGATCGACCAGTCCTCCTGCAACAAGGACTATTCCTGCCTGAAAGGCTTCTGTCCGAGCTTCGTCACGGTCACCGGCGGAAAGTTGCGGAAACGCGGCCCGCAAAGCCTGGAGGGCCTGCCCACTCCGCCGGAACCGGCGCGGCCGGCGACCGCCGTTCCCTATGGCATCGTCCTGGCCGGCGTCGGCGGCACCGGTGTCGTCACGGTGAGCAACCTTCTCGGCATGGCGGCACATCTCGAAGGCAAGGGCGTGACCGTGCTGGACCAGGCCGGCCTCGCGCAAAAGGGCGGCGCGGTGTGGAGCCACGTGCGGATCGCCGACACCCAGGAGGCGTTGTTCGCCGCCCGCATCCCGGCCGGCGAGGCGCGGCTTCTGCTCGGCTGCGACCTCATCGTGGCGGCAAGTTTCGAATCCCTCGCCAAAACCTCCGCCGAGACGACAGCGATCGTCAACCGCCATCAAACCATGACCGGCGACTTCACGCGCAGCCCCGACAGCGCTTTCCCCGAACGCGCCATGGAAGCCGCCATCGGCGAGGCGACGGCGGGCAAGGCGACCTTTCTCGACGCCAGCCGGCTGGCGACGCGACTCATGGGCGATGCAATCGCGACGAACCTCTTTCTCCTTGGCTATGCCTTCCAGAAGGGCCTCGTTCCCCTTGCCGCGGAAGCGATCCGGCGCGCGATCGAACTCAACGGCGTCGCCGTCGCGGAGAATCTCGCCACCTTCGGCTGGGGAAGGCTGGCGGCCCACGACCCCGATCTCGTCCTGCGGACGGCCGGGATCGCGCCGGAGGAGACGCCGGAACCCGCCTCCCTCGATGCCCTGATCCGCCACCGCCGCGACTTTCTGGAGGCCTATCAGAACCGGCGGCTCGGCCAGCGCTTCGAGGCCCTCGTCCGTAAGGCCCTCGCGGCGGAGACGGCGATCAACCGCACCGGCCTTTCGGAAGCCCTCGCCCGCAGCTACGCGAAGCTGCTCGCCTACAAGGACGAATACGAAATCGGCCGGCTTTACACCGATGGCGCCTTCGAACGAAGCCTCAAGGACCAGTTCGAAGGCGATGTCCGGCTCAGCTTCCATCTTTCGCCGCCGCTTTTCGCGGCCAAGGACCCGGAGACGGGCGAGCCCCGGAAATACCGCTTCGGCCCATGGGTGAAGACGGTCTTTCGCGTGCTGGCCGCCTTGCGCTTCCTGCGCGGTACGCCGTTCGACCCATGCGGCCATGGCGTGGAACGCAAGCGCGAGCGTTGGCTGATTCGGGATTTCGAGGAAACCGTCCGGGAATTGCTCGCCGGCCTGAAACCCGAAAACCACGCGCTGGCGTGCGAGATCGCCGCCCAGGCGGAGGGAATTCGCGGCTTCGGCCATGTAAAAGAAGCAAACATGCTAAAGGTGAAGCGGCGGGAAGCCGAATTGCTATCGAATTTCCGCGACAGCGGCCGTTACGAAACGGCGGCGGAATAAGCCTGGAGACCAATCGAGCCGATGGGGGCATTCGGATCGCAAATACAAGGAGAAGACGATGCGGTTGATCGGATTCCTTTCCATCCTGCTGCTTGGCGCAAGCCTTGCCGCCTGCGGCGAGCGGGAAACCTCTTTCGAGGAATTGCTGGCCACGGCCGAAGCGGGTGATGCAAACGCCCAATACGCGGTCGGCATCATTTATCAGGAAGGCCGCGGGGTCGAAAAGGACTTGGGCAAGACGATTGCCTGGTACGAGAAGGCGGCGGCAAAGGGCGAAGTGAACGCGCTTTATACCCTCGGCTATATGAGCCACCACGGCATCGGCATGGCCCAAAACTTCGACAAGGCGGCGCAGTGGTACCGGGCGGCCGGCGACAAGGGCCACCCCAAGGCGATGTTTGAGCTGGCGCGTCTTTACATGCGCGGGCTTGGCGTCGAGCGCAGCTTCGCCGAAGCCGTGCGGTGGATCGAGAAAGCCGCCAACCAGGACATGTTCGAGGCCCAGTGGCGCATGGGCGAGATCTACACCTCCGGCGGCGTCGGCATTGAAAGCGATATCGAGAAAGCGAAGATGTGGTATGACCGCGCCGAAAAGGGCGGCGATCTCACCTCCGACTACAACCCCGACTACCGCTACCCGCCCGACTAAGGCGCGAGGCGGAGGGTTTACCCTTCCGCCTTCTTCCGGGTCTCGGCGAAGGCGGCAAGCTGCTCGGGCGAAGCTTCTTTTTGATACTTCGCCTGCCACTCGGCATGTGGCATGCCGTAAACGATCTCGCGGGCCTCGTCGTAAGACAGGGCGAGCCCCCGCTCCTCGGCGGCGGCGCGATACCACTTCGACAGGCAGTTCCGGCAAAAGCCGGCCAGGTTCATGAGATCGATGTTCTGCACGTCGGTGCGCGCGCGCAAGTGCTGGACGAGAGTGCGAAAGGCGGCGGCTTCGAGTTCGGTTTGCATTTGCTTGTCCATTGGCTCCTCCAAAGTTTTCCCCTGCTATCCCAGATATAGGGACTTAGGCCCGCCCGGTTAAGCCTCTTTCCCTGCCGGTCTCAGCGGCGTTCGGCGAACCACGCCTGGCGGTAGAGTTCGGGATCGCTCAGAATTTCCTCAAAGGCGGGACCCAGGATGCCGAACCACGCCTCGACGCCGTGACGGGTGTCGATGAGGTCCTGGCGAATTTCGACCAGGACCTGGGGAAGGCCCGCCTTCACGACATGGTGCTCCATCGTGTAGCCATAGTTGTCGCGTCCGGCATAGGGTTGGTTGTCCCCGATGGCGACACCATGGCGGTCCTTGAGAATCGCCATCAACGGCTTGGCGATCCGGGGGTCTTCGTCCCACAGAACGCCGATCTGCCACGGGCGCTCGAAGCCGCCGAGCACCGGCGTGAAGCTGTGCACGGAAAGAACGGCGGGTGAAACACCGCGCCGATTGAAATCCGCAAGACGATCGGCGATCGCGTTGTGATAGGGCCAGTAGAAGGCCTCCGCCCGCATCCGCCGCTCGTCGGGCGCAAGATTCGCGTTGCCGGGTATCGGAACGCCGTCCGCCTCCGTCGCGATGGCGGTCGGCGACGCGAGCGATCGGTTGCAGTCGATCAGAAGACGGGAATAGCCGGAAAGAACGGCCGGCGCATCCAGCCGGCGCGCAAGCGCGCGCGCCATCTCGCCGGCGCCGATGTCCCAGGCGATGTGGCGGGAAAGCACGCTTTCCTCAAGGCCGAGGCGGCGAAGCGCCCGCGGGATCGCCGCACTGGCGTGATCGCAGGTCAAAAGGACGGGCGCTTTTCCCTCAAGGTTCACGACCTCGAAGGGCGGCGGATCATCGGGCCCGATCCAGGGCAGAGCTTGCCGGTTTTCCGATGCGGGCGCCATGGGAGAAGAATAGCCGAAAGACCGGGCCCGTTTCATCAATCCGTCACATCCCCGTCATCTTGCGGACACGATTTCTCCCTACACCTTTCCGCGTTACCCCACGGACCACGACCAACCAATCGGGAGAAGAAGAATGCACCGCTCGCGTTTTCTGGCCAAGACGACGGCCCTATCCGTTGCCGGCGTGCTTGTGGCACTGCCAGCCTTTGCCCAGACCGGACAACCGCAGATCGAGCAGCTTATGCAGCAGCTCGAGACCCAGAAGAAGATGATGGACAACATCAGCCGGGAGCTTGAGAAGGTCCGGACGGAACAAACGAAGCAGGCCGCGACCGGCGGCGGCGACGTCGAGGTGACGACCAAGGGCGGCCTCGCCGTAAAGTCGAAAGACGGCAACTTCGAATTCAAGGTCGGCGGACGCCTCCAGGCCGACTACAACAGTTATGACCAGGACAAGACCGAACTCGGCGACGGCACGGAATTCCGCCGCGTCCGTATTCACGTCGAAGGCAAGATGTTCAAGGACTGGGCGTTCAAGATCGAACCCGACTTCGCCAACAACGGCGTCTCCCTCAAAGACGTTTACCTGCAATACAAGGGGTTCTCCGACGTCGGCATAACTGTCGGCCAGTTTAAACAGCCCTTCAGCCTCGAAGAGCTGACGAGCTCCCGCCATATCACCTTCATGGAGCGCGCCCTGCCGAACGTCTTCTCGCTCGCCCACAGGATCGGCGTCGGCTTCAACAGCAATGGCGACAACTGGTCGGCCGGCCTCGCCTTCGCGGGCGGCGTTGAAGGAAATGACGTCTCGAACGAGGGCGACGAAAGTTACACCACGACCGCGCGCCTGACCTTCGCGCCGATTCACGGCAAGACCGAGGCCATCCATCTCGGCGTGGCGGGAAGCTGGATCAACCCGCGAGACGAAGCGATCCGCATCCGTCAGCGGCCCGAAGCCCACGTTACCAGCGTTCGTTTCGTAGACACCGGCACCATCCCCGGCAAGATCAACAACCAGTTCCTCTATGGTTTCGAAACGGCGGCCGTCTATGGGCCTTTTTCCGCCCAGGGCGAATACATGACCCTGCGCACGACCCGCGACACCCTGGCCAATCTCAGCTTCGACGGGTGGTACGGCTATTTGAGCTTCTTCCTAACCGGCGAATCCCGCACCTACGATCCCAAGAAAGGACGGTTCGACCGTCTGAAGCCCACCCGCGCCGTTCCCGACGGCGGCTACGGCGCCTGGGAGGTCGCGCTACGCTACAGCGGGATCGATCTTACGGACGAGGACATCAACGGCGGTGGCGAGAAGAACGTGACGCTGGCGCTCAACTGGTACCCCACGCCCTATGTGCGGCTGATGGCGAACTACATCTGGGTCAACAACGACAACAAGGCGACCGGCAGCTCAGCCCCCTTGTTGCCTGGCGAGACCTTCCGCGGCGACGACGACCCGCAGATCTTCCTGCTCCGCGCCCAGGTCGACTTCTAGGAACAACGCGATGCTTCGAGGTTTCCTAAACTCTACCGTTCAAACACAAAGCCCCCCGCGGTGGGGCTGATACACCCCCGCCGCGGACAATTGGTAGAGACAAGCTCCCCCTCCGGATATTCCCCCGGAGGGGGATTTTTTTACCGAGCACCGGTCATTCCCCTTCGAACTCGACGAGGACGCGCACCTTTTTTCCCATCGCCTCAAGCCGGCGCTGACCGCCGAGGTCCGGAAGACCGATGACGAAACTGCAACCGACGACCCGGCCGCCGACCCGCTCGATGAGCTGAATGGCCGCCGCCGCCGTGCCGCCGGTCGCGATCAGGTCGTCCACCAGCAGCACGTGATCGCCCTTGCGGACGGCGTCCTCGTGCATTTCAACGCAATCCGTCCCGTATTCGAGTTCGTATTCCTGGGCGATCGTCTTCCAGGGAAGCTTTCCCTTCTTCCGTACCGGGACAAAGCCGGTCGAGAGCTGGTGCGCCACGGCGCCGCCCAGGATGAAGCCGCGCGCCTCGATTCCCGCCACCTTGTCGATGCGAACGCCGGCGTGCGGCTGGACAAGCTCGTCCACCGCCTTGCGGAAACCTCCGGCGTCCTGGAGAAGCGTCGTAATGTCGCGGAAAAGTATCCCGGCCTTCGGATGGTCTGGAATGGTGCGGATCTTGTTCTTGATGTGCATGATGAGGTCGGCCCCTTGTCTTTCCACCGGCGTTTGCCTGCCTCGGCAAACGGACGGGAAAGTGTAAGGACTTGAGACCGGATTGCCAACGCCGAGCATGCCCCCAACCGTTTGATTCCGGAGCAGAAAGCGCTTCCCGAACCAAGGCGCAAGGATTAGGGTGCCGATCATGTACCATAACCGGAAGGCAAAAATCGTCGCCACCCTAGGGCCGGCGTCTTCCGACCGCAAGGCGATCCGGGCGCTGGTGAAAGCCGGCGTCGGCGTTTTCCGCCTGAACTTCAGCCACGGCACCCACGCCGATCACCAGCGGCGCCACGCCCTTATCCGAGAAGCCGAAAAATCGGCCGGGCGGACGATCGGCACGATGGCGGATTTGCAGGGGCCCAAGCTTCGCCTCGGCGAATTCAAGGAAGGCCCCGTCACCCTCGAAGCCGGGAAACCCTTCCGCCTCGACCTTTCCAAGCGGAAAGGCGATGCGACCCGCGCGCCGCTTCCTCACCGCGAGGTGTTTGCGGTCCTCAAACCAAAGACCGACCTTCTTCTCGACGACGGCTGCGTGCGGCTTCGCGTGCGCAAGTGTGGAAGCGATTTCGCCGATACCATCGTCATCGCTGGCGGGGAGTTAAGCGACCACAAAGGCGTCAACGTCCCGGGCATCGAGCTTCCGATCTCGCCCTTGACGGCGAAGGACCGCGACGACCTGCGCGCCGCCCTCGCGATGGGAGTCGACTGGGTGGCACTTTCCTTCGTCCAGCGGCCGAACGATATCCGGCAAGTCCGAAAGCTGGTCGGCAACCAGGCGGCGATTATCACCAAGCTCGAAAAACCGGCCGCCATCGACTATCTGGATGAGATCGTCCAGCTTTCCGACGCCATCATGGTGGCGCGCGGCGATCTCGGCGTCGAATTGCCGCCGGAAGACGTGCCCAGCCTCCAGCGGCGGATCATTCGCGTCTGCCGACAGGCGGGCAAACCGGTCATCGTGGCGACCCAGATGCTGCTTTCGATGGTGGACGCCGCGACCCCGACACGGGCCGAGGCGTCCGACGTCGCCACCGCCGTCTACGAAGGCGCGGACGCCGTCATGCTGTCAACGGAAACGGCGGCCGGTCACTACCCGATCGAGGCGGTCAGGATGATGGGCCGAATCATCGCAAGCGTCGAACAGGATCCCCACTATCAAGCCATTCTCGACGCCGAACGCCCGCCCCCGAAGGCAACGGACGCGGACGCCATCACGACGGCGGCCTGCCACGTCGCCCAGACCATCTCGGCCGCCGCCATCGTGACCTATACGACCTCCGGCTCGACGACTCTGCGGGCAGCCCGGGCACGTCCCGACGTCCCGATTCTTTGTCTCACGACCCGCCGGCAAACGGCCCGGAAAATGGCACTCACCTGGGGGGTGCAGAGCGTCGTCGAACCGGAGGTCGAGGACTTCAACGACATGGTGGACAAGGCCAAACGCGTGGCTCTCCAACAAGGGCTCGCGCGTCCCGGCGAACGGATCGTGGTGACCGCCGGCATGCCCTTCGGCACGCCGGGCAGCACGAACATTCTTCGAATTGCCACCGTGAAAAGGCGCTAGCCGCGGCCAGCGGCGGCCCGCCCGGTCGCCCTAAACGTCGTCACCTTGCACCCGAAGCTTGATCGCCTCGATCTGCTGGCGCGCCTGTTCGAGGTGGGGATTGAGGGCGAGCGCCCGTTCGAACGCCTTCAACGCATCCTGATCCCGGTTCATTTCGACGAGCATCATGCCGAGACCGACCAGCGCGCCGAAATGCCGCGGCTCAAGCGCCAGCGTCTTCTCCACGTCCTGGATGGACGACTCGTAGTCGCCAAGCACATAAAAAACCGTCGCGCGAAGGTTCCAACCCTCGGCCTGGGCCGGGTCAATCTCGACGATTCGGGAAGCGATGTGAAGCGCGGTCACGTAGTCCTCGCGCAGCATGACTTCCCGGCCTTGCTCGAAAAGGCGCGCAACTTTCTGGTTATCGGTTTCGAGCCAGAGCCGCCAGATGATCTCCTGCAGGGTGGCCGCTTCGACCGGGTCTCCCGTCGCCTTCAACCGGCCGAAAAGTTCATCGAGGCGGGGATCGTCCTGGTTCGCCGAAGCCGGCACGGCGGCGAACAGAAAGAAGGCCAATATCACGATAGGGAAGCGGTTCATGAGCAAAGCATACGCTCGGAAACCGGGGGCCGCCAAGCGGGTCCTCATCACGATCCCGTTAACCGTCCGAGAGGCTTGCGCGACCGGGTTCCGGCCCGCCCGTCGCCCAGTCAAGCAGTTCGATCGTGTGCACGACCGTAAGCCCGGTTCCCCTTGACAGCCAATCCAGGCAGCCGATGTTGCCGGTGGCGACGACCGCCGGAACCAACCCTTCGATCGCGGCCAATTTGCGGGCGCGAAGCTCGTCCGCGAAGGCCGGCTCCAGCAGGTGATAGGCGCCGGCGCTGCCGCAGCAGAGATGCGAATCCGGGACCGTCGCGACCTGAAAACCCGCCCGCCCGAGCAGCCGCTGGGGAAGGTCCCCGATGCGCTGGCCGTGATGGAGCCCGCAGGCCGGATGGTAGGCGACGGCAAGCGAACGCGGCTCCCTCGGCGCAAACCCGAGCCGCTCGACGACCTCGCTCACGTCGCAGGCCAGGGCCGAAACCCGCGCCGCCTTTTCCGCCAGCGCCGGATCGTCCCGGAAAAGAAAGGCGTAATCCTTTACGAACGTCCCGCAGCCCGAGGCGTTGACGACGATCGCGTCCACCTCTTCTTCCGCGATCGCTTGCGTCCAGACCTCAAGGTTCTTGCGGGCCAGTCTCCTGGCAAGGGCCCGCTCCCCCAGGTGATGACCAAGCGCGCCACAGCACCCCGCCCCTTCCGGCACCACGACCTCGGCGCCGAGACGGGTCAAAAGCCGCACGCTTGCCGCATGAATCGCGGGCCTCAAGACAGCTTGAACGCAGCCTTCGAGAAGGAGGACGCGCGCCCGCCTTTTTCCTTCCGCGGCGTGGACGGCGGGCCCGGCCCCAGGCAAAGGCGACGGCAATTCCGCCGGCGTCATGGCGGCCAGGCGGCCGAGCCTGCCCGGCAGACGGGCCAGCCCAGCGCGGAAGGGACGCCCCATGCCAAGGGCAAGGCGAAAGGCCCGGGGTTGCGCAAGCAGGCGGGCAAGCAGGCGACGCAGAAGGCGTTCCGGCAAGGGTCGGCGATGGCCTTCCTCGACGCGCGCGCGGCCGCGATCAATAAGGTGGGCGTAATCCACGCCGGCCGGGCATACCGTCACGCAGGAAAGGCAGGTGAGACACCGATCGAAATGGGGAACGATGCCGGGCGATGGCGGGCCATCCTGCTCGAGGAGACTCTTGACGAGGTAGATGCGCCCGCGCGGGCTGTCGCGTTCGTCCCCGTTGATGACGTAAGTCGGACAAGCGGGCAGACACATGCCGCAGTGGATGCAGCTGCGCAAAATCCGGTTCGCCTCGACGATCTCGGGGTCGGCAAGCTTGGCGATCGAGAAATCCGTCTTCACGTCAAATGCCCATATACATACGGCCGGGGTTGAGAATGCGCAAAGGGTCGAAAGCCTGCTTCAAACCCTCCGTCAGGCGGAGAACCGCCTCCGGCAGCGGCGAGAAGACGGGAACGCGTTTCCGCGTTTCCTCCGGCGCCCGAACAAGCAGCGCATGCCCACCGGCATCGATCGCTGTCTTGTGGACGAGGCTTGCGAAAGCGCCCCCCGGACCGGACGCCTTGAGTCGAAGCCAGACGAGCCCGCCGCCCCAGTCCTGGAAGGCCTCGCCCGCCGCCTGGCTCAAGATCGTCTCGACCGCGCCGGTCGCGGCCGAAGGCGGCAGGGACAATCGCCAGACGACGTCTTCCTTTCCTTTTTCTTCCGCTGCTTTCGCGAAGTAATCCACGTCCCGCACCTCCCGCCAGAAAATCGCCGAACGTGCGCCGTGCAACGCCTCCGTCTTCCCGAAACGCGCCGCAAGCTTGTGCAGGCGTACTGCCCGGTGAAGGACAGAAGGCCCGTGCCCTTCGACGCGAAGTGCCGTGACCGAACGTCCGCCGCCGGCGACAAAATCCACCGCCGAACGCAAGGCGACGCAGGGCGGAAGGTAGGCTGCCCCGGACACTTCGTTCGACGAGGCAAGGGCTTCGCGCATCGCTTCCGCGGCGGTCATGGGATCGAGATCGTAGAGGAGGATCGTTCGCGTCTTCTCCGGCATCGGCATAACCTTAAGGGTGACCTCTTCGAACACGGCAAGCGTGCCGAAGGACCCCGCCATCAGCTTGGAAAGATCGTAGCCGGTGACGTTCTTGACGACGCGGCCGCCGGACTTGAAACGCTCACCCCGGCCGCTCACCGCGCGAAAGCCGAGGAAATGATCGCGCGCCGCACCCGCCCGCACCCGCCTCGGCCCGGAAAGGTTGCAGGCAAGCACCCCACCCAGGGTCGCCTTGCCGGGCGCGCCGCCGACCAGCGCGCCGTAATCGGGCGGCTCGAAGGCGAGTTGCTGACCCTGGCCTTGGAGCAGGGCTTCGATCTCCGCGAGCGGCGTCGCCGGAAGAGCGGTGAAGACGAGTTCCTTCGGCTCATACATTGGCACGCCGGAAAGTAATGAAACATCAAGAATTTCAATGGCTTCAACGGAACGCCCGAGGGCGCGTTTCGTGCCCGCGCCCCGGACCTCCAGGGTGGTCTGCCCAGCGAGCGCATCGCCAAGCGCCGCCGCGATATCCTTGCCGTCCCGTGGAGAAAGGATTGCCATCGCCCTGCGCTAGAATCTCGGCAGGTCCGGGAACGGCATCTTGCCTTCGCGGACGCGGAGCCGCCCCATCTCGGCGCACCGGTGGAGCGTCGGGAACACCTTTCCCGGGTTGAGAAGGGAGTGCGGATCGAAGACGCACTTCACGCGCTGCTGGTGTTCGAGATCCATTTCCGAAAACGCCGTCCGCATCAGATCGCGTTTCTCGACGCCGATCCCGTGTTCGCCGGAAAGGGCGCCGCCCACCTCGACGGTGAGTTTTAGGATTTCCGCCCCCAGCGCCTCCGCCTTTTCGAGGTCCCCCGGCACGTTCGCGTCGAAAAGAATGAGGGGGTGATGGTTGCCGTCGCCGGCGTGAAAGACATTCACGATGCGAAGACCGCGGGCTTTCGCAAGCTCGCCTGTCTTCAGGAAAACCTCGGCCAGTTTCCCGCGCGGAATCGTCCCGTCAAGCGCGTAGCAATCCGGCGCCAGCCTGCCCACCGCACCGAAGGTGGATTTGCGGCCCGCCCAGACCCGCACGCGTTCTTCCTCGGTTTCAGCCACCCCGGCGACGATGGCCCCAAAATCCTCGGCGATCTTGCGTACGCGCAAGACGAGGTCGTCCACCTCGACCGTCGTCCCGTCGAGCTCGACGAGGATGACGGCCTCCGCTTCCCGCGGATAACCGGACCGCACGAAGGCCTCGGTCGCCGCAACGGCGGCCTTGTCCATAAGCTCAAGCGCCGCCGGGATGATGCCGGCGGCGACGATGGCGCCGACGCAATCGCCGGCGGTGGCGTGGCTGGCAAAGCCGAGCAACAGCACCTGGGCCGTTTCCGGCCGCGGCAGGATACGGACGGTGACTTCGGTAATGACGCCGAGCAAGCCCTCGGAGCCCGTCAAAAGCCCGAGAAAATCATAGCCAGAAGCGTCCATCGCGCGGCCGCCGAGACGCACGACCCGGCCGTCCATCAGCACGACCTCGAGACCGAGCAGGTTGTTCGTCGTGACGCCGTATTTCAGGCAATGGATGCCGCCGGAATTCTCCGCCACGTTGCCGCCGATGCTGCAGGCGAACTGGCTGGAGGGATCGGGCGCGTAGTAAAAATTTTCCCTCTCGACCGCCTGCGTGATGGCCTGGTTCGTAACGCCGGGTTGGGCCACGACGCAGCGGTTCGGAAAATCAACCTCGAGGATGCGGTTCAGTTTGCCAAGCCCCAGCAGCACGCCGTCGGCAAGCGGCAGCGCGCCTCCCGAAACACCGGTGCCGGCGCCGCGCGGAACGACCTTGATACGCCCGGCGTGGCAATAGGCGAGAACGGCGGCGACTTCTTCCGTTGAGCGGGGAAGAACGGCAAGGAGCGGCAATTGCCGATAGCTGCTCAGGCCATCCGTCTCGTAGACGGAAAGACCGTCCGCATCCGCGATTACGCCGTCGGCGGCGACGATCGTGGACAAATCCGCCACGATTTTCGCTCGCCTGGAAAGGATGGCCGCGTCCGGCTCCGGCAGGCGCATGCGTTCTCCTTGAACCCGAAGGGGGCGTTGTTTGTCCGTGCACGGCCCGCGGCCGGCACGGAGACCGGCGCAAGGATTGCCGCAACGACCCATCCTAGCCCCGCAGGGAAAAGGCGGCAAACGCCACCCTCCGCACGAAATCTCGGATGTTAGCCGGGCTTTAGGAACTTTAAAGGAGCGGGCGCGGTTTCAGCCCTGACGGGCCTTAAAGCGGGGCCGCTTCGGATTGATGACGTAGACACGGCCACGGCGGCGGACGACCCGGCAGTCCTTGTGCCGCTTCTTCACCGACTTGAGAGAGTTAACAACCTTCATGGCGCTGCCTTCGACTTCGGAAAGCTTGGGGAAAGTGGCGCCAACATAAGGAGAGCGGGACGCCCTGTCAATTCACGAAGCGGGGTTCCTAACCCCTTTAGAATTTTAAGGATTCCGGCTTGATTGCGTGCACCCGGTAGACCCGCAGCCCGCCGCGGTCGAGCGCCAGCATCCGCCGCACCCAGATTTCAAGCTCGCGCAGGACGGCCCGCAGCATGGCCGGCTCGGGTTTTTGCCGCAGCATCCGCGCGACATAGGCCCGCCAGCCTTCCAGCACCATCTGCTGATAGCGTTGCGTCATGTCCTCGGTGATGCGGATGTCGAGTTCGAAGCGGTTCAGACATTCGATTACCTGCGCGATGGACCAAAGCGGCGGAACATTGCCTTCCGCTTCCAGCCACGCCGTCACTTCCGGGGGCGCCACGCCGCTTTCCTGCAGAACGTAATCGGTGAAGATGAGCTGGCCGTTCCCCTTCAGGCCTTCGCAAATCGCCGCGAACAGCCGGTCCTTGTCCGCGATGCGGTAGAAGCCTTCCTTCGAGAAGATACAATCGTAGAGACGCCGGTCCCGTTTCAGCCGCTCGCCAAGGGCTTCGTGATCGCACCGCTCGACGGGCGCGCGCTTGGCAAATCCGGCGTCTTCCGACATTTTCATGCCGAGATGGGCAAGCGTTTCGTTCGACTCGAAGGCGTTCACCCACATCTGGTAGCTGTTCGCGACGGCGCGGGCGACGGCATCGAGATGCGCATCGAGGTTGAGAACGCTCATCGCCGAGTTCAGCGCCACCGGCTTCACGAGCTCGATCGCGAACGTCTCGCCGCCGGGGGAAGTGAACCCCTCGCCCCACAACTCGGCCAGCAGGCGCAAGCGCGCCGGCGACCAAGGGTTCGACAAGTCCACCGGCGCCGACGCCAACGCCGGCGCAAGGAACGAGGCCATGACGGCCGGTGCGGCTTGGCCGCCCTGGTAACTGCGGCCCTCCCACCAAGCGCGCAAGCGCCGGTACGAGGAACCCTCCCCATGCGTGAGCAGCCGAAGGGCGGTGGAAAGTGACACGCTTTCTCCCCTGTTTGATTTGCGTCTTCCGGAATAGCGGGAGCCGGTGGATCGTCTCGGAAAAGGCTTAAATTCGAATTAAGCGAATTGCATCTTGCGGTATGCGGAAGCCGCGCCGGTGTCCTGCGATGGCCAGCAAAGGGGGCGAAGACGGCCGCGGGTCAAGCCTGCGGCCACCACTCCCCGTCCCGCTTTTCATATTTGCGCTTTACCGCGGCCCAGGCCACCCGATGGGCGGCTTCCTCCCGGCCCGCTTCCCCGCGGCGCTTGGCCGGATCGGCGAAAGCCCGGAAGGCGCTGTTGAAGGCTTGCCGGTAGATCGTCTGGGCATGGGCGGGAAGGTGTGCCCGCACGCGAGCCGGCAGCGCCGCGTTGTCCCGATAGGGCATGGGTTCTCCTTGCCGTGACACGACGGGGATAAGGATACCCGCAACGGACACGGCGGAGACGCGGAAAAGACCACGTTAACCGATTGAAAAAATGGTGGGCGCGACTGGGGTTGAACCTGTGACCCCTACGATGTCAACACCGCATCATACATATTTCTACTGCCGACCCACTCTTACAGTCTCCAACCACTCGCTTCTAATGCCGCCGTATTTTCCTTACGTTGCACGTAGGCGGCATAGACATTTTGACACTTCATTTCCTCTCATTTGCTGACCCTGTGTTGACCCGGCACAAAAAGTCAGCACGACGCGGAGAAAAAAACGCCTCGAATCAACAAGCGCACGGTGGACACGATCCGCCCCGACCCGGACGGCAAGCGCACCATGCGTTTGGATGACAAGTTGCCTGGTTTTGGCGTTGCCACGCGGCCGCCCGGTATCGCGTCGTGCATCTTCAATGATAGAGGACCGGTCTTCCCCCTCGATTCTTGCAGTGTGACAATGCCAAAGCCGATCTCTCCCGCGTTATGCTAGGCCCAATCAACCGAAGCAATTACAGGTACCAGCCGCTTCCTAAATTGCCGATCCCTCTTGAGATGCCATTCCCGGCTCATCGCCTCGCCACGCGTGTCGTAACGCTCGGCATATACAAGAACCCACTTGCGCCCGCGGGTCGAACGCGCGCCGGTACCTGAATTATGTTCGCGGAGACGGCGTTCTAAATTGGTGGTCCAGCCCACGTAGGTGCGGTATCCACCTTTACCTTCGCTTTCCAAAACATACACAAAACATGGCATTGGTTTAGGTTAGCAGGACAACTGCTCATAAAGGGGAGATCGTCACTGCACTAAAACGGATCGGCACCGGCACCGGTATTGCGCGGGCCATCCGGATCGCATTGAATATCGACACTAGCGGACGGGATTTTCAAGAGGCACAGCCCGAAAAGAAGGAGGCCGCCGGTCTCCCGACGGCCTCGATCCGGCTAAATCGCATGGAACGCTGTTAGGACTTCACAGGGGTCTTCCCGTAAGGGGACTTGGCGGCAGGCGCTTTGGCGGCCGCCGGCTTCTGCGTCTGGGCCGCCTCACGGAACTCGTCGAGGCCTTCCGAAAAGCGCGTCTGGACGACATGAACAATTGCATCTGCGGACTTCGTCGTCAGGTCCGTAAGTTCGTTGAGATTGGAGACCATCTCTTTGAAAAGAGACTCGACGAGATTGGCCTGTTCCGACGCCTTTTCCTCTGGCGTCTCGGCTCCAATGAGCGCGTTTGCCCCTTTCGTGTAGGATTCGAAGCAGTTCTTCGCGAGTTCGGCCTGACGCTTCGCCAGCGACTGGAATCCTTCAAAGGCAAGCTGGCCGACGGCTGTCACCGCCTCCATGTTCTTACGCTGACTCGCGGTCAATGCCTCGACTTCCACCCCTGGCAGGCGAAATTTATCGACGAACGTCGTGATGTCCGCGTTATAAAATGGATTCTTCAAAAATGGGTTCGTTTTGTCCATAACACTCTCCTCATTCTAGACCGACGCACTTGGCGCGATTCGGCGTCTATGTTGCACTGCACAATATAGCGAAAATGTGGGCTTTCTGGGGCAATCTGTCAAGAATATATTGCGGTGCACAAAACAACAGAAAGCCGCTTTTTCAAAGCCCGACATCTCGATCCTCTTCGATGACTTTCTTACCGAGGTACGGGGAATGCCCCAGCGCAACCTCGCCGTGGAGCTGTTGCAGAAGCCGCTGAAGGGCGAGCGGGTTGCGATCATCCGCAACAACGTCACGATCGACTGGACTCTGCGGGATAACGTGCGCGCGCAACTGCGCGTGCTGGTCAAGCGCACCCTGCGCAAAGATGGCGGTCCGCCGGACAAACGGGAGAAAGCGACGCAGACGGTGCTGAAGCAGGCCGAAGCCCTCTATGCCGGCTGGGCAGTTTGAGCCATGTCCGCCCTCGACCGCCATATCGGCATCGACTATTCGGACGGCGGCGCGCCAACTGCGAGCCTCAAGGGCCTGCGCGTCTATATGGCCAAGGGCGACGCGCCACCGGCGGAAGTGCTGCCGCTGCTGAGCCCTCGTAAATACTGAACGCGGAAGGGCTTGCCCATTGGCTGATAGGGCGGCGGGTGGAAGAGCCCCAGCGCTGGTCGGCATCGACCACGGCTTCTTGTTCCCGTTATGCTGTTTCGAGGGGCACAGCTTCAAACTCAATCAGACACTCCAGTCCGACTGCTATGCTGACCCTGTGCCGACCCAACAGAAACAATAGGTAACCACTTTATGCCAGCCGATTGAAAAAATGGTGGGCGCGACAGGGATTGAACCTGTGACCCCTACGATGTCAACGTAGTGCTCTCCCGCTGAGCTACGCGCCCTCCTGCCGGCCATCTTCGGGTGCCGGGCTGCGAGGGCGGCGATTATGACCGAAGCCCGTCACTTTGCAAGCCTTGGCAGTGGCCCGGGACGATCCCTGTCAGGCGACCAGAATATCCTCGATCTGGTGAACGAGGTCGCGCAGGTGAAAAGGTTTTGAAAGCACCTTCGTCCGGTCACCGAACGTTTCGCGGGCGCGCACGGCAACGGCGGCGAAGCCGGTGATCAGCATGATTCGGATCTTCGGAAATTCATCGGCCACGCGCTGGGCCAGTTCGATCCCGTCCATGCCCGGCATGACGATGTCGGCAAGCAGGAGCTCGAAGTCCGGCACCCGCCGGACAAGACTCAAGGCCTCCTCGCCATCCCGGACCCCGACGACGATGTGCCCCGCTTTACGCAGCGCCCGGGCAAGAAATTCCCGCATCGAACCGTCGTCTTCCGCGAGGAGAATATGCGCCATCTTCCGGATCGGCTCCTTAGGCCTTTTAAGATTTCCGACCCTTTGACAGGGACAGCTTCGGAGGAGAATTTATAGGGCGATGGGAAATATGCAACCGCAGCAAACAACGCCCGCAAATGTTGCGGAAACGGTAGGTATGCCGGCAGGGCCGGATGCCTTCGAAATCCGCAAGCCCGACCACATGTGGCCCGCCACATTGTCTAGAAGCGTGATCTAGAAGCATGAAAAAATGCGGGGCCGCATTGCGCGGCCCCGAAGTCTTTAAGGGAGGATACACTTGAGATGAGCATGCGTTGCCGAAATTCTAGGGGGGAAGCCGGCAACACTCATCTTGATGCGACGCACAATACTGTCAAATCTTGTGCGAGGCAACACAAAAAATAACATGTAGAAATGCATTTATTGAATTTGGCTGATTCCTACACGTATATCGGAAAAATATCGAGGATTACGGTATTATTTGCATACCATCGTAATTACATGTAGAATTTTGCAGCGCATGATATGCGTCGAATTTTTGCACCGCAAAGAGAAAAGGCGAAAATCACCACCGCATACCGTATGACGGGTAGCGAAAAATGGGGGTGAACACAAAACTCCGCTACACTCCGCCTCCAAGCGCAACCTCCCCAACCGCAACGCAAGCCTAGCCCATGGAGCCCGCCCCCCATATCCTGCCGGCCACGCCGGAAAACCTAAAGCTTGCCGGAGAGAGGCTGCGCGCAGGCGCCCTTGTCGCCTTCCCGACCGAGACCGTCTATGGCCTTGGCGGGGATGCGACGAACGATCAGGCCATTTCACGGATCTTCGCGACCAAGTCCCGCCCCTCCTTCAACCCGCTTATCGTCCACCTGCGGGATGTGGCGGCGGGGGAAAAGGTGGCGGTCTTCAACGAGCGGGCGCATCGCCTCGTCCAGCGCTTCTGGCCGGGGCCGCTCACTCTCGTGTTGAAGCGCCGGGAAGATTCGGGCGTCTCCCTGCTGGCCAGCGCAGGCCTCGACACCATCGCCGTGCGCGTGCCGGCGAACGCAATCGCGAGGGCGCTTCTCGAGGCGGCGGATTGCCCAATTGCCGCCCCCAGCGCCAACCGCTCCGGTAGCATCAGCCCAACGACGGCCGATCACGTCATGACCTCCCTCGGCATGGCGGTTGATCTCATCCTGGATGGGGGTGCTTGCGAACTCGGCATCGAATCGACCGTGTTGGACGTGAGCGAAAACAAAGCCCGCCTTCTCCGTCCGGGCGCCATCACGAAAGAGATGATCGAGGACGTCATCGGGGAAATTCCCGCGGTGACACAAAGCGACCGGGAAAGACCGCGTTCGCCGGGCATGGGAGATCGCCACTACGCGCCCTCGATCCCGGTTCGGCTGAACGCCACCGCCGTCGAGGCCGGCGAAGCGCTGCTTGCTTTCGGGCCTCACACCATCACCGGCTTTGCGGCCGAGCGTAATTTGAGCCTCAAGGGCGATCTCGTCGAGGCGGCGGCGAATTTCTATCGCCTCTTTCGCGAGCTGGATTGGTCGGGCTTCCGGGCGATCGCCGTCATGCCGATCCCGGAGGAAGGGCTTGGCGTGGCCATCAACGACCGCTTGCGGCGGGCCGCCGCCGGAGCGGTGGCGGACGTCGAGATCAGGCCGCAATGGGAAAAAGCCAAGCCCCGATGACCAGCGGCGAACACGACCCGGTAAAGACCGAACTCGCCGCCGCCTTGGGGCCCAAGGGCTGGACCGAGGACGCCACCCGCCTGGCGCCGCTTCTTACCGACGCCCGCGGCCGCTATCGGGGCAAAGCCTTGGGGCTTGCCGAGCCCGCCTCGACAGCGGAAGTCGCCGAAACGGTTCGCATCTGCGCGAAGCATCGGATCGGAATCGTGCCGCAGGGCGGAAACACCGGCCTCGTCGGCGGCGCCACGCCGCACACCGCGGGCGACGAAATCCTCCTGCGCGTGCGGCGCATGAACCGGGTACGCGAGCTGGACACGGCCAACGACACGATCACCGTCGAGGCTGGCGCCATCTTGGCCGATGTTCAGGCGGAAGCGGCGCGCGCCGGCCGGCTTTTCCCCTTAAGCCTCGCCTCCGAAGGAAGCGCGGAGATCGGCGGCGTGCTTTCGACAAACGCCGGCGGCAACGCCGTCCTTCGCTATGGGAACGCCCGCGAACTCACCCTCGGGCTCGAAGTCGTCCTGGGCGACGGCCGCGTATGGAACGGCTTGCGCGGGCTCCGCAAGGACAACACCGGCTATGACCTGAAACAGCTCTTCCTCGGCGCCGAAGGAACGCTTGGGATCATCACCGCCGCCGTGCTGAAGCTTTTTGCAGCACCCAGGGAAGTGGCAACCGCCTTCGTCGCCCTTGCCGATCCGAAGGCGGGTCTCGCCCTGCTCGACCTTGCCAGAAAAAGCGGCGGGGAAAGCGTGACCGCCTTCGAGCTTCTGCCGCGGATCGGGATCGACTTCGTACTCGCGCACACCCCCGGCACGCGCGACCCGTTTCGCGAACGCTACCCTTGGTACGTCCTGGTGGAGCTTGCCTCGACGAGCGCGGACGGCGGCATGAAACCCTTGCTGCTTGGCCTACTGGAGAAGGCGACGGCGGAAGGCCTCATCGAGAACGCCGCGGTCGCCGAGACGATCGCGCAGCGCGCAGCCTTCTGGCGGCTTCGCGACTCGCTGCCCGAGGCGCAGAAACAGGAAGGCGGCAGCATCAAGCACGACGTTTCCGTGCCGGTCTCGAAAATCCCGGAATTCATGGAGCGGGCGACGGCGCTCGTTACGAAGAAACTTCCCGGCGTGCGCATCGTCGCCTTCGGCCATGTCGGCGACGGCAACTTGCATTTCAATCTGAGCCAGCCGGAAAAAGCCGACCTGCGCGCGTATCTGGAAAAGTGGGACGAGGTGAACGGGTGGATCCACGACATTGCCGTTGGGCTTGGCGGCTCGTTCTCCGCCGAACATGGCATCGGACAAGTAAAGCGGGATGCGCTAAGACACTACAAATCCAAGGTTGAGATCGATCTCATGCAACGCCTGAAAGACGCCCTCGACCCTTACGGCATCTTGAATCCAGGCAAGGTACTTTAGAGCCATGCCCCCCTTTGAAGCTCCCATCCGCGACATCGGCTTTGCGATCTTCGATGTCATCGGGACGGAACGCCTCGCCGCACTGCCCGCCTTCCAGGAGATGTTGGCGCCGGATCTCGGCAAGGCGGTGCTCGAGGAAGCCGGCAAGTTCGCCGCCGGCGTGCTGGCGCCGCTCAACCGGACAGGCGACCGGGAAGGTTCCGTCTTCGAGAACGGCGTCGTGCGGACCCCGAAGGGCTTCAAGAAAGCCTACGCTGCCTTCGTCGCCGGTGGCTGGAACGCGGTTCCCTTCGAGCCGGCCATCGGCGGGCAAGGGTTTCCCTGGCTGCTCGCGACCCCCATCGCCGAGCTGTGGGCGTCCGCCAATTTGGCCTTCTCTCTTTGTCCGATGCTGACGCAAGGGGCAATCGAAGCAATCGGCCGGCACGGCAGCGCGGAGCAAAAACGCGCCTACCTGCCAAAACTCGTCTCCGGCGAATGGACCGGCACGATGAACCTGACGGAACCGCAGGCCGGGTCGGACCTTGCCCGCACAAAAGCGCGCGCGGTGCGCAAGGGGGCCCATTATCGGCTGACGGGCCAGAAGATCTTCATCACCTACGGCGAGCACGACCTGGCCGAAAACATCGTCCACATGGTGCTGGCGCGCACCCCCGACGCGCCGGAGGGCACGAAGGGCATTTCGCTCTTCATCGTGCCGAAGTTTCTCCTCAAGGCGGACGGGTCGCTGGGGGAACGCAACGATCTTCGTTGCGTATCCCTCGAACACAAGCTCGGCATCCACGCGAGTCCGACCGCCGTTTTGTCCTACGGCGACGAAGGCGGCGCGGTCGGCTACCTCGTCGGTAAGGAGAACGAAGGTCTCGTCTACATGTTCACGATGATGAATCAGGCTCGCCTCGCCGTCGGCCTCGAAGGGGTGGCGCTTGCCGAACGTGCGACCCAGCAGGCGATCGCCTACGCCAAGGAAAGGGTCCAGGGCCGCGCGGCCGGTGGCGGCGGGGACGTTCCCATCGTCCGGCACGCCGACGTGCGACGGATGCTGATGACGATGAAGGCGTATACGGAAGCCACGCGCTACCTTGCCTATCTCGCGGCGGAGGCGCAGGACCTCGCCCGCCATCACGTGGACGCCGACGTGCGAAAGGCAAGCCAGGCCCGCGTGGATTTGCTGACCCCGGTGGTGAAGGCCTGGTGTTCGGACGTCGGCTTCGAGGTCGCCTCGCTCGGCGTCCAGGTCCATGGCGGCGTCGGCTATATCGAAGAGACGGGCGCCGCCCAGCACCTGCGGGACGCCCGCATCGCCATGATCTACGAAGGGACCAACGGCATCCAGGCAATGGACCTCGTCCAGCGGAAACTGCGGCACGACAGGGGCAAGGCGGCACGGGCGTTTCTTGCCGACATGGCAAGCTTGCTGCCCGCCTTGCGGCGGCCGGACGACGCCTTCGGCCCCCTTCATCGCGGACTCGACGCGGGGTTGAAGGCGCTCGGCGAAGCGACGGACTTCCTGCTCGAGGCGGGCCGCGACGACCCCCACGCGGCGGACGCCGGGGCGGCCCCCTATCTTCGTCTCTTCGGGACGGTCGCCGGCGGCTACCTGATGGCGCGCGCCGCCCTGGCCGCCGCAAGGCGACAGGCGGAAGACGGCGCCGACAAAGTCTATTTCGAGACCCACCTTGCCCTTGCCCGCTTCTATGCGGAGCGTATCCTTCCCGAGGCCTTGGCCCTCGCCGCCGCCGTCCGCAGCGGCGGAGCAAGCGTCATGGCGATCCCGGAAGACCGGCTTTAAACGGCGTCAGACGACCAGATCGTCGGTCGCGAAGAAAAAACCGGCCAGCTCGACGCCGGCAAAGCTTCCCGGGTTACCGGCATAACCGTCAACGCGGAAAAGCGACCGGAAGAGCACGAAGGGTGCGGCCGTGTCGTGGACAAAAAGCGTGAGATCGCCAGCGCCATCGACGACGCCAAGGGCTTCCGTCGTCGACGTGAAGCCGAGGAGACGGGCAAAATTGACGCCGGAGATATCCTGGACAACATCGAAGCCGGTCTCGTCCCCATAGAAAAGATAGATGTCGTCGCCATCGCCGCCCGCCAGAAAGTCGTCGCCATTGCCACCGGCAAGCGTATCGTTGCCGCCCATACCGAAAAGGAAGTCGTCGCCGTCGCCGCCCCAAAGCGTATTCGCCCCTTCGTTCCCCGTGATCGTGTTCGGATCGGCGTTCCCGATCGCGTTGGCCGCGAGACCTCCCTCCAGACGAAGTGCTTCGATATTGTTGTCAACGAAAAAGAGATGGCCCGCGTCGACCGGGCTCTTCCCGCCGAGCGCGCCGCCCGCGAAGACGAAGGTCGCCGGCGCCGAACCGGCGCCGATGGCGGCAATCAACGGATCGCCCGCCACGGCGGTGTCAAACCCGCCGGATAGCCCCGGCAAGGCCTCGAAGGCCGTGTCGCCGGGGTCATCCAGAAAATAGGTGTCATCGCCGAAACCGCCGCTGAGAAAATCGTCGCCCGGCCCGCCGTCGAGGAAATCGTCGCCCGGCCCGCCGAAGAGTTGATCCGAACCCGCGCCCCCGAACAGCCGGTCGCTGCCGTTGCCGCCCTCAAGCCAGTCGCTTCCGCCAAGCCCCTCCAGCCGATCGTCCTCTGCTTCGCCGAACAGGAAATCCTGCAAATTCGTGCCAGTGAAAAGATCGTCCCCGTTACCGCCGATCCGCGTGAGACCGAGCGGCACCGGCGGCGGCACCGGCGGCGGGGTGACGATCGGCGCGGCCGGAAGGAAGTCCCGGCTTGGTGTCGCGATCAGAAAGGAGCCCGGCCCTTCCACGGCCCCGATTTCGGCAAGAAATTCGGCCTCGGGCGGAATGGCGAAGGTCGAGCCGAAGGCGAAATCGGCAGCAGACGGCGGAATTGGACCGGCGGAGGCGACCGTTTCGGCCGACCGGTGCGTGGCGTCGGAAAGGCCAGAGGCACGGCCATCCTCTTCGTCGTCTTCGCCGGCCGCCGGTTGCCCGATCGGTGGCGTATCGAGCGGCCCGATGGCAAGAAAAAGTGCCGCGAAATCCGGCAGGGCGACGGACGGTTCGTTGGGCAAGGCGGCAGCCGACCCCTCGACGGCCACCCCGGACACCGGTTGGGGATTCGGCGGAGGCGGATTAGGCTCGGCCATTTACCACCATAAGAATACTAAGTTAAAATCATCTCTACCTTAAATAGAAATACAAATACGTAGATTAACTATTGGTAGAAATAGTTTATTTATTATCTATTTATAAATTTATTCTTTCCTGATACTTTGGCTAATTCTCCAATTAATTAACTATTAACTAAAATCTTCTTCTGTCAATCGCGACCTGCCCTTCTCTCGCCTTCCCGATGCCGTTCGCAAAAGGGCGCGGCGTTCGGGCCGCGGCGTTCGGGCGAAGGCGGCCAAACGAATTCCCCGTCCCGCTCAAAAGGGCGGCCATGTGGTTTCGCTTGCCACGCATCGGGGAAGTAGGCAGATTTTTGGCTTGCATTCTGCTCGGCAATAAGCGAAACAACGCCGCCGATCCCGGGTTCGAATTAGAGGAGTGCTTGCAATGGCACGAAGGATCACCGTTGCAAACACGGCGGTTCCGCCCGAGCAGGACATTCCTGACTCCACGCCAACTTTGCACACCGCCACGCCAGTGGTGGATTACTTCATCCAGCGAAATGGCATGGCTTACGCCGGCACGCACCTATTGCTCGACTTTTGGGGGTGCGAAAATCTCGATCGACTCGATATCATCGAGACCGCCTTGCGCGAAGGCGCGCGAACGGCGGGGGCGACGCTTCTCGACGTTCGGCTACATCACTTCACGTCGAGCGGCGGCATTTCCGGCGTTGCCGTTCTCGCCGAATCCCATATCAGCATCCACACCTGGCCGGAGCGTGGATACGCCGCCCTCGATATTTTCATGTGCGGGGCCTGCGACCCCTATAAGGCCATTCCCGTTCTCCGCAGGGCCATGAACCCGCGGACGGTCCAGCTTCACGAGCAGCGTCGAGGACTCACGATTTGACGGATCGGTGGTTCGAGGAAACGCTGTACCCACATCACGGGCAGCGGCTGAAGGTTGCTGAAATCCTTCATCGTGAAAAGACCGATTACCAGGATCTCGTCATCTTCGAGAATCCCCAGTTCGGCCGCGTCCTGGCGCTGGACGGCAACGTTCAGACGACGGAGGCCGATGAATTCTTCTACCACGAGATGCTCGTGCATCCCGCCATCTTCGCCCATGGCGAGGTCAAGAAGGCTCTCATCATCGGCGGCGGTGACGGCGGCGCCTTGCGGGAGGCTCTCAAGCACCCGATCGAGAAGGCAACGCTTATCGAGATCGATTCAAGCGTGGTCGAGCTATCCAAAAAATACCTGCCGGCCATCTCTGGCCATGCCTTCAAGGACCCGCGTACCGAGCTCATCATCCAGGACGGGACCAAGTTCGTCGCCGAGACGGATGAGCGTTTCGATGTCATCCTCGTCGACTCGACGGATCCGATCGGCCCGGCCACCGTCCTCTTCCAGAAAGAGTTCTATACGAACTGCAAGCGATGCCTGACCGAAAGGGGCATTCTCATCGCCCAGAATGGCGTGCCTTTCCTGCAACCGGAGGAAGCCCGCGGCGCCCATCGGCTGTTCCGCGGACTCTTTCCCGATTCCAGCTTTCTCGTCGTGCCGGTGCCAACCTATGTCGGAGGGTTCATGACGCTTGGCTGGGCGTCGCTCTCCGAGAAAAACCGGGCCGTTTCACGGGATACGATCGAACGCCGTTTCGCGGGCTCCGGCGTTTCCACCCGTTACTACAACCCAGATATCCACCTTGCCGCCTTCGCCCTTCCCACCTATATCCGTGAGCTGATGGGCTGAGCCGTTTCAGGCGGCGCAGGCAACGCGGCGGCCTCAACCTCGGGGTCACAAACGGGGTTCACGAAAATGGCAGACAGCACACAGCCGACAACCCCGCTTCCCGGCATTCGCGCCGTTATCGCCGTTTCCTCGGCAAAGGGCGGCGTCGGCAAATCAACAACGGCCGTCAACCTGGCGGTCGGCATGGCACGGCGCGGGCGACGCGTGGCGATGCTCGATGCGGACATTTACGGGCCGTCCCTGCCGCGGCTGCTCGGGATTCGGGGAAAACCCGGCTCCACCGACGGCAAGCACCTCGACCCGATGCAAAGCCACGGCATTGGCTGCATGTCGATCGGCTTCTTCGTCGCCGAGGACACGCCCATGATCTGGCGCGGCGCCATGGTGATGGGGGCGATCGAGAACCTGATCCGGGATGTCGCATGGGGAGAGCTGGACGTGCTGGTCCTCGACATGCCGCCCGGCACCGGCGACGCCCAGCTCAGTATCACGCAGCGCATTCCCCTGACGGGTGCCGTTGCCGTCTCGACGCCCCAGGACATCGCCCTTCTCGATACGCGGAAAGGGATCGCCATGTTCCGGAAGGTGAACGTGCCGATCTTCGGCCTGGTGGAGAATATGAGCTACTTCCTATGCCCAAGCTGCGACGGCCGGTCGGACATTTTCGGCCATGGCGGGGCGGCAACGGCAGCGCGGGAGCTTGGCATCGATTTCCTGGGCGAAATACCGCTTGAGATTGCGATCCGGGAGACGTCGGACGCCGGCACGCCCATCGTCGCCAAAACCCCGGACAGCCCCGAGGCCCGCGCCTACATGGCAATCGCCGACCGCCTGCTCGAAAAGATCGCCGCGGCGGAGGGCACGGGGCGGAAGGCGCCGCGAATCGTCGTCCAGTAGCACGCCGCACCCGCTCAAGGGTCGCGGCTTAGGCCTTCCTTCTCCAGCCGGTCAAGGTAACGCTGCCAGATTTCCCGGTGGCGGTTTCCAAGCTCGTACAGGTAATCCCACGAATAGATGCCGGTATCGTGCAGGTCGTCGAAAGCAATCTGGATCGCGTAGTTGCCAACCGGCGTCACGTTCAGGATGCCGACATGCCGGCGCCCGCCGATCAATTTTTCCTCGCCCGCCCCGTGCCCGCGCATCTCAGCGGAAGGGCTATTGATGCGCAGGAATTCCGCCGGGAAGACAAAGGTCTTCCCGTCATCGAAATCGATTTCGAGGGCTTTTTCTTGCGTTTTGTGCCGGATTTCGGCTGGCCAGGCGCGCGCCATCTTTACCTCTTAGACCCAGCCGCCGCAGAAATGGATGAGTTGGCCGGTGAAGAAGTTCGAACGCTCCGAGGCAAGATAGCCGACCAGCTCCTCCAGCTCCTCCGGCCTCGCGTACCGCTTGATCGGGCAGCTCTCCCGAACCAGTTTCCGCATGAAATCCGTGCCCAGAATTTCCTTCGGGAAATAGGTTGGGTTTTCGGCATAGTTCGGCCCGATCGCGTTCACCTGGATGTTGGCGTCCGCCACCTCCATGGCCAACGCCCGCATCATCGCGCTCGCCCCGCCGCGCGCCGCGCAATAGGTCGCCAGATTCGGCAGGCCCTTGACCGGCCCGGCCGACGTCATGAAGACGATCTTGCCGGATTTTTGCTTCTTCATGTGGGGGATGGCGGCGCGGGCGACGCGGAAAGGCTCGATCGTGAGGCCGTCCAGATAATCCTGGAAAACCTCGAGGCTCGCCGTCTCGATCGCCGAAGGAAAGAGCGGCACGAAATTGTTGCTGAAAAGAAGGTCGATCCGGCCGTGCCGTTTGACGACTTCCGCGACCTGTTTTTCCGGCGCGAGCCCGGTGACGATTTCGACCCTCGGGTTCGCCGCGGCGAAGGCCTGGCGATCCTTCGCGTTTGCGAAGCTGCGGTCGCTGCCCAGCACGGTCGCGCCGCCCGCCAGAAGCGCCTTGGTGGCGGCCGGGCCGCCATAGCCGGTGATATGGGTGAGCAGGCAGACTTTGCTATTCGCCACCGTTTCCTCCCGTTTTTTCCTCAGGCCCACCCGCCGGTGAACGGAATGACCTGCCCGGTCACGAAATCCGAGCCTTCGGAAGCAAGAAAGGCGACGAGCCCGCCGGCCTCCTGCGGTTTTGCCTTCCGCATGGGCTTGTTCTTGAGGTAGATCGTCGTCTCGGCCGTCGTTTCTCCCATCATCTCCTTCGGAAAATAGGTCGGTCGGATCGATTCGTCCAACCCGATGGCGTTCACTTGAACGTTGGCGTCGGCAAGTTCCTCGGCCATCGAGATCATCAGCGCGTTTGCCGTGCCTTGCGCCGCGCAATAGGCGGTGTGCTTGGCAAGCCCGCGCCGGGGGCCATTCGAGGTCACGAAGATGATCTTGCCCGACTTCCGCTTCCGCATGTGAAAGACCGCCGCCTTCGCCAGCCGGAACGGCTCGATGGCCAGCCTATCCAGATAGGCCTGCAATGCCGCCGGTTTCGTCTTCTCGATGATGGCGGGCTCGTGGGCGCTCAAGGCGTTCGAAACCACGACGTCCACCCGACCGTGTTTCTTCACGACCTCGGCGACCAACGTCTCCGGATCGAGAGTCTTCGTCACGTGGAGCTTGGGATGCTTTTTCGCATAGGCCTTGTGGTCGGCCGCCTTCTGGAAGCGGCGATCGTTGACGACGACGGTCGCACCCGTCTTTGCCAACGCGTCCGCGCTGCCCTGGCCGACGCCGCTCGTGACATGGGTGACGATGCAAATTTTCTTTTTCATGACCCCTCCCCCGCATGCTTTGCGGGCCTTGCATTAAGTATTCACAAAATGGTTCGGAGGGAAAGTCGGGATGGCAAAAGGGTATCGGGACCGCCGCCCCAAGGCCCCCTTCAAGAAGCCAGACCGGATGCCGTTTCAGGCACTTCCGGTCTTGCGCGCCGCCAGGGCATCCCCCGATTTTTTGCCGGGGGCACCGCTCCAGCGCGCCAGGGCGCCGTGCAGTTTTGCCTCGTCGATCGGCTTCGAAATGTAATCGTTCATGCCGGCCGCCAGGTACTTCTCGCGGTCGCCCTTCATTGCGTTCGCCGTCAGGGCGATGATGGGGATGCGGGCGAGATCGCCGGGCAAGGACCGGATCTTCGCCGTTGCCTCCAGGCCATCCATTTCCGGCATCTGCACATCCATGAGGACGAGATCGTAAGGAATCGACTGGACGGCCTTGACCGCCTCGATGCCGTTGCCGACCGCGTCCACGCGATGGCCTTTCCTTTGCAGCATCACGGAAGCCAAGAGCTGGTTTACCTGATTGTCCTCGGCCAGAAGGATGCGCAGAGAACGCGAAGGCGACGGCGCTTTGGCCTGGGCGCGCTCTTTATCGCTCACATCGGCCGCGGCGCAGCCTTCCGATATCGCCCGGCCGCACAGATGGGCGATGGTGTCGAACAAAAGGGACTGAAAGACCGGCTTCGTGAGGCAAACGTCGAACCCGATCGAGCGGAAATGGGCGGTTTCCTTGCGAAGGCCGGCCGACGTGGCAAGGGCGAGCTTCATCCCGGCGAGTTCCCCGCACTTGCGAATGCGCCTGCCGAGTTCCTCGCCGTCCATCCCCGGCATCATGTGGTCGAGGATGGCGATGTCGAAGGCCGGCTTGCGTTGCTCCGCATCGGCCAGGATATTCAGCGCCGCCTTGCCGCTTTCGACGCAGACCACCTGCATCCCCCAGGATTCAAACTGCTTTTGTAAGATACGCCGGTTCAATTTCGAATCGTCCACAACCAGCACCCGCAAATTCGAAAGGCTTTCGAGCGGCAGGACCAGCGACCGCCTTCTTTTTTTCGGGTGCCCGACCTGAATTTCGAACCAGAAGGTGCTGCCATCGCCGGGCGCGCTGTCCACGCCGATCCGACCATTCATGAGCGTGACAAGCTGCTTGCAGATCGCCAGACCCAGGCCGGTGCCGCCATAGCGGCGCGTCGTCGAGGAATCGGCCTGGGTGAATCTCTGGAACAATTGATCCTGCGCCTTCCGTTGGATTCCGATCCCGGTGTCCGTCACTTCGAATCGCAGGCAGAATTTCTTCTTTGTGTCGCTCAACAGGCTGATACTGACCGCGACCGATCCTCCTGCCGTGAATTTGATCGCGTTGCCGACCAGATTCATCAGCACCTGCCGCAGCCGGGCTTGATCGCCGCGGACATGGGAGGGCACGTCCGGCGCGAAGAACGTCAGGAAATCGATCCCTTTCCCCGTGGCTTGGAGACCCAGCAATTCGCCAACGTCTTCAACGAGTTCAACAAGGTCAAAATCTATCACTTCGAGGGCGAGCTTGCCCGCCTCCAGTTTCGAGAAGTCGAGGATGTCGTTGATAATCGTCAGCAGGCTGTCGGCGGATTGGCGGATCGTTTCCGCGTATTGACGCTGTTCGTCGTCGAGTTTCGTCTCCAGCAACAGACCGGACATGCCGATCACGCCGTTCATCGGGGTGCGGATTTCGTGACTCATAACGGCAAGGAATTCGGACTTCGTGCGGGTAGCGATCTCGGCCGTCTCTTTCGCGGCCCTCAACGCCTGCTCGGCGCGCTGCCGTTTCGTGATATCGGTGACGATGGCCGTGAAAATGGCCTTCCCGTCGGTTTCCAGTACGGCCAGGCTAAGGGCGAGATGCATGGGAAATTCGGTGTCGTCCTGGCGCCGCCCCCGGGCCTCCCAGCCCCGGCTGAGAACTCGGTTTTCCTTTGCCCCACGGTGCCGATCCAAATAGCCGATATATTCTTCGCAATCGGCCAACGGCATTAAGACAAGAAAGTTCTGGCCGATGATTTTCTCCGCCGCGTAACCAAAAATCTGTTCGGCTGCCGGGTTGAAACTTTCGATCACGCCGTCCCCGTCGAAGGTGATGATACCGGTGGCGGCGGTGTCCAGAACCACCTGCAACCGCTTTTCGCTTTCCACAAGTTGCCGGGTTATGCGCTGGGTCTCGCCCGCGTGCAAGGCAAGCACACGTTCCATCTGCTTGCGCTCCGTAATATCGGAGGCGATGCTGCAAATCTCGGCGGGCCAGCCGCCCACGTCCTTCAGGACGAAACTCGTCTGCAAGAAGGTTCGCGAAACGCCTTTTACCTTGATGACGACTTCGTTCCCCTCGGGAACGTCGAGGGTGGCCAGCGCGATCCGCTCGCTTTGCTCCGCCCAGTCGCCAAGTTCCGGGTACACCTCGCGAATCGTCTTTCCCCGCCACGCCTTGGCATTGATGCCGAAAATCTCCTGCTGGCGCCGGTTGACCCATTTGTAGCGGCCGCCAATGTCCTTCAGGGATATGCAAAGGGGGGCCGAATCCAGGATGCCCTGAAGCTGGCGGTCGCCTTCGCGCAGCTTCGTTTCCATGCGCTTGCGTTCGGTGATGTCACGGGCAACCCCGACGAACAGAACCCTTCCCTTGATCCACATCTCGTTGATGGTGAGCCCGACCGGAAAGGTCGTACCGTCCCGCCGCTTGCCCTTCGCCTCGTGGCTGGCCTCGACCGCCCCCGTTTTCGCCAGATCGCCGAGAAAGCCGCTGACGCCGGCCTCGGCGTGGAGGTTGTCCTCGGAAGGAAAGGAAGGCATGAGAAGCCGGATATTCTCGCCGATGACCTCTTCGGCGACACGGCCAAACATCTTTTCTCCTCCCTGGTTGAAGGAAAGAAGGGTGCCGCTTTCATCGAGACTGAAGATGGCGTCCGGCGCGTTGGAAACGATGGCGTCCAGATAGGCCCGATTTTTTATCTCGTCCCTGAAGACCGCGTTCAAACTCAAGGTCAGGCCGACAAGCACGAAGCTATAGCTTGCCGCCCCAAGCACATGAGCGGCGGCAAATGCCGTTGCGGGCGACTGGTCCGAAAACGGCGTCAGCGCGAGTTGCCCAGCGAGGCCGACAAGGAGGGAAAGCACGAGCCAGTGTTCGAAAACGTCCTCCCGCCAGCCGCCTTTCCGAAGGTAACCCACCAAGGCGAGCAGAAAAAAACCGGCGGCGGTGAACGCTTCAAGCCCTAGCCGGGAGGCCTCTTCCGGGCGAAGGGGGGTTAGGGGAAGGAAAGAGAAAAAATAGATGCACGCCAGGGCTATCCCGCCTGCGACAAGGTAAAGGGTACCCTTTGGAACCAACGCGATTTTTTTTCGCAGGCCAGGGTGCCACGCCAGCCAACTGAACCACAACGCGCCCCCCAACAGAACGCCCGAGGCCGTCCGGTCCCAAGCCCCGCCTACGGAATGCCCCGATGAAGGGAAGTCTGCGAGGGGGCCATGAAGGCTGAGGATATAGTAGCTGTCCAGCAGACCGGCGCCAAAGAAGCCGGCGCCGATGAAAAGAAAGGGGCTGCTTCTCTCGCCTTGAAACCGAATCAGCATCAATGCGCTGATGAAGAACGCCAGCAGCGCCGCAACCCCTTCCCCCGCGCTGAGCACTTCATGCAAAAGCGTCCACGCGCCGCCGGGCAGCAAAAAGACGCCCGCGGCAAGACTGCCTCCAAAAATCCCGTAGAAAAGAACCCTCCGACGGGCCTGCTTGGCACGTTCCGCTTTAAATGCGACCGATTGGAACATTTCGCCACCGAAAGAATTACACGAATTACGCGTGTCGTTTCTATATGACACACGTAAAAGATGTATTAAGCGGTGGCGGTGGCGATGGCGGCTGGACCTTTACCCGCCGCCGTTCCGCCCGCAAACCGGAGAAAGTTCGTCTCGTCCGGCGCCGTGTTTAGGTTTGCCGAATCTTGATCGTCTTCGCCGTCGCCTCGGCGCCGGGCCGTTTCGCGAGGACGATCTTGAGGACGCCCTTCTCGAAGGTCGCCTCGATCTTGTTCGCGTCCACCGTCTCGGGCAAACGGAACGACCGGCGGAAGCTGCCATAACTCCGTTCGGACAGGTAGCGGTTCTTCTTCTTCTCCTCCCTCTCGATCTTCTTCTCGCCCGCGATGTTGAGATAACCGTCCGACAAGGTCGCGGAAACGTCTTTTTCATCCAGGCCGGGCAGCTCAGCCGTGATTTCAACCTGCTTGTCCGTCTCGCTCATGTCGATTCGCGGGAAGACGTCGCCAAAGACCGGGCCAAGACGTCCGCCAAGATTAGCCCCGAAGAAACTGGGCGCGGAAAAGCCGTGAAGAAACTCATCGAACATGCGGTCAATCCCCTCGCGCAAGGAAAGCAAGGGGTGGATATCGCCCGCCCTGGCCGGCGCCGTTTTAGGTGCGGATTTTTTCGCCATGTCTGCCTCCTCCTATGGATTCCTATGGATGCGTTTCCCGCTTTGGTCGGCGGGGAATACCCATACATAAGTTAGGAGTTTTCCAAAAAATCCGGAGGCGGCAAATGTCTTTTCGCAAGTTCCCGCATGGAAATTTTTCCATGCGCGCCCCGCGCCAACCAGGCACGGAAGGCTTGCCGGATCGGCAACGGCCTAGAGGGCCTGACCGTCCATCTCGC
The DNA here is from genome assembly GCA_040752895.1 of Pseudomonadota bacterium. Taxonomy (NCBI): domain Bacteria; kingdom Pseudomonadati; phylum Pseudomonadota; species Pseudomonadota bacterium. The sequence continues at coordinate 101,020 of JBFMHN010000006.1, forward strand.
CCGTCCGGATGCGCATCGCCTGGCCCACATCAAGGACGAAAATCTTGCCGTCGCCGATCTGGCCGGTCTTGGCGGCGTCGTGAATCGCTTCCACGACCCGTTCGGCGATCCCATCGTCAACAACGGCCTCGATCTTCACCTTCGGGACGAAACTCACCGCGTATTCGGCGCCGCGGTAGATCTCCGTATGGCCTTTCTGGCGGCCATACCCCTTCACTTCGCTAACGGTCATTCCCTGAACGCCGACAGCCGTTAACGCTTCGCGAACTTCGTCGAGCTTGAACGGCTTGATGATGGCGATTACGAGTTTCATGCGCGTTTCCCCCCTGTCCAAATGGCTGGCGACGTCATCTCCCTCATAGGGTGTAACCCCTTTCGCCGTGGGTGGTGATGTCGAGCCCTTCCCTCTCTTCCTGATCGCTGACCCGAAGGCCGATGGTGGCCTTAAGGACAAGGACAAGGACGACGCTCACCACGCCCGTCCAGCCGATGACGGCGGCAGAGCCGATGAGCTGAATCCAAAGCTGGTCCAGGATCGTAACCCCTTCGGCCAGGCCGAGACCGCCGAATTGCGTGGACGCGAAGACGGCCGTAAGCAGAATGCCGAGGAGGCCGCCGACGCCGTGAACGGCGAAGACGTCGAGAGAATCATCGATGCGAACCTTCTGCTTGATGAAGGTAACCGCCCACGAGCAGACCAGCCCGGCCGCAAACCCGATCGCCAGCCCGCCCAGCGGACCGACATAGCCGGAAGCCGGCGTAATCGTCGCCAGTCCCGCCACCATGCCGGTCACGATGCCAATCAGGCTCGGCTTGCCATACTTCACCCACTCGATCGCCATCCAGGTCAACGCAGCGGTGGCCGCGGAAATGTGGGTCACGGTCATCGCCATCGCCGCGTTGCCGTTGGCGGCAAGCGCGGAACCCGCGTTGAAGCCGAACCAGCCGACCCACAGCATGGCCGCACCCATCATCGTAATACCGGGGCTGTGTGGCGGCTTCACTTCGCCGGGAAAACCCTTCCGGCCGCCCAGAGCGATCGCCAGCACCAAAGCCGAGATGCCGGCCGTCGCGTGAACGACCAGTCCGCCGGCGAAGTCGCGCACGCCAAGCTCGGCGAGCCAGCCGCCGCCCCAGATCCAATGGGTGACCGGCGCATAGACGAGAAGAAGCCAGAAGCCGCTGAACAGAAGGACGGCGGAAAACTTGATCCGTTCCGGGTAGGCGCCGACGATCAGCGCCGGCGTGATGACGGCGAAGGTCATCTGAAACATGACGAAGAGGGATTCCGGGATGTCCCCCGACATGGCGTCGAACCCGACACCGGAAAGAAAAGCCTTGCCGAAGCCGCCGTACCATTGGTTCGCAGCCCCCCCGTCCCCGAAGGCGATGCTGTAGGCGCACACGACCCAAAGGACGGAAACAAGGCAAACGATCGCGAAGCAATGCATTAAGACGGAAAGCACGTTTTCCGCCCGCACGAGCCCGCCATAGAAAAGCGCCAGTCCCGGCAGCGTCATGAACAACACGAGCGCAGTGGACGTCAGTATCCACGCGGTGTTTCCGGCGCTTAAGACCGCCTCTCCCGCAAGGGCGGGGATCGGCAAAAGGCAGAGAAGAAAAACGACAAGGCAATGAAAAAGACGGTTCGATTTCAGAATCGGCATGTGTCCCCCCTGACAGCGCAGGCCTAGCGGCCGTTTCCCGCTGCATGCGGCGGCGCGCATTTACCAAATACCCTACATCTGGATGGGAACACAAGGAAGGCCCCGGTCCGTTCGCCAGCCGTCGGCGGCAACCGCCATTGAGCGCGCTTACACCGTACCGGTTGAAACCGTTAACCGGAAATTAGCCTATTTTCCTTAAGGCTTGACGCCCTTGAACCGCGCGAACTATCCGCCTCCCGAAAGAGCCGGTCGGTGAAAATCAGCCCCCACGACCCCGCCATCCGTCCCGACCCAAAAAAACGCCGCCGCCGGGACGAAAGCGAACGCCGGCTTCGCGCCGTCGTCAAGGCGGCACCCGTGCCGCTTTTCATTACCCGTGCCGACGACGGCGAGATTCTCTATGCCAACTCGGAAGCCGGGTCGCTCCTCGGCCTTCCGCCGGAGACGTTGACCGGCCGTAAGATCACGGAATTCTATGTCGCCCCGAAAAAGCGGAAGACCGTGCTCGCCACTCTCGAGAAGAAAGGCTTCATTCGTGATTATGAAATCGAGCTAAAGAAAGCCACGGGCGAGGTGATCCTTGCCCTCATCTCGTCCAACCCCATCGTCTACGAGGAAGACCTCGCCCTTCTCACGGTCGTCAGCGACACGACGGAACGCCAGCACACGCAAGAAGCCCTTCTGGAAAGCGAAAAACGCTTCCGCGGCGCCTTCGAGGCCGCTCCGCACGGCATGGCCATTGTCGGCATCAACGGCGCGTGGCTAAAGGTAAACCAGGCGCTTTGCACGATCGTCGGCTACGACGAAGAGGAATTGCTTGCGACCAACTTCCAGGCGGTTACCCACCAAGATGATTTGCAGAAAGACCTTGCCTTGGCGAGGCAGATGCTGGATGGGGAAATTTCCAGTTGCCAGATGGAGAAGCGTTATATCCACAAGGCGGGGCACGCCGTTTGGGTCTTGCTGGCCGCATCCCTGGTGCGGGATTCCCGCGATCAACCGAGCCACTTCGTTGTCCAGTGCTATGACCTGACCGAACGCAAGCGGATCGAGGAAGCCCTTCTGGAAAGCAATCGGCGGTTTCAGGGAATTATCGACTTCAGCCCCTTGTTGATTTCCATCAAGGGGGTCGATAGCCGTTACAAGCTCATCAACAAAAATTATGCGGCCTATTTGGGCATACAGAGTGAAGACATCTCCGGCAAGACGATCGCCGAACGCTACCCTGGAAATCCTGCGGTCGTTCGACAGACCGAAGAAGAAGACCGGGAACTGATCAAGACCGGCGAACCGCAACAGGACCGCATAACGACGCGCAGCAAGGGCGGCGAAGAACATCATTTTCTGGTGACGAAATTCCTGCTTCGCGATGCCGCCGGGCAACCCAATGAGATCTGCGGAATCGCGATGGACATCACGGCACGCAAGCAGGCCGAACAGGCGCTCGAGGAAAGCCAGCGCCGGCTCCAGGGCATCCTCGATTACAGCCCGATCTACATCACGATCAAAGGGGCCGATGGGCGCTACAAGATCTTCAATAGGCATTACGAAGTTAGCTCGGGCATCAAAAGCGAAGACGTCGTCGGCAAGACGAACTTTGAGCGTCCCCGCGCCGATCCGGAGCGGCCCGCAGAAATCGAACGGGAAGACAAGGAACTGCTCCGAACCGGAAAACCGAAGCAGAATTTCGAAGTTATCCGCGTTTTCAAGGGCGAGGCACGGCAATTCCTGACGACGAAGTCGCCGCTGATGGGTCCGGATGGAAAACCCAACGAGATCGTCTCCATCGGGATCGATATCACGGAACGCAAGCGGGCCGAGGAGGCCCTTCGCGAACGCGAAGAGCAGATCCGCCTTCTCCTGGAAACGGTGGGCGAAGGAATCTACGGCCTGGACACCAACGGGAACGCCACCTTCGTGAACCCGGCCGCCGCCCGCATGGTCGGCTATTCGGTCGAGGAATTGATCGGCCGGCCGATGCACGCGCGCATCCATCACAGCCATCCCGACAGCACCCCTTACCCGGCCGAACGGTGTCCGATCCACCTGACGTTGCGGGATGGCATCAGCCATACCGTGAAAGACGATGTCCTGTGGCGGAAGGACGGCACAAGCTTCCCGGTCGAATACACGAGCACCCCCATACACAAGGAGGGCAAGCTGGTGGGCACCGTCGTGACCTTCCGCGACATCACGCAACGGAAGGAGATCGAGGCGAAGCTTCGGGAAAGCGAGGCGCGGTTCCGGATGATCGCCGAGCAGGCGCCGATCCCGATCGCGATCAACCGCCTCTCGGACAGTCGAATTCTTTACGCCAACCCCCGGATGAATGCCTATTTCGGCCTGCCCCCCGGTCGGATGACCGGGATGGTCGGGGCGGATTGCTACCAGAACCCTAAAGAGCGAAAAGGCACCGTCACCCGCATCCTGGAAAAAGGTTATCTACACGACACCGAGATCAAGCTGAAAAGGCCGGACGGCACGCCGATGACGGCGATCGCTTCCTATAGCCGCATTGACTTCGACGGCAACGATGCGGTGATCGCTGTCCTTCAGGACGTGACGGAACTCAAGGAAGCCGAGGCCGCGCTGCGGGAAAGCGAGCGGCGCTTCCGCGCCGTCGTCGAAGGGGCGCCCATGCCCTTGGTCATCGCGCACGTTTCCGACGGCAAGGTGATTTTCGCCAACGCGCACGCGGCGGGGACGTTCGGTTTTGACTCCGCGTCGGAAATTACCGGCAAGCACATACACGCCTTCTACCAGAATCCCGAGGAACGGCATAAAATCATGCGGCTTGTCCATGAACAAGGCAAAGTCCAGGGATTGGAACTCCAGCTGAAGCGGAAGGACGGCACGCCGATGACCGTTCTTCTCGCCAGCCACCTTCTCACCCTTGAGGGTGAAAAAGTCGTGCTCTCTGGCTTCCAGGACATCACCGCCCTGGAAGAAGCGGAGGAAAAATTCCGGCGCGCCCAAAAGATGGAGGCCATCGGACAGCTGACCGGCGGCATCGCCCATGATTTCAACAACCTTCTCGGAGTCGTTATCGGCAATCTGGAATTGCTGGAGGAACGCGTCAAGGACGAAGCCGTACAAAAGCTGGCGAACCGCGCGCTGGGCGCCGCGGACCGGGGGGCCATGCTTATCCGGCGACTGCTGATCTTCTCCCGCAAGCAGAACCTGGCGCCGCAGCCGACCAACCTCAACCGGCTGGTCGTCGGCATGACCGAGCTGTTCGAGCACAGCCTGGCCAAGACCGTTGAAGTCCGGATCGAACTCGCCGACGAGCTTTGGCCCGTCATGGTGGACCCCAGCCAACTGGAAACCGCCATCCTGAACCTCGCCTTAAACGCCCAGGACGCGATGCCGAACGGCGGCCGGCTGACGATCGCGACCAGGAACGTCACGGCCGCCGAGACCGGACTGACGGAAGGCGAGCTTGCTGCCGGCCGTTACGTCGCACTTGTCGTGAGCGACAACGGCATCGGCATCCCGAAGGAGAATCTGGCGCGTGTGTTCGAGCCCTTCTTCACGACGAAGGGGATCGGCAAGGGCAGCGGGCTTGGGCTCAGCGTGGCCTACGGCTTCATTCGGCAATCCAACGGCCACATTCGAATCGAAAGCGCGCCCGGCGCCGGCACCCGCGTACGCGTCTACCTGCCGGCTACCGAAAAAAGCCCGAGCCTGCCAGCTACACCTTCCCTGCCGAAGGACCGCTTCCAAGGCGAAGGCGAAACCATTCTTCTCGTCGAGGACGACATCGAAATGCGGCGTCTCGCGAAACGCCTGCTGACCGACTTGAATTACCGGGTCATCGAGGCGGAGGACGCCCTTTCCGCCCAGAAGATTCTGGCCACCGACTCGGGAAGAATTGACCTGCTCTTCACGGACGTCGTGCTGCCGCGTGGCCTGAGCGGCATCGACCTCATGCGGCAGGTCAAGGAACGCTATCCGAAACTCAAAGTCCTTCTAACCTCCGGCTATATGGCCGAATTTCCCGGCCGCGACGGCATCGCCAATTTGAAGGCCGACCTCGTCGAGAAGCCCTATCGGAGGCACGTTCTCGCCCAGAAAATCCGCGCCGTGCTAGCCGACAACCGCCCGCGCACCGCGCCATCCTCCTAACCCTATGAAAGAAGCCCTCTTTCGCCTGGAAAGCGAATTGCTTTCCGGGCCGCAAATGGTTAACGTTTCCTTAACAAAAGGAGCATCCTCAACGGCAAGGGGGAAGGATGAAGGCCTATGGGGAGCTCGTCGGTGAGGTCGGCCGACGGATTCATTATCGCGCGGATCGCTACAAGGTCCGGGATTTGTTTCGACGGGTGCTGCCCGACGTTACGGTTGACCATTCTTCTTTTACCCTCCATGACCTGAGCATGAGCGGGTTTGCCGTCTTCGCCGGTCGGCAGGACGACTGGCATGGCGAGATCGACGCCGAACTGCCCATTCGCCTTCGTCTCGGCAATGCGGTCCTGCACGAAGGCCTGGGCCGCGTCCGGCGCGTCGAGCCGACGCCGTTCGGCACCAAGGTCGCGCTCCAGATCATCAACGGCTACCTGGATATCCCCGCGCTCGTCTCGGTGCACGACGAGGCGTGCCTGCGGCAGGAACTCGCGGGCGGCCTGGAGGCGGCAAACGACCGCATTGCCCCGGCGTACCGGCAACTCGTCGCTGACGTCCTGCACCTTTTGCGCCGCTACCGCCTGGCGCTTGATAAATTCGACCGCCCAACCAACCCGCACACGCCAGCGGACGATGTTCGCATGGCCGAAGCCCTCTCGATCTGCGAGGAGCGGATTCTCCCTGAATGCCGGGCTCTCTGGTACCAGGCGAACGCCCTCGTAGAGCCCGCCCTCGAAGACCCGGAAACGCTCCGGCAAACGAAACGCTTCACGGAACTGGTTCTGACCCCGGAATTTCTCGAAGGGCCGATCTGGAAGCGAAGCTACGAGAAGCCCTTAGGCTATCCCGGCGACTACGAGGTCATGAACTACGTCTATGCCTGGCGACGGCAGGGCGCCACCGCCTTCGGCAAGTTGCTGCACCGCGTCGGTCTCGACGGAATGGAATGCATCGCCAACCGCATGGTGATGATGCAGCAAACGATCGCCGAGGTCGTCGCCAGAAAGACGGGTCCCGTCCACATCACGAATCTGGCCTGCGGCCCGGCCCAGGAAGTCGTGAACTACCTGAAGCTTGCCCATCTTCCCAATCCCGTTCACCTGACGCTGATCGATCAGGATCAGCGGGCCCTAGCCCAAGCGTACGAACGGACCTACCCGGAAACGCTGCGCCTGGCCGGGCAAGCCAGCGTCAATTGCCTGCACGTCGCCTTCGTACAGTTGATGAAGGGCGAAAAAATTCTCGAAAAAATCCCCCCCCAGGACCTCATCTACGCGATCGGGCTTGTCGACTACCTGAGCGCGCGGCAGGCCAGCACCTTGCTAAAGAGCCTCTACCAGCAACTGGCGCCGGGCGGTTGCCTCGTGATCGGCAACGTCAAGAAGGGCCGACACGGGCTTTTATGGCCGGCCGAGTTCTTGTGCGACTGGTCTCTCGTATACCGGACCGAAGCCGATCTCGCGGACCTGGCAAGGGACCTGCCGACCGCGACGCGGACGATCAAGTCGGACGCCACCGACCGCATCCAGCTTCTTTATCTGCAAAGGCCGAAGCCGTAAGCCTCAAGCGGCATCGCCCGCCCGCTGCGGCATATCCTTCGACCCGGCCACCCGCTTGGCCGGAAAGCGCAGGGTCACCGTCGTGCCGATCCCAAGTTCGCTTTCGATCTCGACCGCACCGTCGTGCAGTTCCATGATTTTCTTCGCCAGCGGCAGGCCAAGGCCTGTCCCTTCATGGCCGCGGGAATAAGCACTTTCCACCTGGACAAAAGGCTCGAAGATCTTCGGGATATCTTCCTTGGCGATTCCGATGCCGGTATCTTCGATCCGAACCAGCACGCCGCCGTCCTTGGTCTCCCCGACAGAAACGGCGACGGCCCCTCCGCGCTGCGTGAACTTCACGGCGTTCGACACCAGGTTAATGAGACTTTGCCGCAAGAGCCGTGGGTCCGCCAGCAACCGGGTCACCGCCTGCGGTACGTCGAAGTGAAGTCGGACCCCGCCTTCCGCCGCCCGCTCGCGGAACATGCGCAAGCACCGGTCGATGACTTCCGTCAGGTTCACGACCTCCTCGCGCAGGGTCAGCTTGCCGGCTTCCGCCTTCGAAAGATCCAGGATATCCGTGATCAGGCTAAGGAGATGGCTTCCGCTGCTGTGGATGTCCTCGATATAGGCCCGGTATTTTTCCGAGCCAAGCGGGCCGAACATCTGCTGCTTGATGATGTCGGAAAAGCCGAGGATGGCGTTCAGCGGCGTGCGCAGTTCGTGGCTCATGACGGCAAGGAATTCCGTTTTTGCCTGGCTGCTGGCGCGGGCTTCCTCCAAAAGCTGATCGGAGCGCCATTTTTCTTTGAGAAGAAGCTGCATGTTGACGAAGTTCTGGCGAATATAGAGTTCCTGCGTGTAGCTCGTGAACACGCCAACCAGCAACGCAACACCAAGAAAGAAATTGTTGTTGATAAGGGTTTCAAGCGGGATCGGGTTGGCGACCAGCGCCACGTACTGGTAAAGCCCGATCAGCGCGACGGAAACGGCGGCGGCGTATAGGTACCGAAGCACGCTCAGGCTGGAGCAGTAGATGATGACGAGGATAAGCCCGGCGTAATAAAAATGATTGCCCGGCGCGTCCGCGATGGCCACCATGCCGAGAACGCCAAGGCCGGGAACGAGCATGCCGAGCGCGAGAATGGGCTGCGAGAATTTCCAAAAGGTTTTTGTGAGCGTAACCAGGAACATTCCGAACAGGATCGGGCAGACCAGCCCGAAACGGATAGCCCAGATTGCCATCAGTTGTTCGGGAACGATGTAAAGGTCAAGAATCGCGAACAGGGCATAGAGAAACATCCCGGAAAAGATCGATACCCAGACGATGGGAAGCGACTGCCGGATGTGCATGTTCTGGTAGCGCCGCTCCGTCTCCCCGTCGTTGAAACGAAGGCGGAGCTTTCCGAGACGGAGCTGCGGCACATTCCACGTCTCGATCGGGTTTTCTTTCATCCTTCTCCCTCAAAAGGTTAGTGCCGAACCAGGCGCGCTCCTTCGAGCGCACTGCCCGCCCCGTCGGTTAACGGTTCGTTACCAACCTATGGGAAAAGTTTAAAAAATCCTTTAAACCGCCAGGCGCTGGGTGGCCGGTTCGGAATAACCTTGCGATTCATGGGGTTCTAGAAAAAGCGGCTGAGGCGAAGTGTCACGAAATCGTCCTGGGCGATCCCGGCGAGCAGGCGCTCCCCCTTCGAATCGAAGGAGAGGCGCGCCTCCATCTCGACCTTCCAGCGGTCGCCGACCCGGCGCTCCGCCTCGACGAAGAGAAACGTCGCCTGGGAAGTCCGGTCAACGATCGCGCCGACCAGCGCCCCCGTACTCTGGGCATCGTTCAAGGCCAGCCGCGAGCCGAAAAAAACGTCCCCCTCGTTCGCCGTAAGCGGCGCGCGCGCCGGGTCGCGGCCGTCGTACTGGTGTTCGGCCAGAAGCCCAAGGTCGTAATCGGTTTCGAAGATCTGGTAGAGCGTGTATTCGAAACCGGCTACGGTCGCGAAGAACCGCCGGCCATGGCCGCTCCGCGTCATCGCCTCCAATTTCCAGAGCCACGCCCCCGTCGTCAGTTGGGCATCCAGCGAGGTTTGGTCGATCTGGTCGTAGTGCGGAACGAGAACGAGTCGGCCGCTGGTTCGAGGCGTGACGATCAGCCGAGGTTCGCGGCTTGTCCCGTGAAAATGCGCAACCCCGATGTCCCACTTACTCACCGTATGCGACCAACGCAGGGCATAATCCACATGGGCTTCTTTGGCCGCCGAGTCGTAGGTGGGATCGTCGGCGTCGATGGCAAGCGGCCCGCGCAGCCTGGCGTCGTCATCCGCGAACGTACGCTCCCGGAACCCAGGCAAGACGAAAAAACTCAGCGTTCCCCACTCCTGCCGCAGCCGGAAATTCACCATCGGCTGGCCCAACTTGTCCTCGTTATCAATGTCTTCGACGCCATCGAACTGGTTGATGATATCGACCAGATGGCGGGATTCCGTGACCCCCCAGAAAACGCGGTCGAAACCGACGACAAGATCCCAGCCGTCCCCAATATGGAGCCAGTTTGCCTCGCGGATATCGGCGTGGGTGCGGCGGTCGTCGTCGGCGTCCCAGCGCGCAAAAGGAAGAAAGGTCAGGCGGTTTTGCCGCCCGTCCCATTCGTAGACGATTTCCGGCGCGGCCTCGAAGGAGGGGGAAACCCGCGTGTCGTCCTGTTCGGAAAAGAGCGGCGGGTTTGGGAAAAACCGCGCCTCGATGGCGAGGGACCCGGCAAGGTCCCACTCCCCGGCGAAAGCGTTTCCCGCCGGTAAAAGCGCCGCGGCGACAAGAAAGAAAGTACGCGTCTTTGTCACCGGACTCGCGACAGTTGGCTTGACGTAAAGTTATCCTCGCTCAAGCCGATCCGGAAACGGTAGTCGCTAAAAAGCAGGGTCGTCGATTTTCCGGTTTGCACGTTATCCACTTCCATCCGCTGCGGTCGCCAGTAGCGATCCAGGTAACGCCGGTATTCCGACTGGACGAGAATCTTCAACAGCTCTTCCTTGCGGTCGTAGTATTCCACTTTCACGGCACGGTATTCGCTCTGGTCAATCCAGACGACCTGTTTCGTATAGCCCGAATGCTCATAGAGCGGGACGCGCGCGACGACGAAGCACATGAGCTCACCGCACGGTTCGTCCCGAAGCCATGCGTAGCTGTATTTGGCGACCTCCTGACTGGCAAGGTCTTCGTAGGCAAATTCACTGCCCATGAAGGGACCGGATTTGTTGATCGAGGAGATACGCTTCACGCGCTGGACGGCCGGCAGGTAAAGCCACTGGTCGTCGGGTTCAAGGGTCTTAGTGTGCGAAAGAAACGCCGCACCCTGCACATCGCGAGGCTCGTCAAAAATGGTCAGGCCCTTGTCGCCAAGCCCCGGCTCCGTCACTTCGAGCGCCTGGGAGCGAAGGACACGGGTGCTGGTCTCGCCGCTCCGGTTTTTCAGCACCATCTCCAACTTAACCTCGCTGTCGCCCCAGCCGAGATCGCGACGGTCCGCTTCCACGGCGATAGCAAGCCCCTTCTCTTCCGGCGTTTGCGCAAAAGCGCCGGCCGACAGGGCGAGGCCGGCGACGACGGCCAGGTGCAGAAGTGCCTTTTTACGCCACCGGATCGGCGGCGGCTTTCTTTCCATCTTTTTTCTCCTTCCAATATATCTGGCCGCGCGAAAGCGCCATGAGCAGCGGCGGCAACAATAGAAAATCCGCAAACAACGCGGCGGAAATCGCCGTGGCCGTCAACAGGCCAAGGCTCTTGTTGAGTTCGAAGGCCGAGAACGCCAGCACGCCAAATCCCGCGACCAGAACCGCCGTCATCACGAAAAGCGCCGCCCCCACCGTCGCGAAGGCGTAGCGGACGGCGGCGGGAGAATCGTAACCCCGTTCGCGGCGCGCCCGCAGGTATTTCGAAAGGAAATGGATGGTCGAGTCAACGATGATGCCGAGGCTGGTCGCCGTCACGATCGAGGCGGCCAGGCCAAGCTCGCCGACGAAGACCCCCCAAATCCCGAAGGTGATAATGGCCGGAACGATGTTTGGAATCAGGCTCAAGAGCCCGAGATGCAGGTCCCGGAAGGCGAGGATCAGCGACAGCGAGATCAGCACGAAGGCCACCCCCGTCCCCATCAGCATGCTTTTGATGTTGCGTTCGGAGATGTAGGCAAACATGACGAACGGGCCGCTGGCCTCCACCCCGGACGCGGTCGGCATGTTCTCCGCTAACCACGCTTCCGAACTCGCTTTCAGCGCACGGGCCTTCCGCGTCGAGATATTTTCCAGCGTCGCGATGAGACGGACAGAGGATTTGTCAACGTTGATCTGGTTGTTGAGGTCAAGCCCATAGGGCAGCGACATCTCGAACAACAGAAGGTATTGGGCCGCCAAATCGCGGGTTTCGGGCAGCCGGTACCAGGTCGGATCGTCTCCATGCATGTTTTTGTTCAGACGCCGCAGGATATCCGTCAACGTCTGAACGTGCACGACCCCGGGCTGCGCCTGAAGCCACTTCGCAAAAGCGTCAAGGTGCCGAAGGTATTCCGGTTCGTTGATGCCGCCGCTTTCGCCGGCCGGCAGCGAGTACTGGATCTGATAGATCCCGGAGAGATTCTGCATCGCGAAATCCGTATCGGCGCGAAACGGAATGGTGGGGCTGAAATAGTTCACGAACTGGTCGTTCAATTCGATGCGCGGAATGAAGGCGCCGAGTGCCACGACAAGTCCGCCTACCCCCCACAACAATCGCCAACGGTTGCGAACGACGAAATTCGCGAGGCGCTCCATGTGCCAGGCCGAGATTTGCCGACGCCTTGCGGGACGGACCGGCAGCACCGCCATCAAGGCGGGCAGGAACAGCATGGTATAGACCCACGCCGCGGCCACCCCGATGGCCGTGATGTTACCGAGGTCGCGGAAAGGTGGCGCATCGCTGAAGTTGAGGCTTAAGAAGCCGATCACCGTCGTAAGGCTGGTCAGGAAAACCGGGTGGAAATTTATCCGCATGCTTTCGACGATCGCTTCCCGCTTGGTGGCGCCTTGCGCCATCAACTGGCCCATCGTGACGAGGATGTGCACGCTATCGGCGATCGCCATGGTGAGGATGATTGTCGGCGCCGAAACGGAGGGCGGGGTAAGCTGGATTCCCACCCAGCCGGCAATTCCCATCGCCGTTGACGCGGAAAGACCAATCACGATCATCGTTGCGAAAGTGCCGGTCATGGAACGCAAAAGTGCGACCATGACGAGCAACAGAACGCCGTACATCAACGGCACCAGCGTCTTGAGGTCGCCCTGGCTTGCCTCGGTGAAGGCGTTGTTCAACGCCGCAAGGCCGGTGATCGCGATTTTGATGTCCGGGTGCTCTTTCCGCACCCGCTCGGCCAGCGCCCGGGCGGCGGCCAGCGCCTTCGGCACTTCCTCGGCGTTTCGCTGCGGAAGGGTGAGATTCACGTTCACGGCTGTCGTCCGGGCGTCCGGCGACACCAGTCGGTGGATGAGCAGCGGTTCGGCCAGCGCGATCGCACGAATATCCTGCAAGTCCGCCGCGTCAAGCACCGCGGGGTCCGCCACGAGATCGGCGACCGTAAGGTTGTCACCGACGGCGCTGCTGTGCTGGAAATTGGTAAGCGAATCGACGCGGGTTGCGTAAGGAACCTTCCACCCTTCTTCGGTCAAGGTCTTGACGGCGGATAGCACCTGCCGCGTGAAGACTTCGCCCTTTCCCGGCTGCAACACGAAAAGGATGTTGTCGTCTTTCGTATAGACGTTCTGGAGAGCCTCGAAGGCCGAGAGCTGGGGATTCTCCTGGCTGAAGAAGACGCGGTAATCGGTGGAGAATCCAAGATGGCGCGCCCCGCTCGTCATGGCGACGGCGGCGAGGAGGGTCAGCGCCAGAATAGCCCAGCGCCAGCGCAAGACCCATTGCATATAGCCCGTAACCGTGATCCCAAGCTTTTCGAACATGCCGCTTTCAGTCTTTCCTTCTGGGCGCTTCCTTGTATAAACTACACGGTGTAGTGTAGTTTTACGAACTCGCCAGTCAAGGTTAAACTAGCGGGCGCCCGACCGATCAGCCTATCCATAGGAAAAGGAACGAAAGAAGGTAAAGAAGATGGAATCCGCCCAGCGCCCCGACCAAGGCCAAACGCCGAACCCGAAGCGCGACGCCATTCTCGCCGCCGGGCGCCAGCTTTTCCTCGAACACGGCTACGGGGCCGTGACGATGGATCGCATCGCCAAGAAGGCGAACGTCTCGAAACGCACCGTTTACAGCCACTTCGCCAACAAAGAATCCCTTTTCGCCGGCGTCATGACCGCGATCTGCGACCTTCTGGGCGGCCGGGCGCTACCGACCGAAATTCCCACCGGCCCACCGGCGGAGGTGCTGACCGAGATCGGCCGCACGTTCGTGAACCTGGTCACCGCGCCGGACGGCATCGCCCTTTTTCGGATTGTCGTTGGGGAAAGCGCGCGTTTCCCAAAACTTGGCGCGGTTTTCTACGAGACGGGACCGGCACGGTTGGTGGACTGCATCGCAAGCTATCTCCGCGAGCAGAATCGAAAAGGCACACTGGCCGTGGCCGAGCCGGAGATCGCGGCCATGCAATTCCTCGATCTTGCGAAGTCGCGTTTTCATCTCCGTCTTGTCTTGGGAATCGGCGAGGCACCGACGGATGGGGAAAAGGCGCGCGCGGTCGGCTGCGCCGTCGAGCTTTTTCTCTGTCTCTATGCGAAGAAAAGCGGACGGACCGAAAAAACTTCGTTTGCATCGTCCCGCGATCGAACACCATAATCCCACCGAGATGAGCCTTGATCCGTCTCCCCCCCATTCGCTTGCCGTCGTCATCCCCTGCTACCGGGAACGGGCGCACATCGACCGCCTCCTGGGCGCCATCCCGCCCGAGGTTTCCTTCGTCTATTGCGTGGACGACGCCTGTCCTGAAGGAACCGGCGACCATGTCCTGAAGACCTGCCGGGACCCGCGCGTGAAGGTGATCCGCCACGCGAAGAACTTGGGGGTTGGCGGGGCGACGGTGACCGGCTACCGGGCGGCCCTTGCCGACAAGGCCGATATCGTCGTGAAGCTCGACGGGGATGGGCAAATGGACCCCGCCCTCATCCCGAAGTTCGTCGAGCCGATCCTTGAGGGAAAGGCCGACTATACGAAAGGCAACCGCTTCTACAGCTTGGCCTTCGCCAAACAGATGCCGACCGTCCGGAAGATCGGAAACGCCGCGCTCTCCTTCCTAAGCAAATTCTCCACCGGCTATTGGCGGCTTTTCGATCCCAACAACGGCTACACGGCCATCCACGCGAAGGTCCTGCGGCTGATTCCCCTGGAAAAGCTCGACCGCGGCTTCTTCTTCGAGCCCGACCTGCTCTTTCGCCTGAACACGCTGCGCGCCGCCGTCCTGGATATTCCCCTCGTGGCAAGCTATGGGAACGAGCAAAGTTTCTTGAGCGTACCGAAGATCATTCCGCATTTCCTGGTCCGGCATTCCGTCAACTTTTTCAAACGAATCTTTTACAACTACTTTCTCCGCGATTTCAGCATCGCCTCCATCGAGTGGGTGCTGGGACCTGTCGCGTTGATCTTCGGTTTCCTGTTCGGTCTTTCGAAGTGGGTCGAAAGCATCGAACGCGGCATTTCGGCAACCTCCGGCACCGTCATGGTGGCCGCTCTTTCGGTCATCGTGGGATTGCAACTGACGCTTGCCGCCTTGAGCTTCGATATCGAGCGGCAGCCCACAAGCCCCATTCATCCGCTGCTCCGCGGCGATGAGGCGACAAGCGGCGCGGGTGGCCAAATCGCGAATGTTTCCTAGGCTGGCGGGCACCCATGCGGGAACGGGTTTGAGAGAAGAACGCCGACTGCGATTCCGGGAGGCGCTTGCTTTTCTGCTTGCCGCCGGTGCCCTTGTCGCGGCCGGCCAGTTGCTTTTCCTTTCGGAGCCCAGGCGGCCGGTGGCGGACGAGCTTCGCTACATCGACTACGCGCTTAACCTTCTCCACCACCAGCGCTTCGGGCTTTCCGGCGGCGCGCTTGCGGAACCGGCCGCGCCGGGGAACGCAAACATGCCGCTCTATCCGGCATGGGTCGCCGCTCTCGCCGCCTTCGACCCCGATTTGCGCGAAAGCCTGCGCTGCGTTCTTACGCAACCGGAAGGCGGTCCTTGCCCGCTCGATCTCGGCTTGCTCACCGCCGCCCAAGGCGTCCTCGTCTTGGCGAGCCTCCTTTTTCTCTGGCTCACCGCGCGCAGGCTTTGCCGAAGCCCCGTCGTTGCCTGGCTTGCCGCCGCGCTGGGCGGCTGGATCCCGCTCGCTTACGCGAACATGGCCCTGACGGAAAATCTGATTTTTCCTTTCTTCTTCGCCTTCAGCTTCTTCCTTGTTCTGGCCTGGCAGACCGGAAGGGCGCGCTGGTGGTTCGCGGCGGGCCTGGCCATCGGCCTCGCCACCCTCACCCGGCCGGAATACGCCTACGCGTTTTACGCGCTCGCCGTAACGGCTTTTGCACTCGCGATCGGAAAATGGCGCAAGGCGTTCGTTCTCAACGCCGGCGTCGCGGTTCTCGGCTACGCCCTTGTCGTTGCGCCGTGGACGGCCCGCAACGCCCACCACTTCGATTCGCCCGCCCTGACGCAAGGCTATGACGGCCATATCCTGGCCCAGCGCGTCGCCTACAACCGCATGTCCTGGGAGGAACTGGGCGTCGCTTTCGTCTATTGGCTCCCCGATTTCGGGGACACGCTTGCCCGCCACCTTTTCCCCGAAGCGCTTTACGCAAAACTCGGCTGGGAAGCGGGTTCCTACTACCGGACCGTCTCCACCGAGGTGTACCGCGAAAGCCTCGCCCGCGCAGGGACCACCACAAAGGTCGTGCCCGACCTAATCCGGGTCGAGATTCTCGGAAACCCGGTGAAACACTTCTTCGTGACGCTGCCCCTTCTCCTGCGCGGCATCTTCGTCTCCACCTATTGGGGGCTGCTTGGATTTCTTTGCTTCCTCGTTCTGCTGGGCAGCGCCCTGCGAAGACACGCGAGCAGCGTTGCCGTCGCCGCCCTGCCCGCCTGGTTTATGGCTTTCTTCTACGCCGCGGTCTCCGTCAGCATCCCGCGTTACAACCTGAATCTCGTTCCGATGTACGCGATCGGCATGGCCTGGGTTTTTCACGAAGCGGGCGCGCAGGTCTGGCGGCGGTTCCTCCCGAGGGCGGCATGAACTATCTCGTCGAGATCGGCCGCCGTGGCAGCCTTGCGCTCTGGCTTTTGGCGGCGGCGGTAAGCCTTGCCCTTCTCTTCGCCGTCTTGTGGCAGGTGGACTGGGCGGCGGTAAGCGAGATGACCCGCACCGCGAGCCTGCCCGCCGTCGGCGTTGCCTTCCTGTGCATGACCGTAGCCGGGCTGCTCACGGCAAGCCGTATCCAGCTGTTCACGCCGAACCGGCCCGACTTCGCGACCTGTCTCAAGGTCACCGCCCATTACTCGGTGCTTCTGGTCCTGCTGCCGGCGCGGCTCGGCGAGGTGGGAGCGGTGCTTCTTTTCCGCCGTTACTTCCGGCAGCGCGCCGGTGCGGCGATCTTGAGCGTAATCACCCAGCGCCTTTTCGACCTTGCCGTCGTCGGCGCCATTTTTCTTCTTTCCGGCGTCATGGTCCTGCGGCTCTCGACCGCGATCGAGGCTTATGCGCTGGCCGCGCTTCTCGTCACGCTCCTGCCGCTTGGGCTTTTCTACCTTGACCGGCCGCTGGGTGGGCTGGCGCGCTTCCTGCTTCGCGAGACCCGGCCGAAGACGCGCCTGCGCACCCGCTTCGTCCGGCTGCTTCTACAGGCGCGGATCTGGCACCGCCATGGGCTGAGCCGGCGGACGCTGGTTTACGGCATCGGCCTGACAGCGGCACGGTGGGCCTTCAACCTGGCCGGGATGGCGCTGCTTTTCCACGCCCTGCATCTGGGACTTGCGCCGGAGGCCAGCCTTTGGGCGGCCACCGCCTATAACCTGCTCGCCGTCATTCCGGTGCAAACGATCGGCGGCATCGGGGTCAGCGAAGCCGGTCTGGCGGGACTCCTGGTCCTGCTCGGCAAGCCGCTGGCGCTGGCGGCGGGGGCGAGTATCCTGATCCGGGTGGCGCTTGTCCTCATCCCTTTTCTCTTTTGGCTTCTTGTCCTGGCGGCGCTGCAGATCGGCAACCGTGCGTCCATGCGATGACTCCGACACGCATCTCGGCCGACAAGGAAACGGACGTTCTCTACCGTTCGCTGCGCACCCGCCACGGCGGCGGCACCTGGGCAAACGGTTACCGCTTCGCTCCTCACTTCCGATGGGAGCAGCGCCTGCTGCTCGACGCCCTTCGGCAAGAGACGGCGCTTGGCACTCTGCTCGACATCGGCTGCGGCACCGGCCTTCTGGTGCGCCCGCTGATCGAACGGGGAGAGAGCGTCATCGGACTCGATTACAATTTCGAGGCTTGCCGCCTGGCCGCCGGAAACGGGCTTGCGATCGTACGCGGCGATGTCTACGACCTGCCCTTCCGCCCGGCGGCCGCCGATCATATCGTCTGCTGCCAGTTCCTGAACCAGCAGCCGCACGCAAAGATCGAGCGGCTGATGACGGAGGCAAGCCGCGTGCTTCGCCCGAATGGGCGCTTCCTTCTTGTCTGGCGGAACGGAAGGTCGCTTCTTCACCGCCTCGCCCACTTTACTTTCCGCCTGCTCGACCGGGTGCGCGGCGAGCCAGATTTCCCGCAGGTTTTCCACGACCCGATGGAAGTGGCGCAGAAGGCGCGCGCGGCGGGATTCGCGATAGACTTCGCGGGCGTCACCTGCCCGCTGCTGCCTGGCGCCCCGCTTGCCGGGCAAGGCTTTCTCGGCCGGCTGGCCGGGGCCTCCTTCTTCCTCGTCCTGCGGAAGCCCAAGCACGGGGAAGGCTGACCGATGGCCGCGCTCACCGTCCGCCCGCTCGAGGAAAAGGACTTTCGCGCCTGGAACGCCTTCGTCGAACAAGCAAAAGACGGCACCTTTTTCCACCTGGCCGAATGGCAGAGGGTGCTTAAGCGCGCCTTCCGCCTGGACACCCACTACCTCTACGCGGCGTCGGGAAACGAAATCCGGGGCTTGCTTCCGCTCGCCCGGGTACGACGGCCGAATTTGCGTTTCGCCCTGGTCTCGACTCCCTGCTGCGTCTATGGCGGCGCCTTGGCGACCGACGCGGCAACGGCGACCGCCCTCGAAACCGCCGCCTGCGAACTTGCGGCCAAGCTCGGTGCCGACTACCTGGAGCTTCGCAATCTCACGCGCCGGCGAGCGGACTGGCCGACGAGCGGCCTTTACGCCACCTTCCGGCGCACCCTCGACGCCGAGCCCGAAAAAAACCTGCTTACCATCCCCCGCAAGGAACGGGCGGACATACGAAAAAGCCTGGAGGCCGGCCTGCGGAGCAAGGTTACCGAAGATGCGGGCCGTTTCTTCCCGCTCTATGCCCGGAGCACCCGCAACCTTGGCGCGCCGGCCTACCCGAAGCGCTACTTCGAGATCCTGCTTGAAACGTTCGGCGAGAAGGCCGAGATCCGGCTGGCTGTAAAGGGGGGGGACATTCTTTGCGGCGTGTTCAGTTTTTACTTCCGCGACCAGGTGCTCCCCTACTACGCCGGAAGCGTGCCGGCCGCCCGCGACATGAAAGCCTACCCCTTCCTGTACTGGGAGCTGATGCGCGCCGCCTGCGAGAAAGGCGTCCGTCTTTTTGATTTCGGCCGCAGCCTCCAAGGCAGCGGCGCCTTCGCCTTCAAGAAGAACTGGGGATTCGAGGCGGTTTCGCTTCCCTACCAATATCACCTGCTGCGGGCGCAGCGGATGCCCGAGATGAACCCGGCAGGCCCAGGCTACCGCACGCTTGCCGGACTATGGCGGCACCTGCCCTTGGCGGTCGCGAACCGCTTGGGTCCTTGCTTCGCGCCCTGGGTCAGCTAGGCCGAAAGAACGGCGCAGCGGCAAAGACCCCTTGCCGGATCTGTTCGGCGAAGGGGGGCGCGATTTCCCACTGCCGCGCCGGCCCGAACAGGGCCTCGAGCTTTTTCCAGGTGCGGGCGCGGTTGCACCAAAGGATCGCGCTGGCGAGAAAGCCCGCCCCCTTGATCCGGCAGAAGGGCTCCCCGACGTCGAAGTCGTAAGGGTGAAAGTAGGTCCATAGCGGTGTCCGCGAAGAAGCGCGCGCCACCGCCCGCTTCACCAGACCGAACGGCAAGTAACGCAAGTAGACGCCGCCAAGATAGGGAAAGACGAGGGGACCGAAGCGGGCGACCGGTGCTGGCAGTTCGAGGAGCCCGTTCGGCCAGCGGAAGGCCTCTTTGGGCGCCGCCGGAAAGCCGAAAAGCGGGCTTTTCGCCGGCAGCACGCTGGACGAATAGTCGAAGCCAAGCTCGCGCAAGCTGTCGAGCGCCCAAAGCGAACCTGGCGTCAGCGAAAAGACCGGCGCGCGGAAACCGATGACCGCCTTCCCGGTCAGGTCTTCGAGCAGCTTTTTGCCGGTTTCGGTTTCCTTGTGGAACTTCCCATGCGTTTGCTTCTCCAGCGGCACGTGATCGAAGGAATGGAAGGCGATCTCGTGGCCGAGGCTTGCGATGTCGCGAACAAGATCGGGGCTTTTCTCCGCCACCTCGCCTACGACGAAGACGGTGCCGGTGACCCCAAGGCGCGCGGTGGATTCGAAGACGCGGCGCGTGATATCCGGGTAGCGCATCGGAAGCCCCGCATCCGGCCGGTGATCCTCAAGATCGAAGGTGAAGGTCAGGCGGGACACGCCATCCGGCATCGGTCAGCCTCTCGAATATTTGCCCCGGAAATAGGCTTGAAAAACAACGTTTGGAAGCAAGCGCATGGCGTTGTTCCGCAGGGTCTCGCGCAGGCGGCTTCTTGGCACGTACCATTGCGCGGCGTGGCGCGTCGCGGTCTGTATAGCGGAGAGGACGGGCCGCGTCTCGGCCTCGTAACGCCGGAAGGCCTCTTCCGCCGGCAGCTCGACCAGCGCCTCGGCAAGCCGCGTGGCGCCCGTAAAGGCGGCAGAAGCGCCCCGCCCGGAAAAAAGCGTGAGACAGTGCGCAGCGTCACCGACGATGGCAAGGCGGCCGGCGCGCCAGCGGTCCATCTCGATCTGGCAAAGGGAGTCCATATAGATCGGGCGCCCCTCGGGGGCCAGGCGGAGGACTTCCCCCGCCAGCTCCGAACTTCCGGCGTAGGCTTTCCTCAGCCAGGCAAGCCGATCCTCGGGTCCGGGGGCCGCCTCGACGTCGGACGCCCAGACGAAGACGGCGCCAAGGCCGCGGGTTCGCGTGGTGAAAAGAACGAGGTAGCGATCCCGCTCCATGTGGGTCTCGAATTTCCGCTCCATCCCCAAAAAATTCGGCAACGGAAAGGCGGCCGCCATAAGCCCCAGGCGATGCCGGCGAATGGTTGCGGGCGGAAAGCCAAGCTCGCGAACGGCGGAATGGAGGCCGTCCGCCCCGATAACGGCGTCGAATTCTTCCGCCCGGCCGTCGCTGAACGCAACCTGGACGCGGCTTTCTTTCTGAGCGATCCGGGTCGCGCTGACGCCGCAGCGGATCTCAACGAGATCCTTGGCGGCCTCGTAAAGAACGGCCTCGAGATCGTCCCGCGAGATCTGAACGATGCGCAGACCCCGAAAAAGCCTTTCATAATCGAGGGCAAGCAAGGTGCGGCCGGTGCGATCATGGTAGCTCGACGCGGTGATGCCGATCCGCCTGGCCTCAAGCGCCGGCAGAAGGCCGAGCGTCTCGGCCGCCTGGTGGGCACGATGGGAAAGCGAGATGAGGTAGCCTTCCGCCCGCACCTCGGGGGACCGTTCGACGACGACTGGGCGAAAGCCTTTCCGGCCGAGCAAGATCGCGGCGGCAAGCCCGGCAACACCGGCGCCCGAGATCAAGATGCGGCTTTCCTTCTCCATGTCGTTCCCTCCCATTCGGAGCCAGCGATTTCAGCCACAGTTCGGCAGGGAAGTCGAGCCTTGAGGCGGCGGCCGCGTTTTTCGAGTGGCCCGCGCGGTGCCAAAGGCTATCTTGGGAATCTGGATTTAACCTTTTGGGGGAAAGGTCATGTTCCGTTTGTTTTACATCGCCTATGGGTTCGCCGCGTATCTCGCCTTCTTCGTCGTCATCCTCTATGCCATCGGTTTCGTTGGCAATTTCGCAGTTCCGAAGGGAATCGACGGCGGCGCGGGCGCTCCGCTTGCCGAGGCCATCCTCGTCAACCTGCTGCTGATGGGTCTTTTCGCTGTCCAGCACAGCGTCATGGCAAGACCCGGTTTCAAGCGGGCGTGGACGCGAATCGTCCCGGAACCGATCGAGCGCAGCACTTACGTCCTGCTTTCAAGCGCGGTGCTCGCCCTCCTCTTCTGGCAGTGGCGGCCGATGCCGGGCATCGTGTGGAGCGTCGAGGGGGGATGGGGCGAAACCCTTCTCTGGGTGTTCTACGCGGCAGGCTGGGGAATTGTCTTTCTTTCCTCTTTCATGATCGGTCATTTCGAGTTGTTCGGCCTCAAACAGGTTTACGCGCATGTGAAGAACCTCGCGCCGAAGAAGGCGGGTTTCATGACGCCGGGCTTCTATAGGCTCGTCCGCCACCCGCTGATGACGGGCTTCCTGGTCGCCTTCTGGGCGACGCCCGAGATGACCTGGGGGCATCTTCTCTTCGCCCTCGGCACGACCGGCTACATCCTGATCGCCCTGCAACTGGAAGAGCGCGATCTCACCGCCCATTTCGGCGACGAGTACCGCGGCTATAAAAAGCGCGTGCCGATGTTGATTCCCGGCCTCAAAGGCCGGCGGTAGCGAAAAAATTCAGGGGGAGGGACGGCCGCCCGGCGCGAGCGCGCGCCGGGCAAGCCCGAAAGTTCAAGAAAAGCTAGTTGTGCCTGGTCGCCGGCTTGTTGCCTTCAGCCGCCGTCTGCATGGGAACAATCTTGTCCGAATTCGTCACGCCCGAATTCGTCACGCCCGAATTCGTCACAAGAAGCGGGTACTCGAAGGTCGGGTTCTGCCGGCCCGTGTAAACGTACTGGCCTTCCTCGAGCACAATCTCATAAACCTCGTGATAGCCGGTCAGAAGTTCGCCCTGGGAGAAAAGCGGTTTCTTCGCCTTCTTGCCTTTATCGTTCAGCGCGTAAATTTCGAGACCGAGGGCGAAGGGAACGTTCGCGTTTTCGACTCGGAATTTATAAGTCCCGGGCTTTAGGACGAGGGTCTTGATGTTCGGAAGACGCACGTTCTCGGTCTTGCGGTTTTCCCGCGGGCAATCGCGCGGAAAGGTCACGGCGATGTCTTGGGCCTTGCCTTCCGGCTCAACGAACTGGCACCCGCTCCCGGTAAGGTTGATCGTTCCGTCTTCGGAAACGCCAAGCGGTTTTACCATCACGATCCGAACGTCCGCCGGGCGGTAATTGTCCTTGGACAAGTCCTTGGCCGACGCAGGGTTGGCCGTCAATGCCAAGCCGATCCCAACCGCGCCGGCGGCAAGAAAAGCAAGAAAACGTGACGGTGTATTGCGCATTGTTTGCTCCATCGCAGACCCCCTCCCCTTACTCTGCCACATTGTATGATTTATATGGCGAGAAGCGGGAGATCAGCTAGTAACAGAATTTCACAAGATTGTGTGAAGGCCCCAAAACGTTCCGCCATAGATAGGGGCACCCGTGAGCCAAAACAAGGGGGAAGCAAAAAAGCCAGGCTGGCGATGGGGATGCCGACCGGCGGATTTGAACCACCGGCACGCGGATTTTCCATTCTGAGAATCCGGGTCTCCGAACGCCCACGCCCTTCACCTGCCTGCCCTTCTGCTATCCCAAAGACGCCGCATGCCCTGACTTCAATAGGATTTTTGTGTTAACCAATGATGCGGGATATGATTTTCCAGTGGAAGTTCGGCGAGAATCCCCAAGCTAGAACGTGAAGGTTTCTTCGACGGACAGAGTTTTGGGAGGAACAGGCCCCGCCGCGGTCAGGATGTTTATAGGACAGGACCGGCGCATGCCTTGGTCAGCGCCAGCAGGCCACCCGCACGGTGAAATCCCGCGCGGCAGCCCCAATCTGGCTTGGCGAGAGCTCTTTGTCCTTCCGCCGAAACTCTGGCAAGATTCCGTTTTCTGCGAAGAATAACCGTATGGCGGTTATTTTAGTTGCAAAATTTGCACCTTGGGGAACGCTGCTGCCTGCGATCCTCGCAACAAGCCTCGAGATGGCGACCCCAGCGACGCGGCCCCAAGCGTCGAGAACGGGACTACCGCTCGAGCCAAAGTCCACCCCCGCGCTCATCTGGAACTGATCGGTGTTGTCACCAATCCCTGAAAGCGCGGCCACATAGCCGACGCTTAGATTGCCTTCGCTTGACAACGTACCCGCAAGCGGAAACCCGTAGGTCACCACACGTTCGCCTATGTCAAGGCTGGCATCATCCGCGAACGGCGCGATGGTTCCTGGAACGAAATCCGTCTTCAAAAGGGCTAGATCGGCTGACGGATCTGACCGAAGCCGCTCCGCCAGACGTCCCCCCCCCCCCCCGACCGGGGATCGCAACTGTGACATGGTCACAGTTCTCGAGAAGATGTGCCGCAGTTAGAATATGCCCCTTGCGAGTCACAAAGAAGCCTGATCCCGATGCGAACTGCACACTTTCCATGTTAAGCGACGCGCCGAAACGGCCCGCCACCGGATCTTCCTGGAAGGAGAGAATGTAGCTAACAAGATTTTCCAGAACTTCCGGCGAGAACTGGAAGTTGGGCATTTCAGAATGTGGGTAAGTGATCCAGTCGCTTAAATACTGACGCGAGTATTTAAGGTTACGTCCGATCTCCATGAATGGTGGGGCAGGCGACTTGGGCGGAAATTCCGGGGCGATCTGGTGACAGGCAGCGCACCACAGCGCCGCCGTCTTCTCACCGAGTGCGGGATCACCTCCCGCCAGCACTGCCGGGGCACTTACAAACGATAAGAAGCAAAATATCACCACCAGTTTCAGAGAGCGGCACCAATAGGTTGAGCCAACATCCATGGTGAATATGCTCCATTGTCTTTGTTACCTACGTTACTCTCTGTAATCTGTTCTGGCTTTTTTTTATTAACGAAAATACTTAGTTCGGCCCCTGCCCGGTGGCTTGTCTGCACATGCCGTAGGAGAGGCTAGGCGTCGGGGTCCCCAAAAGCCACCCCCGCCTGCCGCTTGATACCCCCTTGCTCTTTTGGCCAGGATTTTTGTCCTAGTCTATCTGGCCTTGGCTTAAGTCAAATGGTGGGTATTTCCGCAGCAGGCCGTGTCACGCTTTTAGCCTAGAAAATCAGAAAAACGTAACCCCGGCGTAACCCCGATTCAGAAGTCAGCAAGAAACTATTATCTAGCTAATTGAAAAAGTGGTGCCCAGGGGCGGATTTGAACCACCGACACGCGGATTTTCAGTCCGCTGCTCTACCAACTGAGCTACCTGGGCGAATCTCAAGCTTTCCTGCGGGCTTATAGGGAAAAAGGCGGAACCTGTCCAGCCGCCCTCTTAGCCGTCTTCCCCCACCCCTTCCTCCGGCTCGGCCAGCGCCGGCCTTTCCTCCGTCGGGATGCGATAGTCCCCCTTAAGCCAACGGCCGAGATCCTGATCGGCGCAGGCCTTCGCGCAGAAAGGCTGATATTTTTCGGAAGCCGGCTTGCCGCAGATCGGGCAGCGCAGGGCCTTATCAACCTTCGCCACGGCCCAACCCCTTCAAGAGCGCCGCCGCCTCGAAAAGCGGGAGACCCACGACATTCGTGTAGGACCCCCGCAAGGCGCGCACGAAAAGGGCGGCGCGGCCCTGGATGGCATAGCCGCCCGCCTTGTCCGCCCACTCCTTGCTTTCGAGGTAGGCCTGGATTTCCGCCTCCGTCAGCCGCTTGAAGGCGACGTGGGTTTCAACCACGCGGCTGCGTGCCTCGCCGGAAGGTGAAATCACGCAAACCCCGCCATAGACCCGGTGCCGCCGGCCGGAAAGGAGGCCGAGGCAACGCTTGGCCGTGTCCGTGTCCTCCGCCTTCGGCAGCACGCGCCTTCCCACCGCGACGACGGTGTCGGCGGCAAGCACGAAGGCGCCCTTGTGGTGAGGCGCCACCGCCCTTGCCTTCGCTTCCGCAAGTCTTCGCGCGAGAGCGGCCGGCTTCTCATCCTTGAGCGGCGCTTCCGAGACGTGAGGCGCTTCGACGGCGTCCGGCTCAATCCCCGCCTGACGGAGAAGCGCAAGACGGCGGGGCGAGGCGGAGGCAAGCACGAAGGGGGGGCGAGCCATATACGGGGCGCGCTATTTGAAACGGAAAGTGATGCGGCCTTTCGTCAGGTCGTAGGGCGTCATCTCGACCGTCACCTGGTCGCCGGCCAACACCCGGATGCGGTGCTTCCGCATCTTGCCCGCCGTGTGGGCGAGCACTTCGTGACCGTTTTCAAGCCGCACGCGAAACATGGCGTTCGGCAGAAGCTCGATCACCGTACCGTTGAATTCTAAAGGTTCTTCTTTCGCCATACCGTCCTTCTTCAAGTTCCCTTCTTCAAGCCTTCCCGAAAAGGCCCCCGATGAAACGGCGCGGGCCACCCGCACGTCAAGGAGTTTCTTGAGTTTTCCGCCCTTCCACCACGGCGGGCGCCGCCAGCGCCTGAAAACGAAGTTTAATACGCTCCAAAAGCTCGTCCCGCACCTCGCGGTAGACCTTTAGCCTTTCCTCGCGGTTGCCGTCCACAAAAGAGGGGTCCAGCGTCTTCCAGAATTCGACATCGGCGGCCATCGTCCGCGTCATCTCGACCGCCTTGTGCTGCGCCTCCGGCGAAAGCGAGATCACGATATCAAAATAGGTATCTTCCAGGTCCTCGAACGCTTTTGGGCGGTGGCGACTGACATTGATGCCGATCTCGTCCATCACGGCAACCGCGAAGGGATCCAGTTGGCCCGCACGCACGCCGACCGAATCGACATAGATGCGATCCCCGAAGAGATGCTTCAGCATGCCTTCCGCCATCGGCGAGCGAATGGCGTTGTTGGTGCAGGCAAAGAGCACGCTGCCGGGAATATCTCCCATTTAATTCCTTAAGTGCAGGATGCAGACGAGGGTGAAAAGCCGCCGCGATGTGTTGTCGTCCATGGCGACCTTGTCGGCGAGACGGGTTTGCAAAAGCGTCGCGCCTTCGTCGTGAAGGCCGCGGCGGCCCATGTCGATCGCCTCGATCTGGGAAGAAGTCGCCGACTTCTTGATGGCCGCGTAGTAGCTGTCGCAGACGGTGAAGTAGTCGCGGATCAACCTGCGGAAAGGGCTCATCGAAAGGATGATCTGCGCCAGCGTTTCCCCTTCCTTCGAGCGGACGTCGAAGCAAAGCCGGTTCTCGGAAATCGAAAGGTGCAGGTGGTAGGGGCCGGCCGGCGCCCCCACCGGCACGAAGTGATTCGCTTCGAGCAGATCGAAGATGGCGACTTTTCGCTCGTGTTCGATCTCCGGCGACCAACGAACGATCGAACGTTCGTCGAGGGTGACTTCTACGATGTGCTGGGTGGAGGTGGACACCGGCCCTTCCCTCTAGCTGCCCTTCTTGGCAAGGCGAAGCGCCACGGAAAGCGCATGGGCATCGAACCCTTCCGCACGCGCCAGCGTTTCGGCGGCGGGGCCGACCGCGGCAAGCCCTGCCTGGCCGCACGCCACGATTGAGCTTCGTTTCAGGAAGTCGAGGACCCCCAGACCGGAAGCAAACCGCGCGCTTCGCGCCGTCGGCAGCACGTGGCTGGGGCCGGCCACGTAATCGCCGATCGCCTCGGGCGTCGTACGACCCAGGAAAATGGCGCCGGCGTTTCGCACCCGGGCGGCAATGGCGTCCGCGCGATCCGTCGCAAGCTCAAGGTGTTCGGGTGCCATCGCGTCGATCAGGGGAATGGCGTCCTCGAGCTCCTCGACGAGGATGATCGCCCCGTTCTTCTCCCAGCTTTCCCGCGCGATCCCGGCTCGGGAAAGACCGGTCAGCGCTTTCCCGACCGCTTTTTCCACCCGGCCGGCGAAAGCGATATCGTCGGTGATCAGGATGGCCTGAGCCGAGATGTCGTGCTCGGCCTGGGAAAGCAGGTCGGCGGCGATCCAGGCCGGGTCGTTTTCACCGTCGGCGAGGACCAGAATCTCGGAAGGGCCCGCCACCATGTCGATGCCGACCTCGCCGAACAGCTGGCGCTTCGCCGCCGCCACGTAGGCGTTGCCGGGGCCGACGATTTTGTCGACAACCGGCACGGTTTCCGTGCCGAAAGCGAGGGCCGCTATCGCCTGAGCGCCGCCCAGCCGATAGACCTCGCTGACGCCTGCGATCTCGGCGGCCGCCAGCAGAAGCGGGTTAAGCGCGCCCTCCGGCGTCGGCACCACCATCACGATGCGCTCGACACCCGCGACGCGGGCCGGGATTGCGTTCATCAAGACCGTGCTCGGGTAGATGGCGGTGCCGCCGGGCACGTAGATGCCGACGGTCTCGAGCGGGCGGAAGCGAAAGCCCAGCCGCAAGCCGGCCTCGTCCTTGTACTCCAGGTCTTTCGGCAATTGGCGGCGGTGGTAAGCCGCGATCCGGGTGGCGGCAAGCGTAAGCGCTTCCCGCACGTCGGGGGCAACCTCCGCCCTCGCCCGCACGAACGCCGCCTCGGCTATCTGGAAGTCCTTAGGCGAAAGGGTGAACCGATCGAAACGCTTCGTATAATCGATGAGCGCCTGATCGCCGCGCTTTCGCACGTCCTCGATGATCGCGGCCACTTCCGCGTTGACGTTCCGGTCCGCTTCGCGTTTGGCGTCCAGAAGCGCGCGGAAGGCAGCCTCGAAATCGGCCGCCTTCGCGTCAAGAAACCGCGGCATCAACCATCTCCCGGAAGCGGTCCAGCCACGCTGCGATTTCGTGTGTCCGCGTCTTCAGCGCCGTCCGGTTGACGGCAAGCCTTGAGGTGATGTCGGCGATCTTCTCGACTTCGACAAGGCCGTTCTCGCGGAGCGTCCGGCCGGTCGAGACGAGGTCCACGATCCGCTCGCAAAGGCCCATCGAGGGGGCGAGCTCCATGGCGCCGTTCAGCTTGATGCATTCCGCCTGCACGCCGCGGGCGGCGAAGTGCCGGCGCGTCAGCGAGGGGTATTTCGTGGCGACGCGAACGTGCGACCAGCGCGCGGGGTTGTCCTTCATGCCGAGCTCCTCCGGCTCGGCAACGACGAGCCGGCAGCGCCCGATCCCCAAGTTGAGCGGCGCGTAGATCTCGGAATAGTCGAATTCCATCAGGACGTCGTTGCCGACGATGCCGAGCTGGGCGGCGCCGAAGGCGACGAAGGTGGCCACGTCGAAGCTGCGAACCTGAATGAGGTCGAGGCCGGGGTCGTTCGTCGCAAAGCGAAGCTGGCGCGACGCCGGGTCGCGGAAGGCCGGTTCCGGCTCGACGCCGAGGCGCAGAAGCAGCGGCAGGGCCTCCTCCTGAAGGCGGCCCTTCGGCAACGCTAGTACGATTTTCTTCACCCCGGGCAAGGTTCCCTCCTTTGCCGCTGGCACCTATAGCACAAGGCCGTCTTGGCGGCCTATGCCCCCGATGACCACCGGTTTCTAGTGCTTCAGGCGCTCGATCCTGGCGCCGCAGGCGGCAAGCTTCTCTTCGAAGCGCTCATAACCGCGATCCAGATGGTAGACCCGGTGGACGATCGTCTCCCCCTCCGCGACGAGGCCAGCCAGCACGAGCGAGACGGAGGCGCGCAGGTCCGTCGCCATCACTTCCGCCCCCACCAGCTTCTCCACCCCCCGCACCATGGCGGAGGCGCCATGCACGGTGATGTTGGCGCCCATCCGGTTGAGCTCGGGCACGTGCATGAAACGGTTCTCAAAGATGGTCTCCGTAATCATACAGGCGCTCTTCGCCGTCGACATAAGGGCCATCATCTGCGCCTGCATGTCGGTGGGAAAGCCGGGGAAGGGTTCCGTCATCACGTCGACGCCGACGAGGTCGGCGTTTCGCCGGTGCACACGAAGGCCGCCCGGCGCCTCTTCGAGCGTGACGCCGGCTTCCGTTAAACTCTCGGCCATGGCGCCGATGAGATCGCGGCGGGCCCCTTCCAGCAAGAGATCGCCGCCCGTGATCGCCGCCGCCATCGCGTAAGTCCCCGTTTCGATGCGGTCGGGAACGACGGCATGGGAAGCGCCGTGGAGGCGATCCACGCCTTGGACGCGGATGGTGTCCGTGCCTGCCCCTTCGATCTTGGCCCCCATGCCCTTGAGACAGGCCGCAAGATCGACGACCTCTGGCTCACGCGCCGCGTTGGCAAGTTCCGTCTCGCCCTTGGCGAGGGCGGCCGCCATCAGGAGGTTCTCCGTTGCCCCCACCGAAACAAAAGGAAAGACAACCTTGGCGCCACGCAGCCCCCTGGCGGCACGCGCATGGATATAGCCCTCCGCCAGCTCGATCTCGGCGCCCATCTGTTGCAGACCCTTGAGGTGCAAATCGACCGGCCGCGTCCCGATGGCGCAGCCGCCGGGAAGCGAGACTTCCGCCTTGCCTTCCCTGGCGAGCAGCGGCCCGAGCACGAGAACGGAGGCACGCATCTTCCGGACCAGTTCGTAAGGGGCCGTCGTGCTCGTGATGTTCTCCGCCCGCAGCGAGAGCACGCGCCCGGCGTGGCCTTCGTTCGCCTCGTCCCCCAACATGTGGATAGCAACGCCATGCTGGGCGAGCAGATTCGCGAGCGTCACGATGTCCACAAGATGGGGCAGGTTCGAGAGCGTGAGCCGCTCGTCGGAAAGCAGCGCCGCCGCCATCAGGGGAAGAGCCGCGTTCTTGGCGCCGCCGATCGGAACCCGGCCCTCAAGCCGGCCGCCACCCTGGATTCGGATTCGGTCCATCGTCTCGCTTTAAGGTGATTGCTTAGGTCTTATGCACAAGCCGGAATACAGGAACCGGAACGCCAAACGGCGTGCCGGCCGGCCCTATTCCCCTTCGTCCAAAAGCTCTTTCCGCTCGTCTTCGTCCATTTCCCGCAGGACTTCCTCGTCGAAGAACCGGCCAAGGGCTTCCACCGCCGCCGAAATATCGGGGGCTGAAAATGTCGCGTCCTTGGCAAGTTCCGCCTGCGGCCAGGCACATACGAAATCCATCATCTCCTTGGCCACGGTCTTCTCCGGTACCGCCCCCCAGGTGGTGCCGGAGAGATGCGTCTTGTCAATCGGGCTTTTGTCCTCGCTCGACAGGTCGTAAAGCAGTTCGGAAATCGTCCGCCACCGACTGCCGGCGCAGTCCATTTCCATCCGGGTGGTATCGAGCAGGCGCGTACCGAACCCGCCGCTGACTCGGGATATTTCCGCGATTCGATGGCCGTCCCCGGTTGTCGCGATCGCGTTGGGTTCGATTATCAGCGCCGAGATTTCATCCATAGTGAAGATATAAAATTCGGCGGCGGCGGCCGGTGTCGCGGTTCCCACAAGAAATACGAAGATTGCCTTCCATGGCTTCATAGACGTGCATTCCGGAATCGCAGATTCCGCCTCTCAGAGTTTCGGCAGGGTAACCCCGCGCTGGCCCATGTATTTGCCAGCCCGATCCTTGTAGGAGACTTCGCACAATTCGTTCCCCTTCAGGAACAGAAATTGGCACGCCCCTTCGTTCGCGTAGACCTTCGCCGGCAAGGGTGTCGTATTCGAGAATTCCAGCGTTACATGGCCTTCCCATTCCGGTTCAAGCGGGGTGACGTTGACGATGATTCCGCACCGCGCATAGGTCGACTTGCCCAGGCAGATCACCAGCACGTCCCGCGGAATGCGAAAATACTCGACCGTGCGCGCCAGCACGAAACTGTTTGGCGGGATGATGCAGACCGGGCCCTGGCGGTTCACGAAGCTCTGCACGGAAAACGCCTTCGGATCAACGACGGCCGAATCGATGTTCGTGAAGACCTTGAATTCGTCCGCCGCGCGCGCGTCGTAGCCGTAAGAGGAAAGGCCGAAGGAAATGACACCCTCGCGCTTCTGGGATTCGACGAAGGGTTCGATCATCCCGGCCGTCGTCGCCATTTCCCGGATCCAGCGGTCGGACATTATCGGCATGGGTCGGTCTCCCGGCGCGTTTCCGCCTGCGCCTTGCGCTTTCGCAAGTTTGCGCGAAGGGCGGCGGCTTCCCGCGCCTGGTTGCGCCGGCCCTTCGGGGTAACACGCGTTTCCCGGTTCTGCCGGCCGGTTTTGCTTGCTTTCATGCGCTGTGCCCAGACTTCACCCGTTGTCGCCGCGCAGGATGCGGCGCAAGCCTTTCCCCGTCAAGGCAAGCGAGCCAGCGCCGCGATCTTCGCCATAGATTTCGTTGCAAGAACGGGGGGGGCTATGTAAAGTCGAAACTAGGCAAGTAACCGCTTCATTTCAATAGAAAAAACTACACCCATTCAAAAGGTACGAAGAAACATTAGAGGGGTTTTAAAGGGGGTTGCCTTACGGTCAAAATTTCCCCACTTAATATTAAAGACAGTCTCTTTATTGAGGCGCCCCCCTTTGGCGAGGATAGCTTGTCCGGCAAACGCCGGACGACGTGAGGAGTGAGAAACAATGGCCCAGCTCGAGAGAACGGAATGGTACGACCTGGCGCGCACGACGACGTGGGCGCCGAAATACGTCCAGCAGGACGAGCTTTTCCCGCCGGAGATGGGCGACCCTTACAAGATGCCCCAGGAGGTCTGGGACACCTATGACGAACCCTACAAGACGACCTACCGCGACTACGTGCAGGTCCAGCGCGACAAGGACGTCGGCGTCTATTCCGTCCGCGCCGCCCTTGGCCGCTCGAATTTCATCGAGAAAGCAGCGCCCGGCTGGCTTTCGATCCTCAAATCCCACTACGACATCATCGGTGGCGTCGAATTCACGGCGGCCATCTATAACTGCCGCGCCGCGCGCTTCGGCCGCGCCGGCGGCATGCGCAACACCGGCACCTTCGGCGTTCTCGACGAGATTCGCCACGGCCAGCTCGAATTCATCTTCCCGCACGAACACGTCAAGCGGGATCGCCAGTGGGATTGGGCGGTCAAGACCTATCACACGAACAACTGGACGGCCGTCGCCGGGCGGCATTTCATCGAAGACGTGATGGTGACCCGCGACATCGTCTCCTCGACGCTGACCAACGGGTTCTGTCTGGAAACCGGGTTCACCAACGTTCAATTCATCAGCCTTTCGGCCGACGCCGCGAAGATGGGCGACTACACCTATTCGAACGTCGTCACCAGCATCCAGACGGACGAGGCGCGGCACGCCCAGATCGGGGCGCCGAACCTGCGCTTCCTGGTCGCCAATGGCCACAAGAAGGGAGCCCAGCACGTCCTCGACCTTGCCTTCTGGCGTTCGTGGAAGCTGTTCCTGACACTGACGGGCCCCGGAATCGACTACTTCACGCCACTTGAGAAGCGCGAGAAGTCCTTCAAGGAATTCATGGAGGAATGGATCATTGTCCAATACGAGCGCCAGATCGCCGACATGGGGATCAACCAGCCCTGGTATTGGGACATCTTCCTGGACGAGCTCAACTACGCCCATCACGGGCTGCACATGGGCCTGTGGTTCTGGCGGCCGACGCTCTACTGGAACCCGCGGGCCGGCGTCGCACCGGCCGAACGCGACTGGCTGGAGAGGAAATACCCGGGCTGGAACGACACCTTCGGCAAGGCATGGGACGTCATCATCGACAACCTGCTGAACGGCCGGAAGGAAAAGACGTTGCCCGAAACGCTGCCGATGCTCTGCAACCTCTGCCAGTTGCCGATCGTCGCGCCCCCCGGCACGAAGGCCTTCAAGCTCCACGACTACACGCACACGCACGGAGGCCGGCTCTATCACTTCTGCTCGGAGCCCTGTAAGTGGATTTTCAAAGAAGAGCCGGAGCGCTACAAGGAACACAAGACGATCGTCGACCGTTTCCTGGCCGGGGAGATTCAGCCGATGACGGTGCCGGGCGTGCTCGCCTATATGGGCGTCGCCCCCGGCGAGAGGGGCGACGACGCGGAAAACTACGCGTGGATCGACGCCTACCGAGCCATGCGGGCGGCAAGCTAGAACAAAACGAAACGGAGAAAAACCGGGCAGCAAACGCCCGGCTTTTGGCGTAAGGTTTGGCGTAAGGTTTGGCGTAAGGACGTTCACGGGGGGATTTCAATCATGGCGTTGTTTCCGCTGGTTTCCAATTTTCAGGGCGATTTTTTGCTGCAACTCGTCGC
>JBFMHN010000007.1 GCA_040752895.1 Pseudomonadota bacterium
CTTGGCGACGCTCGATCTCGGCTGGGATGCCTATACGGCGATGGACGGCACTACCATCGCCGCCGATCCCAACGGCCTGATCGATGGCCTCAGCGTCGATACGGTCGGGTTCCAGACGCTCGAAGGCGCGATTGCCGCCAATCTGCTGACCGGCGGCACGTATGTGTTCGAATCCAAAAGCGGAGTAGTGATCCGCGCCACCAGCCAGGACACGGCGATCGCCGACGGTGACAATCTCGTCGGCTATCTCGTGTACGTGGTCGACTGATCTGACGGGAGGGCGGGGCAACCCGCCCTCTCTCGGAAGGGAGGGTCACATGGCCGACAAGGTGGCGTCTCTCGGTACTCCGATCAATGTCCGCTGGGCCGACAACGGCGACGGCACGGTCTCGATCAGCGTGAGCGATGCCGAGACCAGAAGCCGGCTGGCGGCGATTGAGGCCCAGTTGGCCACCATCGATAGCACTCTGGACTCGATCCTGACCAAGCTCGGCGACTTCGTCAATGTCAAGGTGATCCCGTGAGCAGCAGCGAGATCGAGATTTGCAATCTCGCCCTGACCCGCCTCGGGCACAGCGCGATCACCGCGTTCTCAGAGGCGAGCGTCGGGGCGTCGCTGGCCAAGCTGCACTATGCCAACACCCGCGACGCGGTGCTCCGCGCGCACCCGTGGAACTTCGCGATCCGGCGCGTGATGCTGGCCCAGGAGACGACGACGCCGGCCTTCGAGTACACCTACCAGTACGCGCTCCCCGCCGACTTCCTGAAGATCGTACGCACCGACCTCGACGCCCAAGGCTACAGCGTCGACTACCGGATCGAGGGCCGCAAGTTGCTGACCGACGAAGGCACGATCGGGATCGAGTACATCGCCCGGATTGAGGACGTGGCCCAGTTCGATCCGATGTTCGTCGACTGCCTCGCCGCCCGGCTGGCGGCGGAGATCGGGACCAAGCTGACCGACAATGCGCAGATGATCCGCACCGCCTGGGAAATCTACGGCGAGAAAATCAGGGAGGCGCGATCGGTCGACGCCCAGGAAGGCACCCCGCGCGACATCATCGCCGACGAATGGTTGCTCTCCCGTGCCTAAAGCCAACGCGATCCAGACCAACTTCACAGCCGGCGAGATCACCCCGCGGCTGGACGCGCGGATCGACATTCAGAAGTACAAGAACGGCGCCGCGACGGTTCAGAACTTCATCGTCAAGCCACATGGCGGGGCCTGGAAACGGCCCGGCACGATCTACGTCGGCGAGGCGATCGACCCCGACGCGACCGGCCGCCTGGTGCCGTTCCAATTCAACACCGAGCAGGCCTACACACTGCTGTTCCAGGCCAACAAGGTTTGGGTCTACAAGGACGGCGGCATCGTCATCGCGTCGACCAAGACGATCACCGGCATCACCCAGGCCAATCCGGCGGTGGTGACCAGCGTCGGCCACGGGCTCGCCAACGGCGACCGGGTGATCCTCGACGACGTGGTCGGCATGACCGAGGTCAACGATCGGTATTTTACGGTCGCCAACGTCAGCGCCGACACGTTCCAGCTCGAGGGGCTGGATGCGAGCGCCTACACGGCGTATGCCTCGGGCGGCACCGCCTACGTGCCGGTGACGGTGGCGACCGACTACACCGCCGCCGAATTGGACGATCTCGCGTTCGCCCAGTCGGCGGATACGCTCTACATCGCTCATCCGCTGCACCCATTGGCCAAGCTCACCCGGTCCAGCCACACCGCGTGGACGATCTCCGACATCGAGATCACCGACGGCCCGTTCCGGCCTATCAACGATGACAACGCTGCGGTGATGCGAATCACCATGACCGGCTTGTGGGCGGTGTCGGGGATCACCAAGGCCAGCCCCGGCGTCGTCACGACGACCGCCCCCCATGACCTTGTCGAAGGAGAATGGGTGTTTCTGAGCGGACTGCTCGGGGGCCAGACCGGCATGGGGTTCCTGAACAGCAAGCGGTTCCAGGTCGGCAACCCGACCGAAACCACCTTCGAGCTGTGGGATTCGATGGGCAATGCCGAGTCAACCGCCAGTCTCAACGCCTATTCTGGCGGCGGCATCGTGGCGCGCTCGATCTCCGTGTTCGGGACCGCCGCGCCGGGAACGCGGGTCGTCGTCACCTGCGATAAGGACGCATTCGAGGTCGGGCATGCCGGGGCGCTGCTCCGGCTGTGGGAAAGTGGCCAGTCGGCGCGCGTTTCCTCGCCCGTTACAGGGTCCAGGATCAAGGTCCCGAAATCGATCACCAACGCCGGCAAGGTGTACGGGATCGACAACCTCTCCGGCCCGGTGGCGACGCTGGAGAACTACCAATTCTTCGAGGAGTGGCAATCGGACTGGCTGCTTCCGACGCACTCGCGCGGCCAGGTCAAGATTTCGGACGGTGCCGGCTACGGCGTAACCGGCAGCAACAGCGTCGACTGCCTCTATCTGCACTCGCTCTATGGCGTCGTGCGGATCGAGGAAATCGTCAGCGCGACCCAGGCGATTGCGGTCGTGGTCCTCAACCATATCCCGAAATCCGCCGTCGACGGGACATCGTTCTGGGAGCACGGCGCCTGGAGCGAGCAGTACGGCTACCCGCGCACGCTCGCCTTCTACGAGCAGCGCTTGTGGGCGGCCGGTTCGGTGCAGGACCCGCAGACGGTGTGGAGCTCGAAAACGGCCGCCTTCGAGAATTGGGCCGACGGCGACGAGGACGATGCGGGTCTTGTGTACGCCATCGCCTCGGAGCGGGTCGACGTGATCCGATGGATGGTCGCCGGAAGGTCTCTCACCATCGGCACCGCGTCGGGCGAGTACACGGTCACCAGCGGCAACCAGGACCAGGCGCTGACGCCGAAGAACTTGCGCGTCACCCGCCAGACCGCGTTCGGCGCCGGTCAGGCCAATGCGATCGCGGTCGGATCGACGCTCTTGTTTGCCCAGCGTCACAGCGCCGTGTCGGGGCCTGCGAAGAAGGTGCGCGAGTTCATCTACTCATTCGATCGCGATGCCTACGTGGCGCCCGACCTCACCATTCTCGCCGAGCACATCACCGGCGAGGGCATCACCGAATTGGCCTACCAGTCGGCGCCGGATTCGATCCTGTGGGCGCGGCGCAGCGACGGCGTGCTGGTCGGCATGACCTACGAGCGCGAGCAGGAGGTCGTCGGCTGGCACAAGCATCCACTGGCGGCAACGGGTCAAGTCAAGAGCCTGTGCGTCATCCCCGGCACCTACGGCGACGATCTGTGGATGCTGGTGGCGCGCACCATCGACGGGTCGACGCGGCACTACGTCGAGACGCTGAGCGCCGGTCTGACCGACGAGACCGAGAAGGAGGATGCGGTCTACCTCGATTGCGCGGCGACCTACGCGGGCGCGTCGACGAGCACGATCTCCGGGCTCTGGCACCTCGAGGGCGAGACGGTCGACGTTTTGAACGACGGCGCGCATGAGGCCGGCAAGACGGTGACGCTCGGGCGGATCACCCTGGACCGGGCGACGACCAAGGCGCACATCGGTCTCAAGTACACGAGCGTCCTGCAGTCGCTCGACATCGAGGCGGGAGCCGCTGCCGGCACCGCGCAAGCCCGCGCCAAGCGGATCAGTCAGGCGTTCGTCAAGGTCCACCGCTCGCTCGGCGGGCGCTGCGGGAGCACGAGCGCCAACGCCAAGGCGATCCTCTATCGTGTGCCAGAGGATGTGATGGATTCGAGCCCGCCGCTCTTTTCCGGCTATCTCGACATCGAAGTCGACAGCGGATGGGAGCGCGCCCAGCAACTCTATGTCGACCACGACGAGCCGTTCCCGTTCCATGTGCTCGCCGCCGTGGTCGAGATCAACACCAGCGGGTGACCTGATATGTGCGGACCTGCCCTCGGTGCCGTATCCTCGCTCGCTGGCGTCGGCATGAGCGCCGTGTCGATGAAAATGCAGATGGACGCCCAGAAGCGCCAGGACCAGGCGACGCTGCTGACCGCGATCGGTCAGGGCAACCAGATGCAGTATAACGCCGACGTGGCGCTGGCCAATGCCGAAACCGCGCGCCGCGAGGGTCAGCGCGAGCAGGAGCGCATGGTCGAGGGCTCGCGGCAGCTTCAATCGACGATCACCGCTCAGGCCGCAAAGGCTGGCGTCAACCCGAATACGGGAAGCGCCGCGC
Organism: Pseudomonadota bacterium; assembly: GCA_040752895.1. Lineage (NCBI taxonomy): Bacteria > Pseudomonadati > Pseudomonadota > Pseudomonadota bacterium. The sequence continues at coordinate 4,165 of JBFMHN010000007.1, forward strand.
TGGTGGCGAGCGCGGCGCATTCCAACGCCTGGCTCGATTGGATGACGGCCTTGTGGAACAAGGAAACAGAGGCGGTCGCCAGTGAGAACAAGGCTACCGATCTCAGGTATCAGGCCGACTACACGGTGAGGAGCGCGGAGGCGGCGACCGGGCTCAGCGCCGGCTCGAGCTTCGTCAGTGACCTCTACGCGCCGCTGCGCTCCTACAAGGAGCCGCGCTAGATGGTCAAAATCCCGACCTACGAGCGCCAGGTCAGGCCCAACGCGACGCCGATCCCGATGAGCACCGGCGAGGGCTACGAGGCCCCCGGACGCGCTCTCGCCTATCAGGCGAAGCGGATGATGGACGACGCCCAGCACGTCAAGCAGATCGGCGGCATGGTGCAGAGCGTGCTCGGCGCACTCGGATCGCTTGCGGGCAAAGCGGAAGCCGATCGCAACGCGCTCGATATGTACCAGACCAAGGTCGCGCTGGCGGATTTCCAGGGCCAGCAGGACATGGCCCAGATCGACTACGACGCCCAGATCAGCGGCGACGGGCGCGACCACGCGGCGGGACGGCTGCAGAGCTATGACGCGGCGGCCAACGACCTGATGGGCAGGCTGCCGGCCAACGACAAGGCGCGCATACTGGCGAGCGAGCGCGTCGCCGGGCTCCGCTCGCACTACGGCGAGAAGAGCTACATTCAGCAGCAGAAGCACCTTCAGGGCTACTACGACGCCGAGACGACGCGGCTCGTGCAGGAGCGGGTGTTGCCGAACATCACCAGCGACCTCACCAGCGTCGAGGGCGGGCTGAAGGGGATCGACAACATTCTCGCCGACATGCCGGGCGCGACCGAGAAGACGCGGTCGCGGATCAGGGACCAGGCGCTCGATATCGTCTACCGCCATTGGACCGACAAGGCGGGCGCCAACGCGGCGGCGATTGGCGCCAAGATCGTCGAGGAGTTCAGAAGTCGGCCCGAGGCGCCCAAGTCGGCGACGGTGGCCGACGCGCGCGCTCTCTCGGCGCTGGTGCCGATCCACAAAGGCCTGACACGCGGCGACCCTGATCGCAACATCGACGGCCTGACGAAGCCGATGGTGTCGAGCCTCGCCAAGATGCTTAACGACATGCCGCCGGAGATCAGGAAGCACCTTGAGATCAACGAGGCGCATCGCTCGACGGCCTATCAGGCCCGCTTGCGGGAGGCTTACGAGAGTGGCCGCGGCGGGCTGGCGGCGCCGGCCGGGCGCTCGCGGCACAACTTCGGCGAGGCGGTCGATTTCTCGCCGCCCGGCGGCTACGGCTCGAATTACGACCGCAAGGGCTACAATCAGGCGCTCGCCTGGATGTACGCCAACAGCGAGAAATACGGGCTCGTCAACCCCGAGAGCATCCGCGGGCGCGACCCGCATCATTTCCAGCTCGCGCCGGGGGTGAAGGACGGCGGCCCGGTCGAGGTCGCGGCGCGCGGGCTCACCACCTACGCCGGCAACCGGACGCTCTATGACGAGTTCAAGGGCCGCATCGTCGAGAACTATCCGGCGCTGGAGAAGTTCTCGCTCGGGCGCGAGCGGGCGGAGCGCGCCGCCGAGGCCGCGGCGCTGAAAGCCCAGCACCAGGCGATCGAAGGCCAAGCGCTCGATCTATGGAACAAGCAGGAGTTGACAAAGGACTGGGTCGAGAGGAACGGCAGCCTGATGGACCCGAAAGCTTACGGGCGCTGGCTCAGGATGTTCGACAACGTGCCGCGGGTCACCGATCCGCAGGTCTATTCCGGGCTCGCCGAGAAGGCCCACGCCGACCCCGAGCAGGCGGTCAAGGACGCGGCGGACGCTTACGCAAATCGGCAATTGGATGCCGACGGTTACAGAAGCGTGCTGAAGAAAGCACAGCGCGCGCTCGAGCCGACGACGCGGATGCCGCAATGGGCGCGCGAGACGCGCAACGCGGTCAGCAAGATGTTGAAGCCTGACGGCAAGGCCGGCGACGGCGAGCATGCCGCCTACAAGGACGCCCTGGAGAAGTTCGACGCCTACGTCGAGGAGCAGGGCGAGGCGCTGGACCGCAAGGGCCTGACTGGCTTCGCCGACGATCTGGTCAAGGGGCACAAGATGGACGGCGCGCGGGAAAGCCGGAAGGGCCTGCCGATGCCGCGCTTCGGATCGGTCGGGCGCGACGTGATGAGCCTGGAGGCGCTGGAAATCGCCAAGCAGCGCACGGTGGAAGCGTTCAAGGCCGGCAAGATCGACAAAGAGACATTGAGCCGCGAAGCCGGGTTGCTGAAGAAATGGCAAGGGGCACTCGAAGCCCAGGCGGCGGCGGAAGGCAAGCCGGTCAAGCCGAGCGCCCCCGCGGCCCAAGGGGCGAAGCCGGCCGGCGAGGCCGGCAAGCAGACCCGGCCGGCGCTCAAAATCGAGATGAACCCGCAGCAAGAGCAGGCGACGCCCTGATGGTGGACATTCCGCAAGATTCGCAGACAGCCGGAGCCAACATCATGCCCGACGATGCCGGCGCCGATCTCTTGGCCGAGATGGAAAGCAAGCCGCCGACCTCGCTCGACGACGACTATCGCGCCGTGCTCGAGGAGCGCAACTCCGACGACAACCTCAAATGGCTCGAGGATCAGGTCGGACCTCTGGTCGACGAGCAGCCGGTCGAGCCCGAGGGCGCCGGCATCATGGCCACCGCCGGCAAGGTCGCGAAGGACATCGGCGGCGGCCTGATCGAAGGACCGAAGCAGGCCGTCGGTGGCGCGATCGGCGCGGTCAACGAGGCCTGGGATTTGATCGACCAGGCCGCGACGTGGCTCAACCGGAACGTCGCTGACACCCGGCTCGGCACGCTCATGGGCGAGCAGATGACCCCGCCACAGGCGGGACAGGTCGGAGAGCTTCCAAACGTCGGCGCGCCGGAGACGGTGACGGGCGGGTTCGTGCGGAGCATCAGCCAGTTTCTCACCGGCTTCGCGGGCGCCGGCAAAGTGACCGGCATCAAGAATTCGCTGCCCGGCGTGTTCGGCAAATCGATGATTAGCGACTTCGCCGCCTTCGATGGCCAGGAGGCCAATCTCGCCAACGTCATTCAGCAGTTCCCGACCCTGCAAAACCCCGTGACGGAGTTCCTGGCGACCGACCAGGAGACGCCGGAGATGATCGGGCGGATCAAGAACGCCCTGACCGGCCTCGGCGCGGGCGCGGCGCTGGAGCCGTTTGTGCAGGTGCTCCGCGCGTTCCGCGCCGCGCGCAAGGCCAAGGAATTGACCGGCGAAGCCGACTACGCCAGCGCGGCCAAGCGGCTTGCCGAGGCCGGCCCCGATGATCCGACCTTGGGCGCAAACCCGCAGACCGGCGAGCGGATCAGGCAGGCGCTCGGCGACCCCGATGCGCCGCTGGTGCAAGTGCAGGAAGAGATATTCCCGACCGGGGATGCCTATGCGGCCAAGGCGCTGGATAAGACCACGGATGCGGGGGCTGCTGCGGGGGCTCCGCCCCCAAGCCCACCGCGCTCGATCAGCCGCGATCCGCTGCGCCAGACGCTTGCCGATGTCGACCTGGAGTACAAGAACAGCTTCAGCAAGGCTGTGGAGACGCAGGACTGGTCGACCCTCGAGCCGGTCAAGGCCAAGGAACGAGCGGCGAGACGGCAGGTGGCCGCGGCAGTCGAGCGCCGCGCGCAAGCGGTGCGCGCCACCTTGGACGAGGGTGAGGAGGTCGTCTACCACGGAACCGAAACCGACTTCGACGCGTTTGACGCCGGTGCCGCCCGATCGGGCGATGGCGCCTCGGCCCGCGTCGGCTCCGACGTCGTGTTCGTCACCCCGAAATACGAGTTTGCCGATTCGTTCGCCGGCCCCAAGGGCGAGGTCAAGGAATTGGTGCTTGGCCGCGGCAAGTTCTTCAGCGCCGAGAACGAGGCCGACATGGCGGCGCTGGAGCCGTTCATAGCGAGCCGGCCGGATGCCGATGCGTTGCGCGCGAAGATCATGGCCGGAGAGAGTGGCCCGCTCAAGGATTCGTGGGGCGTGCTCGAGAGCCCGGAGCTTGTCGCCGAGATGAAGCGGCTCGGTTACGACGGCGTCAGGATGATCGAGAATTTCGACGATCACGCCGGCCGCAAGCGCACCGCACCGACGCTGGCGGTGTGGAACGCCGACAAGCTGCGCTATGCCTCGGGGCACCGCTTCTGGGGTGGCGATCTGCCGGACCTGCCGCCGCGGCCGACCATCGCGGCGGAGCCGCCCCCGCAAGGCGTTGTCCCGCCAGCCGCTGCCGACGGCGGCGCAATGCAACCGCCTGCCGCCCCTCCTGGCGCAGCGGGCAGCGGAGCCACGCCCCCGCAAGGCCCGCCCCCCGGCGGCGCCCGGCTCGACTTTGGCCCGCGTCAAGTCTACGTCAACCTCGCCCGCATCAACTCGACCGACGACGTGAAGGCCGTCATTACCCAAATGGCCGACGCCTTCGGAGACGACATCGCCAAGGCACAGCGTGGCGTCCGGTCCAATGCCACCACGATCGCTGCCGCTGGCGACGAGAATGCGTGGCAACTCTTGGAGGGCAAGCGCAAGGCCGACGCGCCGAAGGTCGCGACCGCAGAGGAGCAGCTTGTGCTGCGCAATCTGTGGGCGCAATCCGCCGAGACCCTGAAGGGACTCGCCAAGGCCGCCGCCGACGGCGGGCCGGAGGACCTGGTCGCCTTCCGCCGCGCCGTCGAAACGCACCGCATGATCCAGAATACCGTCGTCGGCATCCGCACCGAGACCGCCCGTGCCTTGCAGCAATGGCGCATTCCGGCGGGCGGCTCGAAGGAGATGGAGCGCCAGCTCGCCGACATGCTGGCCAGCACCGGCGGGGAAGCTGTCAGCCGTGACATGGCCGCCAAGGTGGCGTCGCTCGCCGACCACCCGAACGGCGGCCCGTCGCTGGAAAGCTTCGTCGACCGGCTCGGGCGCGGTGCGCAACTGACCGTCGACGTGGTGCGCGAATACTGGATCAACTCCATCCTCAGCGGCCCCAAAACTCACGCCGTCAACATGACGAGCAACGCGGCGGTGTTCTTTCAATCGCTCGGCGAGCGCGCACTCGCCGGGCAGATGGGCGACCTCGTCAACCCCGTCTACGGCGTCAAGCCGGGCGAGGCGAGCGCGATGCTGTACGGGGCCCTCGAAGCGCAGAAGGACGCATGGCGGGCGGCTGCGCACGCACTCAAGACCGGCGAGACCGGCATGGGGCGAACAAAAACGCTGGAGAGCGCGCGCCGCCGCGCGATCAGCTCGGAATCGTTCGGGCTGCCGTCTGATTCGATGCTCGGGCGCGGGCTCGACTACGCCGGCGGCTTCGTCAATATCCCCGGCCGGATGCTGACCGCGGCCGACGACTACTTCAAGATGGTCAACTATCGCGCGCAAATCCATGCCCTCGCGCTGCGTGAGGCGAGCACCGAGATCGAGCGCGGCATCCTGCCGAGAGAGGGCCTGAAGGCCCGCATCGCCGAATTGGTCGACGACCCGCCCGAGCGTTTCCGGCTGATGGCCAACGACTATGCCGCTTACAACACCTTCACCAACGAAGCCGGCCCGGTCGCCAAGGCGGCGATGAAGGTCCGCGACACGGTGCCCGGCGGCTGGCTGGCGATGCCGTTCATCAACACGCCGGCCAATCTGTTCACGTTCGCGTTCGAGCGCAGCCCCGCGGCTCTGATGATGAAAAACCGCTTCTGGGCCGAGGTCCAGGCCGGCGGCGCGCGGCGCGACATGGCGCTCGCCAAGATGGGCCTCGGCACGATGGCCTTCACAGCGGCGTTCGATCTGGCGGTGAACGGTCATGTGACCGGCGGCGGCCCGTCGGGCGACAAGGCAGCGGGCGAGCGCCAAGCCCGCGCCCGTGTCGGCTGGCAGCCCTACTCGATCCGGGTCCAGACCGGCACCGAACCCGACGGCAGCCCGACCTATCGGTATTTCGCCTACAACCGCTTCGATCCGGTCGGCACCCTGTTCGCGAATGCCGCTGATCTTGGCGAATACTTCCTCAATACAGAAGACGGCCGGATCGACACCCGAGACGCCGCAGAACTGGCGGCCATGATGGTGTTCGGCACCGCCGAGAACCTGAAGGACAAGGCATTTTTCCGCGGCTTCGCCGACGCGGTGGCGGCGATCAACAACCCCGAGCGCTACGGTGAGCGCTGGCTGCAGAACGCCGCCGGCGGGTTCGTGCCGACCATCGTCAAGGATGCCGCCCGCGCAATGGACCCTGTTTCACGGGAAACAACGGACCTCGTGTCGGCGCTCAAAAACCGCACGCCTGGCCTCTCCGCCGACCTGCCGCCACGACTCGATTTCTGGGGCAGGCCGCTGCAATTCCAGAGCGGCCTCGGCACCGCCTATGACATTCTGTCGCCCGTCTACTCGCGCTCGACCGGCGGGAAGATGGACCCTGCGGAGAAGGCATTCTTCGAGCTCAAGTATTTCCCGACCCACCCGTCGTCGATCCAGATCGGCGGGCAGTACGTCTCTCTGCGCAACATGCCCGAGATCGAAAACCGGCTGGTCGAGCTGACCAACGCCAAGGCGTCCGACCTCGTGGCCGAGAACACTGATGCGCTGATGGAGCAGAGGGGCGGCGGGCGCGCGGCACTCCGCCGGCTCGAGGACCGCGGCGACATGACCTTGCGCGAGGCGCTGAATGTGACCGTTTCCTCGCCCGAGTTCGCAGAGGCCGACCCCGAGGAACGTCAGGACATGATGTCCGACGTACTCTCCGACTACCGCCGCGCCGCCAAGCTGCAAGTGCTGCGTGAGTTCCCGCGTCTCAAGGAAATCCGCGAATCGATCCCGCCGCGCGGGACCGGGGCTCAACTCCCCTACTAGGGACACCCACACATGGCCGTTTCCACCGCCTACACCCCGTTGAGCTTCAATGGGAACGGGAGCACGACCGCGTTCGCGGTGTCGTGGCCGTTCTTCTCCGGCAGCCTCCTCGTCACGCTCGTTTCCTCGACCGGCGTCGAGACGGTCAAGACGATTTCCACCCACTACACGGTTTCCGGCGGCAGCGATGCCGACGGGCTGCCGGCGACCGGCACCGTGACTATGCTGACCGCCCCGGCCTCGGGCGAGGTCCTGAAGATCGAGCGCGTCACCCCGCGCACCCAGCCGACCGCGTTCACCAACGGCGGCGCGTTCCCGGCCAAGACCATCGAGGCCGCGTTCGACAAGGCGCTGCTCGTCACCCAGGAGGCGCTGGCCGACAGCGACGCCGGGATGCAGCTCATCAGCGCCGGGGCGACGGACTATTGGGACGCGGAAAGCGCGATCATCCGCAACGTCGCCGACGGCACCGCCGCCAACGACGCCGTCAACCTGGCCCAGCTTCAGGCCGCGCAACTCGGGATCGCCGCGTTCGAAAACCAGGACCAGGGCGCGCTGGTCTACTTCGACGGCACTACCTGGCTCGGCCTCGCCCCCGGCACCAGCGGCAAGTTTCTGAAGACGCAGGGTGCCGGTGCCAATCCGATCTGGGAAACGATCCCAGGTGGTGGCGACATGCTGGCGGCGAACAACCTCTCAGACGTGGCCAATGCGGCGACGGCCAGAACCAATCTCGGGCTGGCGATCGGGACCAATGTTCAGGCCTACGACGCTGAGCTGGCCGCCATTGCCGGGCTCGTCAGCGCCGCCGACAAGGTCGCCTACTTCACCGGCTCGGGGACCGCCGCGCTCGCCGATCTGCCCGCCTTCGGAAGGACCCTGATCGCCAACGCCTCGGCAGCGGACGCCCGCACCGATCTCGGGCTGGTGATCGGGACCGACGTGCAAGCCTATGACGCTGAGCTTGCGGCGCTCGCCGGGCTGACCTCGGCGGCCGACAAGGTGGCGTATTTCACCGGGGCCGGCACGGCGGCACTCGCCGATCTGCCGTCGTTCGGGCGAACGCTGATCGCCAATACGACCGCCGCCGACGCCCGCACCGACCTCGGCGTCATCATCGGCAGCGACGTTCAGGCCTATGACGCGACGCTGGCCTCGATCGCCGCGCTCGGCACCGCCGCCGACAAGATGCTCTACACGACCGCGCTCGACACCTGGTCGGAGACCGACATCACCACGTTCGCGCGGTCGATCCTCGATGATGCCGACGAGGCGACCTTCAAGGCGACCGTCAACTTGGAGATCGGTACCGATGTGCAGGCCTATGACGCCGACCTCAGCGCGATCGCAGGGCTGTCTTCGGCCGGGTTTGTGGTGCGCACCGGCGCCGGCACCGCAGCGGCACGCACCATCGCCGCCGGCTCGGCGATCGCGCTGACCAACGGCGACGGCGTGTCCGGTAATGCCTCCGTCGCGCTCGATATAACGGGCCTTGCCGACCGGCCGGCGTTCGGGTCGGGCGACAAGCTCGTCATCAACCGCTCCGGCTCGTACTACAAGATCGATTACGACGATCTGCCGGGTGCCGGCGCCGGCATCTCCGCCGCCTACGCCAATGTGACCGACGGCACCACGACCGCGGCGGCGAGCGGGTCGGACACCTTCAAGCTCCGCGTCGGCACCGGGATGACGGTCGCGGTCACCAACAACGACGCCACCCACGGCGACAACGCGCTGTTCTCGCTCGACGCCGAGTTGACCGCGCTCGCCGGGCTGACCTCGGCGGCCGACGCGCTGCCCTACTTCACCGGCTCGGGTACGGCGTCGACCACGACCTTGACCGCCTATGCCCGCTCGCTGCTCGATGACGCAGACGAAGCGACGTTCAAGGCGACGGTGAATTTGGAAACCGGCGTCGACGTGCAGGCCTGGGATACGCTGCTCGACAGCCTAGCGGCGCTTTCGGACCCGAACGCCGACCGCGGCGTGTTCTGGGACGATTCGGCCGGCGCGCTGGCGTGGCTAACCTATGGTGACGGGCTCGGCGTCTCCGGCACGACGCTGGCGGCGAAGTTCGTGCAGGAAGTTTCTACCAGCTACGCGACTTATTCGAGCACGACTACGCAAATGCCTGCCGACAATACGATCCCGCAAAATACCGAGGGCGCGGAGATCATGTCGGTTGCGATCACGCCAAAAAGCACGACCAACAAGCTCAGGATAGACGTCACCGTGAATTGCACGTCGTCTGGCATCATCGCTGGCGTGATTGGGCTATTTCAGGACTCTACGGCTAATGCCATTGCTGCGGCGTTTGTGTCGCCAACCAACGCGGCCTATGGAATGTGTATCCACCTTAGCCATGTGATGGACGCCGGAACGACGGCAAGCACAACGTTCAAGGTGCGTGCAGGCCCTGGTTCTGCGGGAACGCTGTATATCAACGGCTATTCAGGAGGAGGTCTATTTGGCGGCGTAATGAAGTGCACGATGACGATCACGGAGTACACGCCATGATCATGAACGCGCTCGCAAATATGGGCGTATCCGCATTCTGTACCGGCGCCGAGCCGGTAACCGAGCAGGATTACCTGGCCCGCGTTCGCGTGTCCGGCGCCCGCCCGCCGTGGTCCGATGTGCAGGCGGTCGCGTTTGGACTCCGCCGGGAGCGGACGTGGGTGGCGATCCAATCTGCGGCGCGGGCGCGGCGCGCCGAGATCGACCCCAATGCCGATGTCAACGCGCTCAAGGGGGCGCTCGCGCTCAACGCCAACGACGATACCCGCCCCGCTGAGCGCGACGAGGCGCGCCGGCTGCTCGACTCCTACGCTGCCTCCCGGGGCGAAAGCGGCTGGGCCGAGACGGCGGCCAAGATTATCGCCGCCCGCAACGCTTGGGCAAACCGGATCATCGGCATTGCAATGCTCGAAGACGCCTCGTGGCGGGCTCTCGAGCAGGCAACGACCGCCGACCAGGTCGCCGAGATCGAGCGCCAGATCACCGAGGCGATCAGGGGAGTGTGACATGCTCAACGAACGGTCGCTCCGCAACCTCGAGGGCGTGCATCCCGACCTCGTTCGCGTCGTGCACCGCGCCGCCGAGACGGAATCCTTCATCGTCACCGAGGGGCTTCGCAATCTCGAGCGCCAGCGCATCCTGAAGACGGCCGGCAAGAGCTGGACGCTCAACAGCCGCCACCTGACCGGCCACGCCGTTGACGTGGTCGATCCTGATGGCCGCTACGACATCCCCGACCTTGATCGGATCGCGATCGCCATGAAGGCCGCGGCGAAGGAGTTGAACGTCCAGATCGTGTGGGGCGGGGATTGGAAGTCGAGAGATACCCCACACTTCGAGCTCGACCGCAAGGCGTATCCGGCCGACGGCATCAGCACCGGGCAGAAGGTCGCCGAGAAGGCGGTCGATGCCGTGACATCGAAGCCCGGCCTCATTGTTGCCGGAGGCGGCGCCGCGACGACGCTCCCCGCTCCGCCCGATCTGACCCCGTATCTCGGCTGGCAGGCGTTCGGTGAGACCGTCGTCAACCTCGGATCGTGGGCGGTGTCAAAGCCGCTGATGACGGGGGCGCTGGTGTTGTTCATGGGGTTGCTGGCGTTCGCGCCACAGCTCCGGAGGTTCCTGCCATGAACGATTTTTTTCTGTCCCCAATTGTGCGCATACTGTCCGGGTTGTTCGCCGTTGGGTTGTTTCTGACCGCGTTCGCGTTGCGTGACCAAGCAATCGAACGGCGGGGAGCCGACAAGGCCGTCGCCAAAATCGAGAAGGCGACCCATGAAACCGTTTCCAAGGCTCATCGCGCTGGCAAGCGTTCTCAGTCTGGCGACGGGGTGCTCAACCCCTATTACCGCGACTGACGCCGGCAAGGTCGCTGTTGCGATCGGCCACGTCCCGCCATCGAGGCGCGACACCTGCGAGACGCAGAAGGCGCTCGCCGCCCAATCCTCCCGTATCGATACCATCGTTGAGGGCAAGGAAGTCGTCTACAAGGCCCCGCCCTGCGATACCGGCAAGCCGCCCCCGAAGACGAGCTAGGCAATGATCGATGACCTCAAACTGGCCGCCCTGGCTGGCGCAGTCGCTTTGGAGCTGGACCACCCACGCCGAGGGAAGGATCAAGGTTCTGGAAGCCGACAACGTGACCGCGAAGCACGAACGCCGAGCCCTTGCCCGCAGGCTCAAATGGATGGAACGGGGGCTCCAAGCTGTCGCAACTATCGGCCTTACGGTTCTGGCGACGCTTGCGCCTACCAAGGCCGATCAGATCGCGTCATTGATCTTGCGCCTTCTGCGACCATGAAACGCCGCTGGCGGCTAATCTCATACTATGCCCTGGCTGTGGTCGCATGGGCGGTAACGTTGGTGCTGATCGAGTTGCTTAAGTAGGCGGCGCGCCGCTTGGTCGGTCATGTTGATTGGCCTCATCTTGAAAGGTTGAGCCGCCGCCGTAGCCGCCGCCGTAGCCGGAGCCATCGCCGTAGCCGTCGCCGTAGCCGGAGCCGTCGCCGTAGCCGGAGCCGTAGCCGGAGCCGTAGCCGTCGCCGTAGCCGTAGCCGGCGCCGTAGCCGGAGCCGTAGCCGCCGCCGTAGCCGCCGCCGTAGCCGGAGCCATCGCCGTAGCCGTCGCCGTAGCCGTCGGCGTCGCCGTAGCCGTCGGCGTCGCCGGAGCCGGAGCCGTAGCCGTAGCCGTCGCCGGAGCCGGAGCCGGAGCCCTTATCCGACATGGACAGCCTCCCGCTCCCATGCAGCGACCGCTTCGGCCGTCATCTCGACAACCGCAGTCACTTTGCGCAACTCGATCTGATGGACCTTGGCGCCGATGCGCGAGCCATCCGCCGGACCACGGGATGCCAATCCCATGAAGCCGCCCGTCTTAGCGCTCCAATAGATGCAGTTGCGTGCGTTCTTGATGACAATGGTATCGCCAGTGGTGTCCTCCGCGTAGCCGTAAAACACACCGCGATATTCGGTCGTGACGAGAACAGGTCGCATGTTTGCCTCCAAAGTTGCAATCCAGTGTCGGACGGGGCTCGCGGCTGATCGGGATGTGCCGCCTTGCCAAGGCGGGGCCGGAGCCCCGCCTCAGTTGGTCATCACAGCTGCTCAGCCAGGTATTCCTCGAGGTCGTCGATCTGCTTGACCTCGTATGTCGCCCGGCTGCTCTCGTCGTGCGCGAGGTAGTACGGGCCGCTGTCGTAGCGATCGAGGTATTTATCGGCGGCCTCGGCGCTGACGAAGCGCTTGGGGTACCCGTTAGGCCCACAGAGCAGACTGACGCGCTCCTCCGGTCCGTACCAGTACGTCGTGACTACGATCACATGGTCCTTGGCGACCGAGCGATTGTCGTGATTGGTCATCGTCATATCTCCGTCCCTGATTTGCCCCGAGGCGCGGGCTGTGGATCGCGTCCACAATCTCAATGTAATCCCGCTTGCGCTCATTGTCAAGCTGTGGTAATTATTTCCACATGCCGCATCGAGAATCGCCAGCCAAGCACCGCGCACGAGGCTACATCCGTGTCACTCGCCGCCACGGCGAGAAGATGCAGCAGGCCGCCTTGTCGGACATCTGCGGAGCCATCTACCGCGCCGACGATCCGTCCGGGCTCGACGATCTGCTGCGCTCGCTCCGGTCGGGTGATGCGGTGATGGTCACGACGCTCGGCCGGCTCGCGTCGCGCTTCGACGATCTCGGCACGATCCTCGGCGAAATCCACAAGCGCAAGGCAGTCCTGATCGAGACCGGCACCGGCCGGCGCTCGGACGTGGCGTCAGACGTTGTATCGATGATGGTCGATGCGCGAAGCGAACTGCTCGGCGAGGCGCGGGCTTTCAACACGCGGACGGCCAAAAAGGCCGCGCGAAATCGGTGGGCGAAGCACGGCCCTGAGCGGATGCCAGAGGAAGACGCGCGCCGCATCTGGCATGATCGGCGTATCGCGACCATGACCGAGGCATTGTCTCAGATGTCCGGTTGGTCAATGACGACGGCGTACCGCCGTCTAGGGAAGCGGCATGCCCCAGCCGGGCGGCCGAGGACGATCTGAGGGAGTCATCAGCATGACGGAAGCGGAGAAACGGGCGACATTGGAGCGGATTGCCACTGATGCGCGTCGATCTGGCGCGCTGCTCGGCCTCAACATCGCGGTCTGTGTCGTTGAGGTCGATCACGAGCATGCACGAGCCTATACCTCACCGTTCGCCGCGGAGAGTCTGGATGGCATCGCCGTAGCGCAGCAATTGCGTGCTCAATCGAGAGAGTTGTGGCGGATAGGGACAAGCTGAGGAGGCACCATTGCGCGCGGCGGTCCTATTCTCTGGCATCGGTGGCTGGGAGATCGCCTGCGAGATGAACGGCGTCGAAGTCGCGTGGGCATGCGAGTGGGACGAGTGGAAGCGCGCCCGCTACCTGGAGCGGTGGCCCGATGCGGTGCTGATGGGGGACGTGGGAAAGATCGATGGCCGACAGATGCTCAGAGACCATGGACCTATTGACCTCCTGCTCGGAAGCCCGCCCTGCACCGACATCAGCGCAGCCAACGTCAACGGCTGCGGCATCGACGGAGCAGAGAGCCGCTACTACCTCGAGGCCATCCGACTTGCACGGGAGACCGGCGCTCGTTGGGTTGGATTTGAGAACTCACCTCGGCTCCGCACTCGCGGAGCTGACCGGGTGCTCGACCTCCTGGGAGATGCAGGCTACGCCCGCTGGCCATGCGTGGTGGAAGCTGAGGATGCCGGCGCCCCGCACGAGAGGGGACGCTCCTTTGTTCTCGGATGCCGACGAGACGCGATTGGGTGCCAAACTGATCGGGACACCGCTAGCGTCGGAGCGGTGCGGCAGCAAACAGCAGCGACTTGGCACGCGGATGCCGGACCCATCGATGCTTGGTCTCGCGATGAGAGTACCGACACCATCGGCAGTGGACTACGGCAGCAACCGGGGCGGGGCGGCGGGACGCACGGGGCTGGAGCGACCGAGCCTCAAGCGCATGCTGACGACGACCTCGACCGACAACCTGACCGCGCCGAGCATGGCCAAGTGGGCGGGAGCACGGGAATTGATGGCGCTGCTGGCGAGTGCGGCGGAGAAGCTGCCGACGTGCACCGCGAGCAACGGCGGCATCGAGCCGGACGGGACAACGGGACGCAAGCTCTCGACAGTGTTGGGCCGACGCCTTGCCACTCCGCCAATCGCGCGCGGTCGGAGTGGCAAGGCGTCGGAGGAAACGCTCTCGAAAAACTCTCGCCCGCTCAACGAGCAGCTTTGTGCCCTTGGGATCACGGAGGCGACGGCCTTGCTAGCTATCTATCTATGGCTGATGGCCTGGCCTCTCGACTACGCGGACACGGCCTATCCGAGCGCGCCGTCAAAGCCGAACTCGCGCGGTGGCGGTCGGCGCTCGGCGACGCGCTCGTGATCCCGGTGGTGTGGGCGGTGGTTCGGGCGATCGTTAGGACGGATCAACAGATGGGAAAACAATAGGAGCGGCGGCCATGCCTGACGCCTGCGAGATGTGTGACGGCCTGATGGAGATCGACGCGTCTGTGATCGAGAGATTGGGCCACGTCGGCTGTCCTCTGTGTATTGCACGCGAGAAGGACCAGCGCATTGCCGATCTCATAGCCGAGATCGCATTGCTCCGCAGCGCGCTGTCGCGAACCGAGCCAAAGGAATAGGAAGTGCGATGCAGGTCGGTGACCGTGTATGCAAAGTTTCAGGATATCGTTGGCCTGGAGTCGTTGTTGCGATTTTTCAGACCACGGCGGGGAAGACGCGTGTTGTCGTCGAGTGCACGGTCCCTGAGGTGGCAGGTGCGTTGCACATCTACGCGCCGGAGCAACTGGTGAGATCGATAGAGGAGCGAGGCGACCCCGATGACTGCCTATCAGATGATCCTGAGGAGAGCTTACACAAGCTGCCCGGTGTGGCGGAAGAAGCGGAAGAACTGAAGGAGCGGTCCATGGGTGCAAACTACAGATGCCTCGCGTGTGACGCGCATTGGTACGCCAGTGGCCCACCCAACGGCGACTGCCCCGACTGCGGCAGCGGAGAAATTGACATCTACGTGCCGCCTAGCGAGCCGGACGCACGCATGTTGCAGATGATGGCGCTTGTCGAGGCCGCGGGGAAAATCAGCGATGCCGATGATCGCCTGCACGAGTTCTTCGACGATCGCGGCGGCGGTTTCGACACGTACAATCTCTGCATCCAGCTTGGCCTCGTCCGCGAGACGACAGACGACTTGCTGGAGTGCGGTGCGGTGGAAAAAGCATAGGAGCCAGCTATGGACCACATGACGGACGATGAGATCAATACCGAGTGGGACAAGCTCATCGAAGCTGGTGAGAGCCGATCGGATCGTGCCCTTGCTCTAGAGGGTGAGATGCGGAACCGCTATCTCGTGCTCGAGCTGGCGGCGGCGGTGCTGGATAGCCGATCGTGAGGCGGGCTCAGCCAGGGGCGGACCCGTGGGGCTACTTTCTTTCGTAGCGACCTGTCGCCCAATTGTACTTGCCCTCCGGTCGTCGAAACCCGCGCGGACGCTTGATGCCGGCATGCCGCTCGGCGACGCGCTTGCCCTTGGCATTTTCTCTCACGTCGTCGCGGGTCTTGGCCTTGTGGCATTTGGTATGCGCCGGCATGACGTTGCTCGGGTCATCAGCGCCGCCGACACTCCGGCGAACGACGTGCTCGGCCTCCCAGCTATCCTTGCCTGACCAGATCGGCCCCTGGCAGATGTGGCAGATCAGATAGGCGCGCCCATGTGCGTCGTAACGCACATGGGCATAGTAGCAGTCGTGCCGTACCTTGTACGATGACGGGCGGCTCACAGAATGAAATCCTCACTCGTCAGTGTGTAGGCCCCGGCCAGCACGATCGACCCGGCCGGCGTCTCGACCGTGGTCCAGTCGCCGGCCGAGGTTATATTGAGCTGATCGAACGTGAAGCCGTGGCCGGTGAACGACAGCCTGTCGGCCCCCTGCTCGAAATCAGCGATCAGATCGCCATCGACATACGAAAAGTGGAACGTGTCGGCTCCAATTCCGCCGATCAGGTAGTCTGCGCCCCAGCCGCCATCCAAGTAGTCGTTGTCGCTGTCGCCCATCATGATGTCGTCACCGCCCTGGCCGAGCAGGGTATCATTGCCCGTATTGCCTCGCAGGAAGTCGCCACGGGTGCCACCGTCCGGCGTCGCCGCGTCGCCCGGCCCGCCGTCGATGTAGTCGTGGCCATCGCCGCCAGCGAGGTAATCGACGCCATGTTGTCCGAAGATGCGGTCGTTGCCGGCATTGCCGCGCACAGCGTCCTCACCAGCACCGGCTCGGATCGTGTCATTACCGAACCCACCACGCAGGTAGTCGTCACCACTGCTCCCAATGATTGTATCGTTTCCAGGCGTCCCAACAATCAGATCACCCTTCTTTTTTGCTCGCAAGATTGCCATCTAGTCCTCCATCCATCCGCCGCGCTCGCGCCATGCGATGCGCTTGCGATATTCCGCCCTGATCGACGGCGTGATCCAGTCGTGAAGCTTTCCGCACCGGATGCAGCGGATCGGGCTCGAGCAGATCGCGTGCTCATCGATCAGGATCAGGCGCCGGCACATGCCGAGCTTGCACAACAGCCAGTCGAGCATCACGCACTCTCCTTCAGCAGCTCGTCAGCTTCGAGCTTGGCTTCGCGCCGCAGCACATCTTCGACATCGTCGAACACCTTGCATGCTTCGGCGTGGCTCAGCTTGTCGAACGCGATCGACTCCGGCACGCACACCGCGATTGCGTCCTCCAATGGCCAGGCCCAACTGTACTTCTGCAGCATCATGAGCGTAATCGCCGGGATCAGCGGCGCGACGGCACCCGCGTCGCCTGCGAACGAGAACTTGTGTATCCGCCGGTGCTTGGCCTTGACCAGCAACCACGCGCGAAGGTGTTCCTCCCCGTCCGGCTGGAATTTCTGCCACTCCGGCCATTGGTCATAAGCGGCGCGGATCAGCCCGAACAGGCGGCGATGCTGGTCAACGCTGCGGGGCTTGTCGGTCATCTTTCAGCCTCCCGAACGCCCCGAGTTCCGTGTCGAGCACCCGCAGCGCCTCGACGAAGACCTCCTTTGCCCGCTCCTCCGCGTGCTGGGCCTTGGCCAGCTCGCATTCGAGTTGCACCACCCGCGATCGACAGTGCCGAATATCGGAGATCAGCTCATCGATCGACACCGGCTTAGGAGGCGGCGTGATCTCCGCCGTCACGGTCGGCGGGTCGCCGAGCGGTTTCAGGTTTCGGTTTCGCCACGGCAGCACGGACACGGGCCCCCTCCGTCTCTCTGATGTGTTCGATCACGTCGCTGATCTCGACGCCGAGCATCAAGGCTATGTCTCGCAGCGGCATGCGCTGTTGCCGCCAGTACGAGATGTATGTGCGCTCGAATAGCGTCAGATCGCTGAGCGAGAGCCCGTGATGTGCGGCGATTTCCATCACCTTGATCTTCGCGATCCGCTTCTCATCGATCTTGCGGTCATGGATCGCTTGCGCAATGCGCGTGTTGAGGTCGCCGAGTTCCTTCAAAGTCATCTTGTGCAGGTTCATGCTAACGCTTTCCTCAATCGATCCTTCACGCCGGCAATCTGCTGGCGCTGCCCTTCCGATAGGTTCCGCGTGTTGACAACCCGCAACGCGGCCAGCGCGTCGGCGAGCAGCAGGGTCGCATCATAGCGGCCGAGCTCGGCCTGCAGCTTCTCGGCTCGCTCCTCCTCATCCCTGATCCGCGCGTCGATGTCGTCGCGCATGCGCTGAAGTCGGTCGATGATGTCGTGCGTCCGCGCGGCGTGGGTCATGACCGCAACGCTTCCATACGATCCTCGTACTCGTGCTCGTAGATTTCGACCCATGCGCGCGGCAACGTGCCGATCTCATCGGCGTACAGGTCGGGAATTTGCGACAGCACGTCGGCATTCGGTGCGTCGGCGATCGCCTTCCTGATCTCCGCGAACTTCTCCGCCGTGCCGTCTTTCTTCGCGGCAGAAGAACTCTTGCGCTTGATGCCTTGGCCGGTAAGGGCGAGCTGCCCTTCCTCCGTCTCAGCTTGCGGCATGGCATCAAGGTCCATGTCTCCGGTCGGCAGCTTGAACAGCGAGCGAAGGAACTGCTTTTGACAATAGCTCTCGGCGGCGTTGAATGTCTGAGGCCCGAGAAGTTGGATGAAGATCGAACGCGATGACCGCTCGTCGAACCACGTTGCCTCAGCGGTAGCCAGAACGAATCCGAAGTGAAACTCGCCCCATTGAGACACCTTTATCTCGCCCGACTTCGGGTCTTTCTTCTCAACACGCTTGACCGTGGGTGGCGACATCTCGAGCGGCAGGATCATCAGCCCGACCTCGCCCATTTTCAGCGCCAGCGCTGCATAGATGTCGTCGGTGCTGGCGAAGTTGTAACCGCCCTGAAGGTTCCGTTGCGTTTTCTTGACCGCCTCGATTGTCGCCTGCACCTTGCACATAGCCTTGACGATCGAGGCCGGGATGGGCGTCACGCCAGCCACACGAAGAACATCACCAGTGCCGGAATGATGTTCACCGCTGCCGCTAGGAGAATTGCGTGGATCAATCTGCTGTCCATTGTCGTCTTTTTCCATGATCGGTTCCGCCTCTATCCGAACACCAGGAACAACGCCGCCAGCGCCACACACCACAACAGCCATTCGAACCACGCGCTCTCTGTCATAGCAGGTCACTCTTGCCGAGCTTGTTGTCCTTGACGTACTCGTCATACTCGCGCGCCGCTTCCTCGCGCGCCTGCTTGTCGGCGTCGTAAATATCGCCGATCAGATTGTCGATCTCCATCAGCAGCGCTTTGAGCTTGTCCGCGTTATCGGGCGAGATCGTCATGCGCAGGTGGGCGTACTTGACGGGCTCCGTCATCTCGTTGCCGAGGTCGAGCAGCCGCTCGCCGACATCGACGCAGGCTCGGGCGTGGTTGTATTGCATGGTCCGCATCCTCTCTTGATCGACGGCGGGCGGTCCCCGCTGGCCCCTCATGATCTACCGCCCGCCGTCTCCCCCGCTGGCCTGGGTGGCTATCGCCGCTGCCAGCAAGTCGAATCTCGTATCGGCGGGGCAGGCCCGTGGGAGGGAACGGGTGGATCAGGATTGGGGTACCGCATCCGTCGCCCCGCCGATAACCAAACCTTAGTTTGTTTCGAGCCAACCCGTCAAGCGCAAATCTGCACCATCTGTGGAAAAAGTTTGTTGGGCTACATCCGGGGTTGTCGCGGGGCCACCAAGCCGCTATGATCCGCCCATGAGCACCAAAGAGAAGTTCCTCGCAGAGATCGAGAGGTTCCTTCGCCGCTCGGGCATGAGCGCGAAGGAGTTCGGCGACAAGGTCATGAACGACGTGTCCTATGTCTACCGGCTCCGCAAGGGCCGGGTGTCGTCGGCGGACACGATGGACCGCGTCAAGGCCTGGATTGCCGAGCACAAGGCGGGTGGGAAGTCGCGCCCTAGCCAGCGGGCGGCCTAGACACCGCCCGCAAATCACTGCACGCTGGGCGGGGGTTCAGCATTCGAGTCGTGTTGTATGGGCGTGCGGGTAATCGGTCCCGGCGGCGGGATGCTCGTGCGCGAAAGGGGGCGGCATGTTGAGCAGAAGAAGAGCTTTGAAGGCGCTAGCAGTCGCGCCGGCTGCGGTTCCGGTCGTCGCCAAGGATGCGGCGGTCAAGATGGGGCTTGGAGATGTGGCGATGAGTGCTGGCATTCCAGCACGTTACAATGCGCCAATTGTGGCAACAGACGAAGCATCACACATTCGCGCGCAACTGAAGTCCTTGCTCGGCGGCGAAGGGCGCTCCAGAGCCATCGAAAGCGCCCGCGGCGCCCTCTCCCGCATGGATAGCGATCTTGCGTCTCTGCGCTCCGTCTCCCCGGCTTGGGTCTTAACCGTACAGGCCGAGAGAACCGCTGATCGATATTTGGCGGCGGAACGCAGATGGCTACAGGAGCGCCTATCGACGCTGACAGGAGGGCTGCTGTGATGACATGGGATCGAGCGGCATTCTGGCGTCAGCCGGAGGTCGAGGCGCTGATGCGCGAGCACTTCGCCAAGGGCACGCGGGCGGCCGAGGTCGCGAAGCTGCTCAACAAGCACCACAACCCGCCCGGCAACGGCCAAACGCGCAACAGCGTGATCGGCCGTTGGCACCGGATGGGCCTCACCCGCGGGCTCAGCAAGTCGCAAGCGGCAAAGCTGTCGCGGGGTGGCCGCCCGCCCAAGCGCTCGAGCGGCCCCGCCTACATGGAGCGCCGGGTGCTCGGCGACGTGGTGCGCGGGCTGCCGTCCAACGCCGGGCCGATGGTGCGGGTCAAGGACCATCCCGAGGACATCGCCCGCGTCGCCAGCATCCTCGATCTCGAGGACCATCACTGTCGGTTTCCGGTCAGGAAGGATGGTTTCTGCGGGGATCAGAAGGTTTCCGGGCTGCCCTACTGCGAGGCCCACGTCCGGCGCTGCTACCGGGTGCCGGAGAAAACAGCTAAACGCACGAAGCGCTTGAATAAAGTTCTGGAAGTGCTGGGGTCGGAAACCACCCGGAAACCGTTGGAAACCGTTGGAAACTGAGATGCACCCGTCGAAGAAACTGCCGTTGCGGCGTGAGGTTCTGAGGCTGCATCAGGATGGCCTCAGCGAATCCGGAATCGCCATCATCCTCGGGCTGACGCGCCAGCGCATCAATCAAATATGCAAAGAGCTGAACATCAATGGGCTGACGGACGCCGGACGCGCGGCCATCCGTGCTGCGGGGCAGCGAAAGCGTCGGCATGTCGAGAGGGATCGGCAAATCCGCGCGCTCATCGAATCCGGGTACAGCCTCAGGAAGGCAGCCGCGCATCTCAACGTGACGGTCGGGGTCGTAGCGGGCGCGGTGCAGCGTGATTTGAAACGAATGGCGCCCCGCTGAGGGCGGCTCAGCGGGGCGCTCGGCGGGATGCGGTCCCAATCAGAACTCGAACACCTACCAGGGAACTTGGCGTCATGACGATAGGCAACCTAGAAGTGTTCGGTGGCGATAGCAAGGCGGGGGCGGCACATGGCTGACTACAGTCCACAGATCACGGCCTGCAGACTGTACAAAAAAACCAGCTCCAAGGGGACCGAATATTTTGTCGGCCGGTGGGGCATGATGAAGATCGCCCTGCTGAAATCGCGCGAGGTCGCTGACGACGGGGCCGAAATCTGGAACATGATCCTGTCTGAGGCACCACAGAAGCCGCGCGAGCAGGCGCCGCGGGCCGACTACGCCAAGCCGGCCGGCGACGAGCCGCCCCCGCTCAAAGATGAAATGCCATTCTGAGGGGGCTCCGATGGTCGCTTACGTGCGCTTCTACCCGACCGACTGGCGCTCCGGATGCTTGGGGCTGAGCCTGGAGCAGGAGGGGCTCTATATCCGTGTCTGTGCCTACGTCTATGAAACCGGCCTGCGTCTTCCCATCGACGACCGGCAAGCAGCAAAGTTCATGGGGGTGCATACGAATGCCTACCGGAAAGTCCGCGATCAGCTCGTCACGCTCGGAAAGGTTGTGCAAACAGCAACAGGGTACACCGTGCCGCGAGCCGAGCGAGAGCTTGGTGCTGCCGCCGACGCGCACGCCGGACAAACGACGCGAGCGGTTGATCCGCACAAAGAGCGGAGCCCCGTGCCGGGTACCATAGGGCACACCCCCCTAGATACCCCCCTAGATACCCCCCTAGATACCCGTGGGGTGTTTTCGAAAAAACCCAATGAAAACTACGCGCGAAGTGGAACCAAGAACCAGAACCAGAAAGTGAAGAGTAGTGTTGCGCGTCGCGGTTCGCGACTCGCCGCCGACTGGTCTCTCCCCGATGACTGGCGCTCTTGGGCAAGAGTGACATTCCCCCACGCAACCGACGCGATGGTGGCGGACCAAGCCGACCGCTTCCGCGACTACTGGCATGCCAAGGCCGGGCAGGCGGCGTGCAAGCTCGACTGGCAGGCGACGTGGCGGAACTGGTGCCGGACGGGGTTGGCCACGGCTCCGGTGCGGGCGGCGACCAACGTCGCGCCGTGGGAAGCCGAGAAGCAGCGCAAGCAGCGTGAGTGGATGGACCTCGTCAACGCCTTGCCAGGAGGAGCCGCATGAACCTGATTTCGCGCCTTTCGAATGTCTACGGCCCTCCCGATTGCGCCAATCCGGCGGCCTATCTCGAGGAGGTCGCGCGTTTGGTGCGCGGGTTCTCGACGGCAGAACAGGACAAGGCTGGCGATGTGCTGCTGCGCGGCCACCGCGGCCGGCAGTTTCCGACCCCGCACGAAATCGTCGCCGCCTGCGAAGAGGCGCGCAAGGCCGGCGCCCCGGTCGGAGTGATACGGTCGGCGCCATTCCAGCACCCCGGCTGGGCGCATGAGGACATTGCAATAGCGGATCGACTGATCGTTTCCGAGATCGGCCGCGAGGCAGCGGATAACGGCTGGTCGCTCGGACTGCACGACTTTTGCCGCTACAACCACCGCCTGCCAAACGTGCACGAGAAGGCGCGCATCATCCGCGAGGCACGAGAGTTCGATGAAGCTTATGCCGCCTGCTGCAGCGGGCGCGGTGGGGCGCTGGGTGAAGCGCTTCGCAAGCTCGGAGAATCGATGCTCTCAAGCGGCAGAAGTAAGCCGATATGACCCACGGTGTTGCATGACCCGAGACGAGCACAAAGCCCTGATCGCCCGGGTGATCGAACGTGCCGCGGAAACCGATCTCTGCGACGTAGCGGTGATCGGCATCCGCCCGGACGGCGGCGGGTTCTATCTCGACTGGTCGGGTTCGACCGTGACGAGCCTGATCCTGCACCTCGCGGCAGCCCATCACAAGGCGGTGCAGGCGTTTGTGGATGGCGTCGAAGGCAAGCTCTTGGAAGACTTATGAAAGGAAAACCGCCGATCGTTTGATAGCCGCCTGAGTTGCTAAAGGTTTTTGTGTCAGTGCGCGTCTCACCCCATCGGAGAGACCATGACCGAAGTTTACCACCCGACCCTCGAGCGCCTGCGTCACGCCCGCGAGCGGCACATGCCGCCCTCGCAGTCCCAAACCGAGGCCCGCCCCTATCATCGGGTGCTTTCCGGCTGGGACCTGATGCAAATCGCCAGAGGCGGACGGGAGGCGATCCTGTCGCCCGAGCAGGCGATGGCCGGGCGCACACTCACGACCTACTGGGGCGCCGTCTATGAGGGACGCAGCGCCGTTTGCGGCTACGGCGAGAGCCGGCATAACGGCACGCCGGCCAGCCAGGTCCAGGCCCATCTACTCGGCCCGGAGTGGATCGAGACCTGCCGGCGCAAGCTGGTGCAATCCGAGCTCGCCGTCGAAGACCCCGCCGACTGGAAAGCCCTGATCGCGGTGGTCTCCCGTGACGGCATCGCCCAGGACGCCGGCCGGGCACTCGGCTACGTCTCCCGCCGGCATCAGATGGCCAAGGGCGCGGCGAGCCTCCGGCGATCGCTGACGGCGCTGGCGCGGCTGTACGGATACCTGCACTGGCCCGGCCGAGGACCAGTGTGACGCGTAGGGCGGCGCGAGCGTGGTGCCCCGCCGGTGCTAGGGGCAAAAAGGCCAGACTGCGCTCGAATAGGGCACCGGCCCCGCCGACCTCACCAAACGAGAAAGGCCCCCACAGATTGCTCCGTGGGGGCCTTTTGGTCGCCGAATTCGGCTAGTGCAACGTGATCGCGACTTCCTTGCCGATCTTGGTCCGGCTGACCATGCCGGCGGCGACCGCCTTGGACACCCGCTTCGATGCCTCGCCCTTGGTCACCTTCATCAACCGCGCCACCTGCTTGTTGGACAGGGGGCCGAGCCGGCGGAGAAGTTGGCGGAGCTCGTCCAACTCGGCATCGGTAACGGTCGGCGGGATCACCAGGTCGGCCGCTCGCTGCTCGGTAACCGGTGACCGGGAAGACTGCTCGGTAACCGGCTTGGAAAACCAGCCCGAGAACAGCGCGAGCAGGTTGACGTCTGTCGGGTCGTATGCAACCATAGCTTTGGTCCTTTCTAGGATTTGGCCCGTTCCCGATTGCCCTCGGGGCGGGCCGCTTCGTTTGTACTCAACAAGCTAAAAATAGCACTGGTGGCTTCTATCGTCAACACAAAATATACACGATCACGAAAAGTTGATGTATTGACCTTGCGCTAATGTGGGCGCATTATGCATTTATGACACAAGACACCATCCTTCACATGCGGATCGCGCACGAGTTCAGGGACATGCTGGACGCGCTGCGCAAGGCTGAGCGTGATCTCCCGTCACGGTCGGAGATGGTGCGCCGTCTGATTGAGAGAGCGAACGAACGCAAAAATCTATGTCATGAGGGCAATCGACGGGACGTTGAAGCTGGGTCATAGCCGCGCCAGGCTTACCCCGCACGTCAGTCTGAGGGAGACGACATGACCGACATCGTTGAAAGGCTGGAACGCCACGCCGATCTGCATGGGGCTCCTGATGGGGCACTGATGCGCGAGGCTGCCGCCGAGATCGTGCGCCTGCGGTTCTGCGTCCTCGGCGAGCGAGAGGAGGTCGAGCGGCTACGTGCAGGCGGTTGCGCTCGCGATCAGCGTCTGACGCAGTATTGCGCGGAGCTACGTGCCGCCGTCGTCGCCGAGCGTGAGGCGTGTGCGAGGATCGCTGATGATCTTCATGGCGTCGTGTCGCTCGACACCTACGCCGTCGATCAGCCTCTTTCCAGCACGGGCGAGCGTTTCGCATGTCGCGAGATCGCCGCTGCCATCCGCGCCCGCACTGTGGCCGAAAAGCCATTGACGTAGGTGCACCAAATCGCTTACGCAATTATAAATTGCCCTACGTGGGCAAATGGGTAACGGAGGCCGATGACGCCTCGCGCCGGCCTCCGTCCCGAGCTGCTACGCAGAACCCGATACGCCACTCACGAGTATCACCCTACCTCAGTCTGTGTGAACCGGCCGTGAACGCCGGCGGTGCGCGTCGATTCCAGGGACGCCCCCATGCGACAGACATTCAAGCAGATGTTCGGCACTCTCACCCCGTGGGGCCGCTTCTGGCTCTATCTCGGGCTCGGCTCGCTCATCGCCGCCACCCTGATGAGCTTCGATTTCGGCTGGTCGGTCAGCGTCAAGCACGCGCTGTTCCTTGCCTGCCTCAGCATCGTGACGGCCTTCGCCCCGGAAGCCGCGTATACGCAGTGGGAGCGTGGCCGCAAGGGTGTCGCCCTGACACTCGCCATGCTGTGCGTGCCGCTGTTCGCGATCGAGTTCTTTTCGCACGCCGGCTATACGGCCGGGCTTCGCGGCGTCAACGTTACCGAGGCCAAGGTCCAGAACGCCCGCTACGACGGCGCCCAGGACATCATGGCCGACGAGCGCACCAACCTGAAGATGTGGCGCGAGCAGCTTGCGATCCTCAAAGAGCAGAACGCATGGGTCGCGACGGTCTCCGCCGACGGCATGCGCGCCAATCTCACCGCCGCCGACGAGGCGATCAAGCAGGAAACCAAGCGCGGCGGCTGCGGGCCGAAGTGCCTCGCCCTGATGAAGAGCAAGGCCACGCTCGAGGAACGGATTGCGCTTGCCGAGCAGCGCGACGATCTGACCAAGCGCATAGAGGCGACGCAGCGCATCCTCGACAGCAAGACCGTCACCGCGGCCAAGGTCGAGCACAAAACCTCGTCCGTCGCTGAGCAGAACGCCTTCATCGTCAAGGCGGCGGCGATGGCGATCGAGGGCGAGCTCAAGGCCAGCGACTTCCTCGCCGAGGGTGCTCAGCAGACCGTGAACCTCGGCATGGCGCTCGCCGGCACCGGCCTGCCCGCCCTCGCCCTGTTCATTGCCGGCCTCTACCGGCGCGAGGAGGAGTCTCAGCCCTATTCGCACACTGCGGCGCCGCCCAAGCCCTCGCGCCCGGTGAACCCCACGGGAGTTGCCCCGTTCGCTCCCGTGGGGTTTCTCAACAGCGTGGTGAGTGCGGCCCGTGACGCCGCGTCCCGCCCGTCTGCCGTGTGGAGCCACGGATGACCCATGCCCAGGCGCTCTCGATTGCCATCCTCCTGATGTGGGCCGGCTGTGCCTGTCTCATTATCGGACTGGCTCTTGGGAGCCCTGGTGCTCATTCTGGCACTGGCAGCAGCGTGGTCGGGAAGGAAGGCGCTTAGATGCAACTCGACCAACTCCTGACCCCGATCCGACAGGCGCTCGGCTACATCGGACTAGCCCTTGCAGTCGTCGCGCTGGCCAAGTTCTTTGGCGTCGGCATTCAGGCGTTCGGACGGGGAGACACGGCGACAACGGCTATGGTGGCGATTGCGTGCCTGTTGTCGCGGTAAAAGGCTGGCGCCGGCGTATCCTCGACGCCTTCGGCTTCGACGCTATGGTGGTGCCGTCGGGCCGCATCTGGATCAAGCCCGAGTGCCAAGATGACATCGGCCTGTTGGTCCACGAGCACGTCCACCTTGACCAATGGGCAAGGGACGGGACAGTAAGGTTCTGGTGGCGCACCGTCTGGTACTACGTGACGGGTCGCTACAACACGAGCCCATACGAGATCGAGGCCAGAGAGGCGCAAAGACAGGTAGATGCAACCCGCTGCCAGCAGTGAGAAAACAGTTAGCAAGCGCACTGGGAACCTGGCCAATCTGACCCCGTGGGCAAAGGGTGTCAGTGGAAACCCATCAGGGCGAAAGAAAATCCCGACCGACGTTCGCGACCTCGCGGTCAAGAACACGCCACGCGCCTTCGCCCGCATCGTCGAATTGATCGAGAGCAAGGATGAGAGGGTCGCCTTGATGGCGGCCAAGGAGATCATCGATCGCGCCTACGGCAAGCCGGCCGCGGCGGACGACGATCGCAAGGACGCCTCGGTAACGATCAACATCGTGAGATATGCCGATAGAGATCACGCTTCCCCACAACTGGAGACCAAGGTCCTATCAGCAACGGCTGTGGAACTTCCTTGAGCTCGGCGGCAAGCGCGGGCTGGCGGTCTGTCATCGCCGCTGGGGAAAGGATGATCTGGCTCTGCATTGGACCGCGGTCGCCGCACACCAGCGCGTCGCCTCCTATTGGCACATGCTGCCCGAGTACGAGCAGGCGCGCAAGGCGATCTGGACCGCGGTCAACCCGCACACCGGATTGCGCCGGATCGACGAGGCGTTCCCGCCCGAGATCAGGGCCAGCACCAACGAGCAAGGCATGTTCATCCGCTTCCGCAACGGAAGCACCTGGCAGGTGGTCGGCTCCGACAACTACAACTCGCTGGTCGGTGCTCCGCCGGCCGGTCTGGTCGTCTCGGAATGGGCCTTGGCGGACCCGACGGCCTGGGCCTACCTGTCGCCGATCCTGGCCGAAAACGATGGCTGGGCGCTGTTTCTGTACACCAGCCGCGGCAAGAACCACGGCTACAACCTGTACCGCTCGGCGATCCAGCGGCCGGAGTGGCACGTCGAGCGGCAGACGGTAGAGGATACCGGCGTGTTCAGCCGCGCCAGCCTGGAGGAAGCGAAGGCCGACCTAATCGCCCTCTATGGTGACGATGACGGCGAAGCGGTGTTCGACCAGGAGTATTTCTGCTCGTTCGACGCGGCGGTCATCGGCTCGTACTACGGCCGCTTGATCGCCCAGCTCGACAAGGACAAGCGGATCACCAGCGTCCCGCATGATCCGAGCCTGCCGGTCTATACGGGCTGGGACCTCGGCATCGACGATAGTACGGCGGTATGGTTTGTTCAGCTTGCCGGGCGTGAGGTCAGGGTGATCGATT
Organism: Pseudomonadota bacterium; assembly: GCA_040752895.1. Classification (NCBI taxonomy): domain Bacteria; kingdom Pseudomonadati; phylum Pseudomonadota; species Pseudomonadota bacterium. The sequence continues at coordinate 31,818 of JBFMHN010000007.1, forward strand.
ACCTCGAGGCGCGCAACCGGGCACTGACCGACATCGCCAGAGACGTGATGGCCAAGCGTTACGCCTACGTCGAGCACTACCTGCCGCACGATGTTGACACGCGGGAGATGACGAGCGCCAAGACGCGGAAGCAGACGCTGGAAGAGCTGAAGCTCGCTCCGATCCGGGCCGGGTCTAGGCTGCCGGTGCAGGATGGGATCAACGCGGTCCGCAACATGCTGCCAAAGTGCGTGTTCGACGAGCAGAAGTGCGCCAAGGGCCTCGACGCCCTGCGTCAGTATCGTACCGAGTGGGACACCAAGGCCAAGACCCCGCGCAAGAACCCGCTGCACGACTGGAGTTCGCATGGCGCCGACGCTTTCCGTGAACTTGCGGTGCAACTGTTCGACGTGAAAGAGCGCCTGAACGAACGGCAGTTCCTCTCGTCCGGCGCCTACGACCCGTTCGCGATCGATCAGCCCGACTACCGGCGCGAGATCGAGCGCGAGGAGATGCGTCGACAGGAGACATCGGGGCTCGAATGGACCCCGTATTGACCGACATCGACCTCGTTAGCCTCGAGTACGTCTGTCTCAACATGCGGCCGATCGATGCTGTGGAAATCTACGGCGTGCGCGACCATGACAGCCCGATCCGGCTGGCCTGGGAAGCCTACCACATGATCCGCAACCGCGGGCGCGGGCGCATCGCCTGGCACAACGGCCGGCCGGCGGCGGTCATCGCGCTGACCGAGGATCGGCCGGGCGTGTGGCAAATTTGGATGTTCGGGACGGGCGACTTCAAGGCGGTGGCCTACGCCTGCATGCGATGGGCCCGCGAGACCGTCGCCGACCTGATCGAGAACCACGGCGGCAAGCGGCTGCACTGCGAGAGCCACGAGGCCCATACCGAGGCGCATCGGTTCCTGCGGGCGCTCGGAGCGATCGCCGAAGGGCCGCCGATGCGTCACTTCGGCAAGGACGGCGCGAGCTATCAGCGGTTCGTGTGGATCGCTGGCGAGAACGACCACAGACTGAGGAGCGATCATCATGTGCGGAGGCAGCGGGGGCGGCTACACGGCGCCGCCCAAGCCGGAGGTCAAGACGGTGACCGTCAACACGTCCAAGAACGACCCCACGTTCCAAAGCTGGCGCTTGTCGCGAAATGAGGCGTTCCGGCGCGACGACCCGAACCTGTTCACCGACCCCGGCAGCGCGGTGACGGTGCTCGGATCGACCGAGGTCAACCGCGCGCTTGGCCATTCCAAGCAGACCACCCGCTCATTGCTCGGAGGATCGTGACCATGTGCGGAGGATCAGGGTCCAGCACCCCGCCCCCGGCGCCGCCGCCGGTGCTCAAGGTCGAGACCAAGCAGAACCCCGGTTATGAGGCATGGAAGGGCGAGCGCTCCGAGGAGCGCCAGCGCCGCATCGCCCAGCTCAATGACGCCGGGCTGATGCCCAATCCCCTGCAATCTACGCAGGACGACATGCAACGCAGATCGCTACTCGGGAGCTGAAGAATGTGTGGAGGATCACGACCCGCGCCGCCGGCACCGACTCCGCCGCCGGTGCAGCAGCCGCCTGCCGCCCCGCCCTCGCAGCGTGACGCCGAGGTCGAAGGGCTGGCCGAGCGCCAGCGCCGCGCCGCGGCGGCGTCTGCCGGCGGCTATGACGCGACGATCCTGACCGGCCCGCTTGGCGCGGCAGGCCCGGCGCCGACCAAGAAGACGAGCCTCGGCGCGTGATGGACAACACGCCCGAGCCGCGCGTCGAGTTCTACAAACGCCGCTACGAAGCGCTGAAGGGCGGGACCGAGCGCGCGAACTGGGAGAGCCATTGCGAAGAGATCGCGACCGTCATCCAGCCGCGCAAGATGGGCTTCGTCGGGCTTCGCACGCCCGGCGAGAAGAAGATGAGCCAGGTCTACGACCCGACCGGCATCCATGCGTGCGAACTGCTCGCCGCCGGCCTGCACGGCATGGCGACCAATCCGTCCAGCCGGTGGTTCTCGCTCCGCCTCGCCGACGATGAGCTCAATGAGCAGGAGGCGGTGCGGGGTTATCTGTCCGATGTCGAGAAGCTGATCTGGGCTCGGCTCTACGCGCCGGGCGCCAATTTCACGACCACGCTGCACGAGACCTACATGGACCTCGGCGCGTTCGGGACCGCGTGCATCTACATCGGCACCCGCAAGGATTCTGGCGGGCTGTTGTTTCAAAGCCGGCCGATGGCGTCGATCGTCATCGACGAAAACAGCGAGGGCCGCGTCGACACCGTCTACCGCTATCATGAGTACACCGTCCGGCAGATGGTCGAGATGTGGCCGGGCAAGGTCTCTAAGGCGGTGCAAGAAAAGCACGACGCTCAGCGCTATGACGAGCGCGTCGCGGTGATCCATGTCGTCGCCCCGAACCGCGAGCGGCTGTACGGCTCCAAGGCACCGAAGGACATGGCCTATCACTCGTGCTACTTCGAGCAGCAGGAGAGCCACAAGCTGGAGGAGGGCGGCTATCCGGAGTTCCCCTACCTCGTGCCGCGATGGGCCAAGCTCAACGGCGAGATGTACGGCAGAAGCCCCGGCATGACCGCGCTGCCGGATGTGAAGATGCTGCAGGCGGCCTCGCTGACCACGATCAAGACGCTGCAGAAGAACGCCGACCCGCCGCTGTTTCTGCCCGATGACGGGTTCGTCGGGCCGGTTCGCACGGTGCCGGGCGGGCTCAACTTCTACCGCGGCCAGCGCGAGATCGTGCCCATGCCGACCTCGATCCAGGGGCTGCAGGTCGCGCTCGAGTGGATGGAGTCGATCCGCAACCGTATCCGCACGGTGTTCTTCGCCGACATCCTGCAGATCGTGACTGAGACCGAGATGACCGCGACCGAGGTCATGCAGCGCACGACCGAGCGCATGCGCATCCTCGGCCCGATCATCGGCCGGCTCGAGGCGGAGCTGCTTGGCCCGCTGATCGAGCGCGTGTTCGGCATCCTCAACCGGCAGGGCCTGCTGCCGCTCCCGCCCGAGGAAATCCAGGGCAGCGACATGAATGTGGAGTACGTGAGTCCGATCGCGTCGGCGCAGAAGCAAACCCAGGCGCAGGGGCTGGTGCAGGTGTTCCAGCACTTGGGCGTGCTCGGCCCCGAGATCGCGGCCCAGGTCGCCATGCAGCGGATGAGCCCGACGCGGACCTTCGACTGGCTGTGGGATTTGTTCAACAACGATCCCGATCTCCTCAAGACCGACGATGAGATGGCGGCGGACGCTCGCCAACAGCAGATCGCCCAGGGCATGGCGGTTGCTCAGCCGGCGGTCGAGATGGTCAACCAGGGCTCGCAGGCCTTGAAGAACGTCGCCGACGCGCACGCCAACGGCGGCATCGATCTGAATGAGATCAGCGCGTTGATGGGCGCCAACATGCCGAAGAACGGCATTCCGGCGGCGAACCGGCTGCGCAATCAATTGAACGGGGCTGGACAGTGAGCCGACGCAAGACGCCGATGGCGCAGATCGCCCAGGACTATCGTGACGTGTTCTCGACGCCCGAGGGCGAGCGCGTGCTCGCCGACCTGATGACCTGGTGTCACGCCTGGTCGCCGATCGAGGAAACCGACCCGATCCGCCTCGCAATGGCGACGGGTGAGCAGAATGTCGCCAAGCGTATCGCTGGCTTGTTGGCCTACCGGCCGGAGGACTACCCGGCCACGGCCAAGCGTCAAACCGACCTCATCAACCATCTGATGGAAGATCATGGACCCAGCAACTAGCGGATCGCTGCTCACCGGCGGCGGCACTCCCACGACCCCGCCGGCTCAGCATGTGCAGCCCTCGGCGACGACCGAGCTGCCGAGCCTGTTCCTCGACATGGATGACGACCTGAAGGGCCTGACGTCGATCCAGAAGTTCGCCCGCGACGGCAAGCTGGACGCCCGCGCTCTGGCGCGCGGCTATGCCAACGCCGAATCGCTGATTGGCCGCGACAAGGTGCCGATCCCCAAGACCGACGAGGACTGGGATCGCTGGTACGCGGCGGCGGGGCGGCCGGAGGCGCCGGACAAGTACGAGTTCAAGCGCCCCGACAAGCTGCCCGACGGCATGACCTACGACGAGGAGAAGGAGAAGTCGTTCCGGGTGTGGGCCCACATGCACGGCCTCAACGCCAAGCAGGCCAACGGCATCTATGAGGCGTTCGTCAGGACCGAGACCGAGCGTCACGGCGCCTGGTACGCGAGCCAGGCCCAGGCGCGCCAGACCGCCGAGGAGGCGCTGAAGCGCGAATGGGGCCAGGCCTATGACGGCAAGCTCGCTCTCGCCAGGGGCGCGCTCAAGGAATTCGCCGACCCCGACTTCGTCGCCCATCTGGAAAGCACCGGGCTCGGCAACGACCCGCGCATGGTCCGCTGGCTGGCCAAGGTCGGCGAGCGGGCGATGGGCGAGACGGCACTCAAGGGCGATGCCAAGAGCGGCCAGATGACGCCGCGCGACATCGAGGGCAAGCTCGCCGAGATGCGCGAGAAGAACTGGGACGCGCTCTCCGACAAGGGCCACCCGGATCACCGCCGGCTCAACCAGGAGTACACGCGCTATTTCGAGATGCTGTATCCGAGCGAGGAGAAGCGCTGATGGGCAAGGTCTACACGGTGCGGATCAGCGAGCCGCACATGACCCAGATCATCCGCAAGCTGGCCGAGATGGCCTATCGCGACGCGGCGCCGATCATCGGTGAGCTGTCGCGGCAGATCAATGCCCAGAACGCGGCGGCGTCCGCGTTGACGGACGAGGAGGCGCGCGCGGAAATCCTCGACGCCGAGGCGGCCGAGGAGAGCGCCAATTGACGCGGCCTGAACTTCGCCTTGAGCTATTGAAGCTCATCATGGGCAAGGCCCCGCAGAACCCCGACCTGACCCGCATCATGGGTCAGGTCGAAGCCCTCGAAGCGTTTTTGCTGGAAGGACAACCGGGCACCCCGGCCCTTCCGGTCAAGCGCGGACCGGGGCGACCGCGTAAAGAGAGTGAGGCCTCGACGGACACGCCTTCCGGCCCCGTCTGACCCTCGCGCCGACCGGGCGTAAACCGGAGCTGAGGCCCGCATCAGCGGACACCCGACGCGAACGCCAATCCCAACATCAACCCGAAAGGAGATGAGTCCATGTCGACTCAGATCACAACGGCGTTCGTTCAGCAGTACAACGCGAACGTCTACCACCTGCTGCAGCAGAAGGGCTCGAAGCTGCGTGCCTACGTTCGGCAGGAGACGATCACCGGCAAGAGCGCGTTCTTCGATCAGATCGGCTCGGTCGCGGCGCAGCTTCGCACCTCGCGCCACGCCGATACGCCACGGATGGACACGCCCCACTCGCGTAGGCGGGTCACCACGGGGACCTACGAGTGGGCCGACCTGATCGACAAGGCCGATAATATCAGGATGCTCATCAACCCGTCGAGCGAGTACGCTCAGGCGGCGGCGTGGGCGCTCGGGCGCTCGATCGACGACGTGCTGATCACCGCCGTCACCGCGACCGCCTACACCGGCGAGACCGGCGCGACATCGACCAGCTACGATGCCAACATGACCGTCGACGTGCAGACGGTATGGCCCGGCGTCTCGGCGGCCGATACCGGCCTCAACCTCGCCAAGCTGATCGAGGCGAGGAAGAAGCTCGGCGCCAACAACGTCGACCCGGACGAGGAGGTCTATGTCGCCGTCAACGCGCGGCAGATTTCCTCGCTCTTGAAGGACGAGCGGGTCATCAGCGGCGACTACAACGCCGCGCTGCCGCTGGTCAACGGCAAGATCAGCCGCGTCGGCGGGTGCACGCTGATCCCGTGCGAGCGCATCACCACGGACGCCAATTCGGATGACATCATCCCGTATTGGACCCGCGGCGGGCTGTTGCTCGCGATGGGCGAGGATATCACCACCGAGATCACCGTGCGCGCCGACAAGTCGTACTCGACACAGGTTTACGCGCGCGCCGACTTCGGGGCGACCCGAATGGAGGAGGGCCGCGTCGGCTACATCGAGTGCGATCCGGGCGCGTCTCCGACCACTGACGCCTGATAGGAGGGCCGAGCAATGGCTGTCACCACCCAGTATTCGACCGAGTACGATTACGCGTTCATCGACGACCCGCAGACCACGCTCAAGACCACCGAGCAGCATGGTCGCCTGCGGATCGCGTTCTTCACCTGCACCCAGTCGGGCGCGGGTGACGCAACGAGCTCCGTCGCGTTGTGCAAGCTGCCGGCGGGGCGCGTGCGTCTCTTGGGCTCGCTGTCCAGGGCCTACGTCAACTGGACCACGGCCTTGGCGACGCTCGATCTCGGCTGGGATGCCTATACGGCGATGGACGGCACTACCATCGCCGCCGATCCCAACGGCCTGATCGATGGCCTCAGCGTCGATACGGTCGGGTTCCAGACGCTCGAAGGC
>JBFMHN010000008.1 GCA_040752895.1 Pseudomonadota bacterium
ATGCCGCCGACATCGCAGTCGGAGGCGAGGCCGACATCCCCGACCAGGGTCTGCAGGTCTACGCTGCGACGGATCGGCGTCAGCGCGCCTTTCCCTGTCTCGTGCACATCGATCTGACCCTCCTTGCGGGCCGTCTGAGCATGCTTGCTGTCTACAGGCACCAGTTCCTGCTCACGAAGGCGTACGGGAACCTCATCGGCCTCTCGGATCTCCTTAGGTTCCTGGCCCAGCAGACCGGTTTCGAGGTTGGGGAGATCGCCGTCCAAGCGACCCTCGCCGATGACGAGCGGGGAAGCTACGGCGGTAGGGCAGGACTTGAGGCGATCATCGCGGCTGCGCGAGCTGAAGAGGCCGTCGCATGAGCGCGACCGTCCTTGGCTTGGGCGTTGATCTCGTAGATGTTGTGGAGCTCCACCAGCTACTCGCCGCATCGGATGGAGCGTTCGTTGAGGCAGGATGGACCCCGAAGGAGCTCGCTCAGAGCGCGCGGCAGTCATCTCGTTTGGCCGCCTGCTGGGCGGCCAAGGAGGCCGCGATGAAAGCTCTCGGACTCGGAATCGGCGACATCGATCCACTAGATGTGGAGGTCGACATGAGCGACCAACTACGTCCACTCGTTCATCTCTTCGGACAGGCAGAGGCCGCTCGCATCGATCGCGGCATTACGTCAGTTGTCGTGAAGGTCGCGCACGACCCGCAATGGGCAATCGCCACGGCGGTTGCCACGGGACCAGGCAGATGACCGACGAGCGCGCGGTCGGGGACCTCGACATCGATCAGGTCGACGATCAGATCGTCGGCGAACGGCTGCGAGATGCGCGCGAGACGCTTGGGTTGACGCAGGCGGACGTCGCCGGCGCATTGGGCATCCCGAGAACCAGCGTCCTGGCCATGGAGGCGGGGCGACGAAAAGTGACAGGGCTCGAGTTGCGGCGACTCTCCCGGATCTATCGACGTCCGATCGACTGGCTACTCGGTGGCGAGCCGCCCACGGTGGATGCCGATGATGCGCTGTTCCACGCCACTTCGGCTCTCTCCGCGGACGATAAGGCGCAAGTGTTGCGATTCGCCCAGTTCCTCGCGTCGGCGGGGTCCCCGGGCGAGGTTGGCGGCAGGGCGGCGGGAGCGCGACGGCGGCGGCGTGCACCGGACAACACAGGCTGAGTTGACAAGTGTCACAGGCGTCCTGGCTAGGACGGCGTCGAACCGCGTTGCTCGAGGCGGCCGGTCTTCTTGAGGACCTGGGCGTCGACCAGACCGAACCAATCGACGTCTTCTGGCTCATCGAACAACTCGACATCTGGCTGACGTTTGTTCCGCTTGGCACGACGCTTGGGGCATGCCTCCCGGTTGGCCGCGGCGGGATCATGATCACCACTCGTCGGCAGCCGGCGGTGCAGCGCTTCACGGCAGCTCACGAGATCGGCCACTGGATCCTCGATCACGGTCGTCCGTGGGTTGACGACGAGGAGGCGATCCTGCGGCCGTCGGCTCCTGAGCGGGAGCGCATCGCGCAACTCTTCGCTTCATACGTCGTTATGCCACCGCCCCTGGTCGATGCAACGGCAGCACATCACGGGATCGGCACAGGCCCACTACCGGAGCCACCCCAGGCGTACTTGGTGGCGCGCGACATGGGGGTCAGCTACGAGGCCGCGGTCCGCCAGATGGCCGAGCTCGGCGTCATCTCGACCCAGGACCGAGACCGCCTACTTCACGTCAGCCCGCTCGCCGCGAAGCGGGCGCTTGCCCACGGGGCTCGGCCGGTTGTCGGCAACGCGGATGTCTGGCCGATCGACGAGCGTTGGAACGGCGCCCGTCTCGACGTCACGACCGCGGATGAGATCGTCATCGCGTTGCCCGAGAACCGCACGACCGGCTTTCGATGGATGACCCCTACCGACTTGATCGCGCGTGACAAGCGACATCCACAACCGGCACCCCCGCCCTTCGCCGACGGAAGTCCCGTTTCGGACATCGACGCCCGGCCGGACCAGGTCGCCCGCGACAAAGTGGCACTCGATGATCGCCGACGTGACGACGAACAGGGCGAGGAGCCACCGCTCCAAGTCGTGACCGACCAGTACGTACCCGGCGGGCTGCCTCGAACATCACGTGAGACCATCAGCCACCGCCGGGCGCTAGCCAGCGCTCAAGTGCTGGACCGCCCGGCTCCGCGGATCGGTGCGACCGGCCGGCGATGGTTGTCCGTACAAGCGCGGACTGAGGGCACCTGGCGCTACGAGCTCGCCTACGCGCCGGCGCACGAACCGTTGGCACCCGCTGTCCTGACGTTCCTGGTGGAGGCGACCGTCCATCCGACGCCATCCGTCGCCCACGCACGCAGCCTACTGGCCGCGGCACCCGCTGACGACGCACCCGGCGGACCGAGCCGATAGCGGGACCAACGTGACCACCCGCTCACGAGGGAGTCGCGTGCGCGCGACAGGTGCTCGGCCCGCCACGGACCTACGCGTGTACTTGTCAACGCCTGTTTCGGCACAGGGCCCTCGACCTTTGTGCGTCCCGTTTGCGATCGGCGCCAACCACGAGGCCCGCCGGGCGTTCGACGGGGCCGGTGTTGAGGCTCTCGCCCCAGAGTCGCTCTGGCGGCGTTGTACGCAACTGGCGCAAACGGGTCCCGATGGGGTTCTGCTGCTTGACGTAGCCGCCGCCCTCGGCGCCGTCGGTCAGCCATCGCTCGCGCTGTGGCCATACAACGAGAGCCTCGGCCCCGGAACGGAGGAGCCGCCACCAGATGTCGGCCCTGAGCCGTGGTTGACCGCCACGTTCACGCAGGTCCTGCTGGCTCACGATCGTGTCGAGGATGGTCTCGAGGCGCATTTGACCGTCGGCGCGGCAGTCGTGCTTGTGGTCGAGGTAACCGACGAGTTCGAATGCCCCGAGCCGGATGGCCGGATCCGAGTTCCAAGCCTTCGCGCGCCCGCTGGCGGGTATCACGCCGTGCTTGTCGTGGGCGCAGCCGACCTCGTGGGTGACCGACACTTGCTCATCCGCAACAGCTGGGGTGACGGCTGGGGACTGGGAGGATACGCATGGCTGCCAGTCGCCTACCTGGAGAGCTTCGCCGTTCAAGCCGGACTCGTGGGCGGCTCCCCGCCATGAAGCCCATGGGCATCACCCGACCTTGATTGCGTGAGGAGGTCCTTGAGTGGATCTTGACGACTACCAGTCAGCAGCACAGGCGACCGACCAGAAACCCGGCCGCGAAGGCGACGCCATCGTCGTTCCCTTGCTAGGCATGGCTGGCGAAGCGGGCGATCTCCTAACCGCCTACAAGAAGCGGCTGCGAGATGGCCCGGCCTACACGGCCTTCGAGGATCGGATCGCCGAAGAGCTCGGCGACATCCTCTGGTATGTCGCGAACCTAGCGTCGAAATTCGACCTGTCACTCTCCCGGATCGCCGAGGCGAACCTCGCCAAGACCGGGACTCGCTGGGGGAACCGCCCAGAACGCGAGCCGGACCCGACCGACCCCCTCCTGTTCGACGCTGCCTATCCCTCGCACGAACAGTTCCCGCGTGAGATGACCGCGGAAGTGACTGAGACGATCGATGAGACGGGGATGGCAATCGTGCGACTGAAGATTAACGGTTCGCCGGTTGGAGACCCCTTGAACGACAACGCGAGGATCGACGACGGGTACCGGTTCCACGACGTGCTCCACCTCGCGCATGTCGCGACGCTCGGTTGGTCGCCGACCATGCGGCGCCTAATGAAGCGCAAGCGGAAGAGCGACCCCCGCGTCGATCACGCCGAGGACGGTGCTCGCGCCACCATTGTCGACGAGGGGGTCGTCGAGATGATCTTTGACTACGCTCGCCGGCACAGCTTCCTCGAAGGCGTCGATCGCATCGACTACGAGCTCCTGCGTGCGATCAAGCAGCGCACCTCGGGGCTCGAGGTCAGCGCCCGCTCCGTGGCCGAGTGGGAGCGGGCCATTCTGGAGTCATACCGCCTGTGGCGCGCGATCCGCGCCAACGGCGGCGGCCGCTTCCGCCTAGACCTGCTCAAACGCCGAATCGAGCTGCTCGACTGACCGCGGTGCATGCTCGATGGCGATGCGCCCGTTGATGCCCCACTTCGGAGGAAACCAGGGTCGCTCAACTTCGACCCGAGGGGTGAAGGTCCGCTTCAGTCGGTGCCGCCCCCCGGGGGGCGTGAACTCTGGGTGCGAGACGCGTGAGTACTTGGCGATCTCGCAGAACAGATTCTGGCAGTCGATCAGCTGCAACGGCCGGCCCCAGAGCGTTGTGAAGTCGAGTCCGCGCGTGACGAACTCGATCTCCTGATGATCGGCAACCCACCGGATGATGTCGTCGTCGGTCCAGTCACCCGATGCCTCGAAGCATTTGCGGATCCCCTCGCTCGCACCGGGTCCCGCCGCCACGAAGTCCATCTCGCTGAACCCGAGGTGCGGGCCGTAGTTCAAGTCGATTGCCAGCTGGAACGCGAGGAATCGGCCCAGAGATGGATAGCCGCCAAGCACGCGGAAGACATGTTCCAGCGAGGCGGCATCAGCAACTCGCTCGTCGACTCGATCCTCGAGCATCCAGCGGACGAGCTGGAGGTGTTGATGGTGCTTTCGCGCGTATCCGGCCCGCGGCACCGGTGGGATCACGTACGCGGCCGAGTACAGTCGGGCGCCGGTTGCCGCGTACTCGTCTAGCGCTCGAGCGTAGGTCCGCTCATCGAACGACCCGATCTCGATCGACCCGACACGATCTTCGAGGGCCCTCCAGGTGCTCGGCAGGTTGAAGAGCCGGAACAGGAGGGCCCGGAAGACCTGCTCTCGGTGGTCCTGCGACCCACGGTAGATGACGTCCCCGATCAGGAACTGGCTCGTCCGGTCGGCAGCCCGATAGGCGTTCGTGAATCGGAAGTCCCGCAGAATCGGGTCGGAGGTCCAGGGAGCTCGAGCCCCCGCGAGTCGCAAGAAATAGACCTCTTGGCGCTCACAGGCGAACCGCCAGTACGCGTCGAACACGACGGTCGGACGCGGAGGCCGTCGAATAGGGACTGCGGCCGGACGTGTCGGGCCGGGGACGACAACGGCCACTCTACTCGACGCCTCCTCGGAGCGAGAACCGAACGGATGGCCTAGTCGACGGTGCACACGCTGGGCTGGGCCACCAGCATCGCTAGCGTAGCTCCCCAGAGACCGACCGGTCGAGACACGCTAGCGTGTATGGGCATCGCTAGCGTGTATAAGCTACGGTTGTGCGCATGGATGAGCGTGCGCGACCCGTTGGGCTGGCCGAGGCCGCGGCCATGCTCGGCGTGAGCCACGCGACCCTGAGGGCCCAGGTCCATCGTGGCCGGTTACGAGCCTTCAAAGTCGGGCGCGACTGGCTCGTCACCGACGAGGAGGTCGAGCGATATCGACGCGAAGTCCAGGGCCGCCGCCACGGCCGATCCGGCGGAACTGAGTTGGCGGGCGGGGATTGAGAGCGTGACAGACCGAGTCTGGGGCGTCGGGTCGCGCTGGCTCCGCTGGGAGCCGCACCTCCATGCCCCAGGCACGCTTCGCAACGACGGTTTCGGCGGAGACTGGGACGCCTACTTCGCAGCGATCACCTCGGCTAAACCCGCGCCGGTCGCCCTCGGCATCACCGACTACTTCTCGCTCCGGACATATAGGGAGTTCCAGAACCGGCGGCCCACGAGCCTCGGCTCGGTGTCGCTCGTGTTCCCCAACGTGGAGATGCGCCTCACCGTTGAGACCAGGCGTGGCCACGGCGTCAATCTCCACCTGTTGATCTCCCCCGAGGATCCCGACCACGTTGTTCGGGCCGAGGAGAAGCTCGCCCAGCTGACCTTCGAGTTCCGGCGGGACCGTTTGCCGTGCACCGACGACGGACTACGCCGGCTGGGACGGGCCCAGCCTGGCAACGGCAGAGCCGACGACGCCACGGCGCTCCGCGAGGGAGCGAACCAGTTCAAGGTCGACCTTCAGCAGCTACGCTCACTCTTCGAACGCGACGACTGGGTGAGACGGAACATGCTCGTCGCGGTCGCGGCCGGCAACGACGGGCTGGCGGGGCTGGCGCGGGATGCGGCGTTCCGTGCGCAGCGAGAGGAGCTCGGTCGTTTTGCGGACGTGGTGTTCTCGGGCAGCCCCGGCGACCGCGAGTACTGGCTCGGCCATCACCCGGACTTCGAGTCGAATGCTCAGACCCCCAAGCCGTGTCTCCACGGCTCGGATGCGCACGAGATCGCGGCCGTACTCCAACCGGACCACGACCGGCGGTGCTGGATCAAGGGCGACGCCACGTTCGAGTCCCTTCGCCAAACCAGGGTCGAGCCCGAGCACAGGGCGCACATTGGCGCCGAGCCCCCACCAGAAGCACCCGGCGCGGGCATCATCCGCGAGCTGCGTGCCACCGATGCCCCATGGCTTCAAACCCCGGCCATGGCGCTCAACAGCGGTCTCGTCACGATCATCGGCGCAAAGGGATCGGAGAAGACAGCGCTCGCCGACCTTGTCGCCCTGGCCGCAGATGCGCAGGAGATCGATCCTGGGCCTGCGTCGTTTCTCGCCAAGGCGCGCCCGCTGCTGGGTAGCCTCCGGGTCGAACTGGCGTGGGCGGACGGCGAGGAGACATCGAACGAGCGTGACTCCGTCGATTGGATGTGGGCGGCCGAACCTCGCGTCCAGTATCTGTCCCAGCAGTTCGTGGAGCGGCTGTCCTCCCCTGATGACCTCACGGAGCCGCTGTTGGCTGAGATCGAGCGAGTGGTCTATAGCGCGATCCCGGACGAGGAGAGGCTGCGGACCGCCGACTTCGATGAGCTGAGGGGGCTGATACTCCAGGACTCGCAGGCGAGCGCCGAGCACGAACGATCGGCGATTCGGAAACTGACCGACGAGATCGCAGCAGAGCAGGAGCTGATCCGAGCGGTGCCGAAGCTTGAGACGGCACTCGCCGCTGCGACACGCACCCGGCAGAACCTGGAGACCAATCTCGCCCAGATTCCCGTGCCGGTCGACGACACGAAGGCGAAGGCCGTACAGGCCGCAGCGACTGAGTTGCAGGGGCTCCGGAACGCGATCGCGACCGCTGACCGTCGCGGGCAGGAGATCGCGGATGTCACCGCAGAAGCGAAGCGCCAGCTCATAGTCGCCGAGGAAGACTGGCGAGGGCTCCGTCGCGCGCATCCGGACCTGCTCGACGACGCCACTTGGGATTTGCTGCGACCAATGATCGCCAACGCGGGGTTCGACACGCTCGCGCAGCTTGAGAAGGCTGCCCGGTCGCAGGCTGACGCCCTACGGACCCGAGGGCTTGCCGCCCTACAGGACGTCGCGGATCAGGCGGACGCCACTCCCCGAAGCCTGGCGTGGCTCGTCGCCGAACACGAGCGGCTCGTCAAGGAACTTGGCCTCGACGAGGCGAAAGCGCTCCGGCGTGCACAACTCCAGAACCAGCTGCCGGCCTCACTTACCGTCGAAGCGAACGCGGACCGCGACCTCAAGCACGCCCGGGGGGCCAGCGATCGACTCAGAGAGGCGCAGCGCCGAAGACTGGCGTCCTATGGTCGGGTGTTCGAGGCGCTCGTTCAAGAGCAGGAGGCACTTGAGCGACTGTATCGCCCGCTCCGCGACCGGATCAGCGAAGAGCCGCGGCTGGGAAAGCTCTCGTTCACGGTCGGAAGGGTCGTAGACCTACAGGCGTGGTCGACGCGTGGCGAGGCTCTCTTCGATCTCCGAACGCCACCATTCCAAGGACACGGCAAGCTTCTCGAGGCGGCTCGAACGGCCCTCCTGGAGCCATGGCGGACGGGTGACCCCTCGACAGTCGTCGCGGCGATGGACGCCTTCCTTGGCCAGCACTTCAAGACTCCGCTCGTCCTCGCCCAAGGCGCGTCACTGACCAATGTCGGCGAGTGGCTCTTCTCGACGGATCACATCCGCGTTCGCTACGGGGTCGAGTACGAAGGCGTACCCATCTCACGCCTCTCGCCAGGAACGCGTGGCGTCGTGCTCCTGACCCTTTATCTCGGACTTGATCAATGGGACCGCCGTCCTCTCGTCATCGATCAGCCGGAGGAGAACCTCGACCCGAGCTCGGTCTATGACTCGCTTGTGCCCTTCTTCCGGGAAGCAGCGCTGCGCCGACAGATCCTGATGGTTACGCACAACGCGAACCTTGTCGTCAACACGGATTCCGACCAGGTCATCGTGGCGGACTCGAGACGTAGTTCGCCGAAGGAGCTTCCGGACATCACCTATGTGGCCGGCGGGCTCGAGGATCCCGCCATTCGTGACGCCGTTTGCCGACTCCTCGAGGGCGGTGAGGCGGCGTTCCGGAGGCGTGGCGAGCGGTACGGCCTGACGTCGTAGGCGTGAGCGGTGGGAAACGTGCCGTAGGTCAGTGCCGACGCCCCACCGAGTCGACCGCCGAGGCCCCGACGAAGTAGAGGGTGCCAGCAAGGGGCAGTGGACTCAGTACGACTCTTAGGGCAGCGAACTCATCCGGCCTTTTTGGATCGGCACCTGAATCATCCCGATCGATGGCCGGTCGGACCTGCCCCCGTTCAGACTGTGGCGAGTAGCCAAACGGTTAGGCGCCTGACGCTGGGTAAGGCGACCCATCAGAGTGTGCCATCGCCCGGCCGACGGGCTAGGGTGAGCCCTTCGTCGCTCTACACGAACCCGAGGATACGCGCGAGGGCGGCGCGAACGCGCTTCAGCGTATCCGCGGAAACCGTGCCGCGGTAGCGGGCTCGCCCAAGGTCCTGCTTACTCAGCGTGAACAGGATGTCGGCCTGAGCGATCGAATCACGCAGGACCGCCTCACCGGCGAAGATCAGCACGTCGTTCTCGCCCGCGTATTCGGTCTGGGAGCTGAGCAGCACGGCGAACACCGTGAGGTACCCCGGGGCCAGGCATTGATCAGAGGTTGAGACAACGAGCACCCACCGCGACTCACGGGCCGCCGGATCGAAGCGGTGCGGTTCCTGCGGCGGACGCGCCAGTCGCGCTGGGAGCTCGAAGACGGCCCCCGGCTCGATCATCCGCTGGCGACGCGCGCCAGCATGGCCTCCTGGATGTCCGCGATACGCGCCAGCTCGCGCAGCTTGAAGTCCCGCCGATCGTCCGTGTCGGCGCTCGGCTCTTCTCCGGCAACACGAGCGACCACGGAGAGGTCGAGGTCGAACGGGATCCCGACGTTGTACCGCGGCTCACCGCGCTCCTTCGCCAGCAAGAAGCGCATCGGCGTCGTCCCGTAGGCGAACCGGATGATTTGATCGGCGTTCATGGCGCGCGTTAGTTCGATGATCCGGTCGAGATCGCGCTGTTCCTCGGGAGCGAGTTCCGGCTCGAAACGCGGGGACGGTCCGGGCCGATAGACCTGAGCTTGTCTGTCGCCTTGGGCTTCCCCGGAGACGCGAATCTCGAAGCCCGCCATGTCGTCACGGGCGTGGACGAGTCGCTTGGCCAGCGGACCGAGCTTGTACCGCACCCAACGCGCGCCGGTCAGCGTCTTGCCGGTGCGGTGGAAGTGCTCAAGGTCCGCGAGGTACAGGATCTTCTCGAGCTTGGTGACGTTCACTTGGCCGAGCGCGCGGACCACGTACACCAAGGCCCGCTCGAA
>JBFMHN010000009.1 GCA_040752895.1 Pseudomonadota bacterium
GTGTCAACGCTCTTCAGTAACCGCGCAAATCTGATCGTGTAGCCGACAAGGAAGTAAAAGCGGGGAAATGAAAGGGGTGGTCGAAGGGGTGTAGCGTTCGACTGCCCGGCGGGGACTTTGAAATGGGTGAGGGCTTGGAATGGTAGTCCAAGCCCTCGGGGACTGAAACGGGTTGGTGCCCGTGATTTCAGTGTATCCCACACAAGAGGGGAGGTTGTCGAGTCCCGTCGGCGGCGGACGAGGACGTGTGTCTGGTTCTTCGGATGCGGACGTGCCGGTGGTGCGGAAGGCCGTTCGGGATTTGCGGGTGCTGCGACAGGGGCCACGCCTACTGCTGCGACGACTGCAGGGACGAGGGTTATGCGCGGACACGGCGGCAGGCACGGATGCGGCATCAGCAGAGCGAGGCGGGACGGGATGACCACCGGGATCGTCAGGCGGCCTACCGGGCGCGTCTCAAGTCCCGCGTGACGGATCAAACTTCCCCCCCTCCACCCGGGTCTGGCAACGTGGCCGTCGTAACGACGGACACGGCTGCAGAAGCCGGGAAGGAAGACAGTGGACATGGTCGGCAAGAGAGGAAGATACGGCTTCGCAAGCCCATGCGATGCCGGGTCTGCAGGAAGAAGAGCCGGTGGGTCAGGTGGTGGGAGGTGCCTTGGTACGAGCATTGGCCGCCGTGATCGGAGGGCGGCATGATTACACCGGAACTCCGAGCCGAGATTCGTCGCCTGTTCTACGCCGAGCACTGGCGGGTGGGCACGATTGTCGGCGCGCTCAAGATTCATCGCGATACGGTGCTCAATGCCATTGAGTCCGAGCGGTTCAACTCGGCTGTCCCACGCATAGTCCGGCCCTCGATGCTCGACCCCTTCGTTCCGTTCATAAGGGATACTCTTGTGCGGTATCCCAAACTGCGCGCCACGCGGATCTTCGAGATGATTCGGCAGCGGGGCTTCGCCGGACAATCGCCAGTGCAACTCCGCAGGCTGGTTGCCCGCCTGCGCCCGCGACCGGCTGCCGAGGCGTACCTGCGCCTGCGCGTACTTCCGGCGGAGCAGGCCCAGGTGGATTGGGGCTCGTTCGACAGGATTCGCATCGGACGGGCGACAAGGCCACTGAGTTGCTTCGTGATGGTCCTCTCGTGGTCCCGCGCCATACACGCCCTGTTTACCGTTGACCAGACGCTCGAAAGCTTCCTTCGGGGCCACGTCGAGGCGTTCCAGTACTTCGGGGGCGTGGCGCGTTCCATCCTCTACGACAACTTGAAAAGCGCGGTGCTTGAACGCCGCGGCGACGCAATCCGGTTCCACCCGCGCCTTCTGGAGTTCTGCGGCCACTACCACTTCGCCCCGCGCCCGTGTGCTCCCGCCAGGGGCAACGAAAAGGGCCGCGTCGAGAGGGCCATCCAGTACCTCCGCACTTCGTTTATCGCCGCCCGCACCTATCGCGACCTCGACGACCTCAACGCCCAGTTCCGCAGGTGGCGCGACGAAATCGCCCACGCCCGCTCCGTCCCAAACGACAAAAGCATGACCGTTGCAGATGCCCTCGCGCACGAGCGCAACCTGCTTCTGCCTCTTCCAGAGCATCCCTTCGAGACCGATCTCGTGCGCGCCGTCTCGTCGGGCAAGACCCCCTACATCCGATTCGACTGCAACCTCTACTCCATCCCGCACAAGCTCGCGCAACAACCCCTCACCCTGGTCGCCAGCCCCACAACCGTCCGGCTGCTAAACCCCACGGGGGCGGCAGGAGACCGCGGCACGGACCAGATCGCCTGCCACAAACGCTCCTACGACAAAGGGGTGGTCGTGGAGAACCCCGCCCACGTCGAAGAACTCGCAGCAGCCAAACGCAACGCCCGCCTGCTCACCGGACGTGACTGCCTTCGGGCGGCGGTCCCAGAGACCGACGAGCTGTTTACCGCCCTTGCGGAGCGCGGCGAAGCCTTGGGGCACCACACAGTGCGTCTCAAAAAGCTCCTCGACGAATACGGGGCGCAAGAACTTCGTGTGGCGGTGATCGCGGCACTGAACCGCCGCGCCCCGAGCGCGGGGGCCGTGGCCCACATCCTCGAACAACGCCGCCGGGCAAAGGGCCTTCCCCCTCCCGTCCCCGTCGCCCTTCCTGATGACCCTCGCATCCGCGACCTCCGACTTACACCCTCGAATCTGGAGAACTACGATGAACTCGCCAAGCCCCCAAAAAAGTGACGACCTTGCCAAATCCCTGCGTTCGCTCTGCCTCATCCGCACCGCCGACGAGTTGCCGGACTTCATCGCCCGCGCCACTCGCTCCCGCTGGTCTCCCACCCAAATGCTCGAAGAGATCGCCAAAACCGAACTTGCCGACCGCGCCCGCCGCAGCCTCGAACGCCGTCTTGCCCGTTCCCACCTCGGCCGCTTCAAGCCCATGGCCGACTACGACTGGAACTGGCCTGAGTACATCGACCGCCCCGCCGTCGAGCGCACCTTGTCGCTTGAGTTCGTCGAACACGCCGAAAACGTCGTCCTCGTGGCCAATCAGGGGCTGGGGAAGACCATGATTGCCAAAAACCTCGCCAACACCGCCATCCTCATGGGCCACTCCGCCACCTTCGTCACTGCATCCGACCTCCTCCTCGACCTCGGCAAGCAGGAGGGCAGCCGCGCTCTCGAACGCAGATTGCACTTCTACTCACAGCCCAAATGCCTCGTCATCGACGAAGTCGGCTACCTCTCCTACGACAACCACGCCGCCGACCTCATCTTCCAAGTCGTCTCCCGCCGCTACGAGCAGAAATCCACCGTCGTCACCACCAACCTCGCCTTCCGCGACTGGCACAACGTCTTCCCAAACGCCGCCTGCGCCTCCGCCCTCATCGACCGCCTCACCCACCACTCCGAGGTCATCCTCATCAAGGGCGAGAGCTACCGCAGCCGCGAGGCCGAAGAACGGCAAGCCCGCAGAAATCACTCAACCAGTCCCGGCAACACGCCTTGATGCCAAAACAACGACGAAAGGAGACCACATCATGGAACCTCTGCCCCTCCCCACACCGCCGGAACTCGATGAAGCCCCCGAACGCGCCATCCTCGCCGCTCTCGAAGCGACCCTCCACCTGACCATGGCCACTCTCGCCGCCGACTACCCCGAGATCTTCGAGACGGAGGGCCTCCGCGAAACGGAGCACCCCTTCCTCCCGGCATGGGTCGCCGACGCCATCGCCTCCCAGAGTCGCGCTCTCTTGGACACCCTCGAAACCTACCGTCATGCCTTGGAAGTGAACAACCGCCGCCCCGCACAACTGCCAGCCGATGACTTCCTCAAAAACTTGTGACCGGCCAGTCCATTTTTACGCGGTTCTTGAAGAGCGGCAACAATCGGCACCGCCGTCCAAAACCCCGCCGGCATCGGATGCATCTTGGGCGTCCTCCCAACCTGTGTCAGTCGCCGGATTCGCGTCAACGCCGGCGTCTGCAAAGAAAACGTCAGCGGCATCGATGGGCGCCCCGT
>JBFMHN010000010.1 GCA_040752895.1 Pseudomonadota bacterium
CCATGCCTTGCGGTTGGCGACTTCTTGGCTTTACAGCGTTTGCGCTTCTTGGCTTTGGCGTCTCGATGGATGCGATGGCGGACCAGCCGAGGCCTTGGGAATTCGGGATGCAGACCGCCGTGACGCCGGTGATGGAACAGATCAGCGGCTTCCACGATTTTCTGCTGATCATCATCAGCGCCATCACGCTGTTTGTGATGGGGCTTTTGCTTTACATCATCCTGCGCTTCAACGCGAAGGCGAACCCGACCCCTTCCACGACGACGCACAACACGCCGATCGAAGTCCTTTGGACGGTTATTCCCATTCTCATTCTTGTTGTGGTCGCGATCCCGTCCTTTCGGCTTTTGTACTACACGGACCGGATTGAGAACGCCGAGATCACGGTCAAGGCGATCGGTCACCAGTGGTACTGGACCTATGTTTACCCGGACCACGACGACCTCACCTTTGACGCTTTCATAGCGACCGACGACGACCTTTCGGAAGGCGCGCCGCGCCTGCTGGCGACGGACACGGCGGTCGTGTTGCCGGTCGACACGACGGTCCGCCTGCTGACGACAAGCACGGATGTCCTGCACGCCTGGGCGATCCCGGCCTTCGGCGTCAAGGTGGACTCGATTCCCGGGCGGCTGCACGAAACCTGGTTCCGGGTCGAGAAGGAAGGCACCTATTACGGCCAATGCTCGGAGCTCTGCGGCACGAATCACGGCTTTATGCCGATCGTGGTCAAGATTGTCTCGAAGGAGGCCTACGAAGCGTGGCTCCAAGAGGCGAAAGAGGAATACGCAACGAATGGCGGGGCGGATCGGCAGCTTCGTGTCGCGCGGACGGACGTTCGGCAATAATTTCAAGGATCGGAGAGGGTAGGCCATGAGTGAAGGCGCGGTTTCATCTGCTGACGGCTATCGTATGAACTGGCGGCGCTGGGTTTATTCGACGAACCACAAGGACATCGGAACGATGTACCTCGTGCTCGCCGGTGTCATGGGCGTGGTCGGCGCCGCTATATCCATTCTGTTCCGGATGGAACTGCAGGCGCCTGGCCTGCAACTGTTTTCGGACGCCCATATGTTCAACGTCATGATCACCGCCCACGGGCTGGTCATGGTCTTCTTCCTGGTCATGCCGGCGATGATCGGCGGCTTCGGGAACTGGATCGTGCCGTTGATGATCGGCGCGCCGGACATGGCCTTCCCGCGGATGAACAACATCAGCTTCTGGCTTCTGTTCGCTTCCGCCCTCTTCCTGGTGGGGTCGCTCTTCGTGCCCGGCGGGCCGGGCGACGGCGCCGGTACCGGGTGGACGGTCTACCCGCCGTTGAGTGCGAGCCTCGGCCATGCCGGCCCGGCGGTGGATATGGCGATCTTCAGCCTGCATCTGGCGGGCGCTTCTTCGATTCTGGGCGCCATCAATTTCATCACGACCATCTTCAACATGCGGGCGCCCGGCATGACGCTGCACCGGATGCCGCTTTTCGTGTGGTCGATCCTGGTGACGGCGTTTCTGTTGCTTCTGTCGCTGCCGGTTCTGGCGGGCGCCATCACGATGTTGCTGACGGACCGTAATTTCGGCACCACCTTCTTCGACGCGGCCGGCGGCGGCGATCCGCTGCTTTTTCAGCATCTTTTCTGGTTCTTCGGGCACCCGGAAGTGTACATTTTGATCCTGCCGGGGTTCGGCATTATCAGCCAGATCGTTTCGACCTTCTCGAAGAAGCCGATCTTCGGCTATCTCGGCATGGCCTATGCGATGGTCGCCATCGGCTTCGTCGGCTTCATCGTCTGGGCGCACCACATGTACACGGTGGGCCTCGACGTTGACACCCGGGCCTACTTCGCCGCCGCGACGATGGTGATCGCCGTTCCCACCGGCATCAAGATCTTCAGCTGGATCGCGACGATGTGGGGCGGTTCGATCGAGTTCAAGACGCCGATGCTGTGGGCGGTCGGGTTCATCTTCCTGTTTACGGTCGGTGGCGTGACCGGGGTTGTGCTGTCGAACGCCGGGGTGGATATCGCGCTTCACGACACCTATTACGTCGTCGCGCACTTCCATTACGTGCTGTCGTTGGGCGCCGTCTTCGCGATTTTTGCCGGCTTTTACTACTGGCTTGGCAAGATGAGCGGCCGGCAATACCCGGAAACGCTTGGCAAGCTGCATTTCTGGATCACTTTCGTGGGCGTCAACCTGACCTTCTTCCCGCAGCACTTCCTGGGCCTTGCCGGCATGCCGCGGCGCATTCCGGATTACCCGGATGCCTTCGCCGGCTGGAACATGGTCTCCTCGCTGGGGTCCTACCTCTCGGCGGCCGGGGCGGTTCTCTTCCTTTACGTGCTCTACCGCACCTTTACATCCGGCAAGCAAGTCGCCGCGAATCCGTGGGGGCCAAGCGCGACGACGCTGGAATGGACGGTCAGCTCCCCGCCGCCGTGGCACTCCTATGAGGAATTGCCGCGGATCCGTTAGCTGGAGGAAGCGCCGCCGGTAGGCGCTTGGGGGG
>JBFMHN010000011.1 GCA_040752895.1 Pseudomonadota bacterium
TGTCAAACGCCATCCGGAACTGCCCCCTTTGCGTCATCTAGAACTGCCCCCACCCCTCGGTGTTCATGGTCTCGGTTGATGGTTGGGTGTGGCGATGACAGGACGCAGGGAGGCGGAGCCGACCGGAGGCTCGTCATCGGCGGGCGGCGCCTTGATCAACCCGCTCTTGCGCTTGGCGCGGAGCCGGTAGCTGTCGCCGCGGATGGTCAGCACGTGGCTGTGGTGCAAGAGCCGGTCGAGGATGGCGGTCGCCACGACCGGATCGGCGAACACCGTGCCCCACTCGGCGACCGAGCGGTTCGATGTGATCAGCATCGCGCCCGTCTCGTAGCGGCGGCTGACGAGCTGGAAGAACAGGTGCGCCGCATCGGGCTCCAGCGGCAGGTAGCCGAGCTCGTCGACGATCAGCAGCTTGGCCTTCGTGAGGCCGAGCAGCTTCTCATCGAGCCGCCTCTCGCCGTGCGCCTTGGCGAGGCCGGCGACCAGCGCCATCGCGGTCGTGAACTGCACCGAGTAGCCGGCGAGGATCGCCTCGCGGCCGAGCGCGATGGCAATGTGCGTCTTGCCGACGCCGGGCGGCCCGAGCAGCAGCACGTTCTCGCCGTTGGCGATCCAGCGCGATGCGGCGAGATCCCGGATCTGCTTGGGATCGATCGAGGGCTGCGCCTCGAAGTCGAAGCCGGCAAGCTCCTTCACCGCCGGGAAGTGCGCCAGCTTCAGCGCCATCTCGATGCGGCGATGATCCTTCCGCGCGATCTCGCGCTCGCACAGCAGGGTGAGCGTCTCCCGCGTCGACAGGTTGGATCGCGCCGCCTCGTCGAGCAGGCTGTCGAGCTGGTCGCGGATGCCGGAGAGCTTGAGCCGCGCCAGCATGGCGTCGAGCGGATCGGTCGGTACGTCGGGCACCTTCTTTGCGCGCGGCATCAGAAGCGCCCTCCGACGGCGGCCTCGTACTCGGCCAGTGGACGCAGCAAGGATGGCGCCGAGGAAGGCGGCGGCGCCCCAATCGATTGTCGGCGAGCTGGGCCATCGCGGCCGGCGACACCGTCGAGGTGCGCACGATCGACGACGCGCTGGCGGCGGCCGTCGGCAACTTCGTGGACGGCAACCTCGCGGCGCCCATGCCGGATGCGCACCTCGCCGGCCGCGACCGTCACCGCGACGCGCTCGCCGATCAACCGCCACGGTACCGAGTAGCTGTTGGTGTCGATCTCGACCGCGCAGTCGTTGCCGACAACGCGTGTCAGCTCGCGAAGGGCGCCGAACGAAGGCCGGTTGCCGAGCGGCTTCAGGCGATGCGCCTCGTCACGCTCGAACCGGGCGATCGGAGCCTCGCCGGTGGTGCCGTGCATGCGCACGTTGGCGACGTCGCGCTCCCACTTGGCGAGGTGTGCCTCGAACGCCTCCCAGCTCTCGAAGCTGTGTCCGGCGATGGCATTCTTCTTTACGTAGCCGACGCCGCTCTCGGTCTTGCCCTTGGTGCGCGCCCGGTACGGCGCACAGGCGCGAGGTACAAAGCCCCAGTGCCTGGCGAAGGCGATCAGCTTGTCGTTGAACGTGACCTGCCGGCTCACCGCATCATGGTGCACGACGAGGGCGCGCGGGTTGTCCATCAGCACCTCGGCCGGCACGCCGCCGAAGACGAGGAATGCGCTTTCCAGCCCGGTGAACCAGCTCGCCTGCTGCTCGTGACGGAACGCGCGGACGTGACAGCGCCGCGAATGCCCAAGCGTCGCCACGAACACGAACGCCTTGACCTTGATGCCGCCGATCTCGACCAGGCGCTCGCCGAAGTCGATCTGCAGCTGCCGCCCCGGCGGCGTCTCGAACCGCGTCGTCGCCAGCGCCTCGGCCTTCAGCGCCTGCCGGTACGGCTCAACCGCCCGCTGCAGCGTGCGGCGGCTCACCACAAGCCCCTTCTCGGCAGCCAAGTCCTGGCGCACCACGTCTGCGTTGCCGCGATGGCGCAGGAACCGCTCGCGCAGCCAATCCTCGTGGCCGTCGAGCAGCTTAGGCCGCGCCGGCGACTTGAACGGCACGACGCCGCCGGCCGCCACGTAGTGCTTCACAGTATGGTGGCTGCAGCCCAGCTCGGCCGCGATCCGCTTATTGCCCCAGCCGCACGCCTTCAGCCGCAGCATCTCCGCCACATCGTCCGGCGTCTTCATCGCCTGCCCCCGTGGATCGTCGCTCCACGACGGGCTTTCCGCGATTCGTTCCTCGTCCATGCGCTCTCTCCTCAGCGACCCGAGGAGGGGGCACTTCCTCGTGACGCCGAGGGGGCAGTTTTCCATGGCGCGCGACA
>JBFMHN010000012.1 GCA_040752895.1 Pseudomonadota bacterium
CGCCCGGCTTTTGGCGTAAGGTTTGGCGTAAGGTTTGGCGTAAGGACGTTCACGGGGGGATTTCAATCATGGCGTTGTTTCCGCTGGTTTCCAATTTTCAGGGCGATTTTTTGCTGCAACTCGTCGCCGTCGACACGGAAAACACGATGGATGAGGTGGCCGCGGCCGCGGCGGTGCATTCCGCCGGCAAACGGGTCCCCATTCAGAAGAAACCGCTTCGCGTTCGCGTCCAGGGAGAAAAAGAGCCGTTTCCCCGCGACCTCAAGATAAAGGACTCCAAGCTTCCGCCCATGACGCCGGTCGAAATCTATTACGAACAATAAAAAAGAAGAAAAGGCACGACATGGCGTTCACGAAAATCTGTTCGCTCGACGAACTGTGGGAAGGCGAGATGGAAATGCGGCCGATTGGCAAGGTGCCGGTCTTGCTCGTCTACCCGGAAGGCGGCGAGGTCAAGGCCTATCAGGGCATCTGCCCCCATCAGCAGGTACCGCTTTGGGACGGCAAGTTCGACGGCAGCGTCCTCACCTGCAAGGCGCACGAGTGGACGTTCGACGGCAAGACCGGCGAGGGGATCAACCCCGGCGGGTGCCGGCTTGCCGAATACAAGGTGAAAGTTGAAGGCGAAGACGTGTACGTCGACGTGGAAGGGGTTTCGCCGAACTTTGCGACGGGCGCCTGAGGCGTCCGCCGTCGTTCAACCGGCCAGGAGTGAGGGATATGAGCGCAGCTAGCACGAAGAACAAGGTCGGCCCGGTCCTGATGACCGGCGAGATCGCCGACGCCGCGATCGAGGCGCTTGAAGAAGACAACCCGGGCAAGACGTTCGAGGTCGAGGACCACGAGTCCTACGTCCGGGTCCAGACGGACGACGACTGCATCATCCGCCGCAAGACGATGGCGAAAATTCTCAGCCGCCCCTTTGTCATGCAGGAACTCGAGGTTGTTCTCAGCACGTTTGCCGGCCGCATTGACCTTTCGTCCGAACACGCCCGGTTCTATTTCGAGAAAAAATTCTAAGGCGGCGTTCGGGAAAAATTCCCGAAGGCCCGAGGGAGGAAAACGATGAGCGAGGATGCGTCCGAAGTCCTGAAGCCGCTGAAAACCTTCAGCCACCTGGCGAAGGAGCGGCGACGGCCCAGCGAATACGAGATCACGACGACGAAAGCCTACTGGCTGATGGATTCCTTGTCGCCCGGGAACGATTTTCCGGGCGAACGGCAGACGACGGAGCCGTTCGAGATCTCGCCCACGATCCCGATGGCGACGTGGTACAAGCGCTACCGCGACGGCTCGCCCCTGCAGTACGACAATTGGGAAGCCTTCCGCGACCCCGACGAGATCATCTACCGCACCTACTGCCGGATGCAGGACGGCCAGGAGACTTACGTCGACGGCATCCTGGACGAGTTCAGCGAAAGCGGCCACGACGCCGATCTTTCGGCCGATTGGGTGAAGGTGCTGGCGGCGACCTATGCGCCGGCGCGTTATCCCCTGCACGCGCTGCAGATGGGATCCGCCTATATCGCCCAGATCGCCTGTTCCAGCACGATCGCCAACTGCGCCATGTTCCAAACGGGGGACCAGTTCCGTTGGGTTTCGCGGGTCGCTTACCGGACGGCCGAGCTTGCGAAGGCGCACCCGAAGGCCGGCTTCGGCAAGGACGAGCGGAAACACTGGGAGGAGGATGCCCACTGGCAGGGCTTCCGCGAACTGTTGGAGAAGGCGCTCATCGCCTACGACATGGGCGAAAGCTTCGTCGCCCTCAACCTTGTCGCCAAGCCCGCCTTCGACGAGGCGTTCTTCCGCCAGTTCGGGGCCTCGGCGCGCCGTAACGGCGACATGCTCGTCCACTTCCTGGGCGACGCGGCGCTCCGCGACGCCGAACGCTCGCGGCGCTGGTCGACGGCGCTGGTCGAGCTTGCCCTCAAGAACCCGGCCAACCGGAAGGTGATCCAGGGCTGGTTCGACAAATGGGTGCCGCTGGCCGAGAAGGCGGTGGACGCCTTCTGCGCCGCCCTTCCCGACAACCCCGACGGCGCCAAGGAAGCAAAGAAAGCCACGCGGGCGTTCCGCGCAAGCCTCGGCTT
>JBFMHN010000013.1 GCA_040752895.1 Pseudomonadota bacterium
CACCGATTTTCGCGGAAGGTTTCACCGTCATAATCAGGTCTAGTTTTTGGCGTGGTTTGGCTGTGGCGGTCATGGTGTGAAAACGATCCGCAGGGGTTTTCCGCCGAGCCAGGGCGGGGTGAGCGGCGCCCTCAGTTTTTTCACTCCCAGAAGGACGGGCGTGTGAGCGCGTTTGCGCACCCGGACTTCGAATGCGTCTCCATCGTAGCGCACGAGTCCCGGCACGTCCACGAAGCGGCGGAAGATTTCAGGCGCCAGGTGGTTTTCGAAGCGTGGCAGGTCGGCGGCGAAGCGGTGGTACAGGAAGTCGGCCGCGACGGAAAGAAGGATATCGAAGTGGATGCGCACCATGATGGGGGACGAAAGGGCGTTGAGGTTGAAGAAGTCGGCCAGTTCGGCCAGTTTGTTTTCGATGCGCCACCTTCGGGCGTAGATGGAGAGGATGTCGGCAAGGGCGACGTCGCGGTTGTTGGTGACGACGTATGTGGGGGCGGCGCGGCCGTGGTCTTTCATGATGATCTGGCGAAGGGGCGCGGGGCAGCCTTTGAGATGCGCCTCGTTTTCATGCGCGATGAAGGTGTGGTGTTTTCGCTTGGGGATGGGAAGCTTGATTTTGCGCCACTGCGAGGGGGGGATGGCGTCGGTCTGCGCCGCCAGGCTCTTGCCGCGCCGGCGAAGTGTGATGAATTTGACGCCGTGGACGTCGAGTTCGCCCAGGATTTTGTAGTTGGTCAGCCGCGAGTCGAATACCAGCGTCTGGTCGATCACGCCCTTGATGTCTCTGAGATAATCGACGAAGTGAAGGATCTCCCTCGAGCTGTTTCTGCGCAGCACGTCGGCGTTCGCGTAGAGAAGCGACCGTGTTTCGGCGTCCTGGGCGAAGAAGGTGTTTGCGCCTTTGAGCGCCTTGTTGCGCGAGCCGCACCAGACTTTCTCCATGGCGGAGCGCTCGCCGAAGTGGGGGATGGAGTGGAAGTCCAGGTTGATCGTGGCGCCGTTGAAAAACGACGGCTCGCGGGCGGCGAACCCGGCGACGAGCTCCTTCTGAAGGTCGCGGCACAATTGCGCGGAGGCGAGGCAGGAGTAGGTTCCCATGTAGGTGGGCTTGGGCGGGACGTTCAGTCCCGCGAAAAGCCCCAGCCCCGCGTCGTGGTCGTACTGGCGCACGTGGCACAACCTCTCGCCGCCGATGAGCTTGAGCGCCAGCAGGCTGAGCATCGCCTGGGTCGCTCCGATCTGTTTTGACTGCGGAAGCGGCAGTTTCCGGAAGGTCTCGATCAGCCCCGATTCGAGCAGGTACGGGATGAAAAAAAAGACGCCGGCCACCTGGCATTCGGCGGCGAAGGGTTTGAGCGCGTCGAAATCCAGATTTGCCGCCGGCTGCGGCAACAGCGTGTTTTTCGCGCTTAACCCCCGCGCCGCCTCCGTTCGGCGCGGCAGTCTGCCGAAGCCCGCGTCGCGCAGCACGCGCTCCACCGTGCTCAGGCTTGGCGCCGCGCCCTCGACCAGCAGGCGGGCGTGAATATCGGCGACCGAAAGCCCCTCTCTGCGCAGCGAACGGATCGTCTCGCGCAAGTGGGGCGGAACCCGGCGCTGCTTCGGTCCGGCTGCCGCCTGCGGGAACAACACCAGCCCGCCCGTCCTCAAATCGTGCGCCATGGCGAAAAGCGTTTTCTCGGAAAAACCGAAAGCGGCGGCGGCATCCCTTGCGGGCGTCCCGTCGAGCACGTATGCCCGCAGAGCCTCGTACTGCCGCTGTTTCGGAGTCTTCGGGTCGAGGAAAAATGGTTTCAGGTCTTCGCGCATACTCCCTCCTGTTAACTTTGGTATAATTATGACGCTTACAAACATGTGAATGATACGTGTTAAGATGTGTTTTGTCAATACGGTCGGGGAAAAATAATTCGGATTGCGAAGAGAAATCAGGCGCAGCGCCTGCGCCACGAACCGCAACGGCTGGAACAAAGACGCCGCCGCGTGCAAATATAACCTTCAAATGGCAGCCAAACTATTTTTGGCGCATCAGGAGGA
>JBFMHN010000014.1 GCA_040752895.1 Pseudomonadota bacterium
AATCCGTGGGGGCCAAGCGCGACGACGCTGGAATGGACGGTCAGCTCCCCGCCGCCGTGGCACTCCTATGAGGAATTGCCGCGGATCCGTTAGCTGGAGGAAGCGCCGCCGGTAGGCGCTTGGGGGGTCAAGTTGTCGGAAGGTGTGATGCGTTCAGCAACGATGGAACAGGGGGCCGCCTTTGAGGGCGGCTCCCGCGTTCAGGACTTTTTCCTTCTCCTCAAGCCCAGGGTCATGTCGCTGGTCGTCTTTACCGGGCTTGTCGGCCTCGTGCTGGCGCCCGGCACGTTGCATCCGGTGCTGGCGGGGGTGGCGCTTCTCTGCATCGCGGTCGGCGCCGGTGCCGCCGGTGCCATCAACATGTGGTACGACCGCGATATCGACGCCGTGATGCAACGGACGCGTGCACGGCCCTTGCCGGCCGGCCGGGTCGTTCCGGGCGAAGCGGCCGGCTTCGGTGTCGTGCTGGCGATGGGCTCGGTTGCCATGCTGGGGCTCGCGCTCAACTGGGTGGCCGGCGGCCTGCTCGCGCTGACCATCGCTTTCTACGTCTTTGTCTACACCATGTGGTTGAAGCGACGTACGCCCCAGAATATCGTCATCGGGGGCGCGGCGGGCGCCTTCCCGCCGATGATCGGCTGGGCGGCGGTGACGGGGGAGGTAAGCCTGAGTTCCCTCGTGCTTTTCGCGATCATCTTCCTGTGGACGCCGCCGCATTTCTGGGCGCTTTCTCTTTACCGCAGCGACGACTATAAAAAAGCCGGCGTGCCGATGCTGCCGGTGGTGTCGGGCCCGCGCGAAACGAAGAAGCAGATTCTGCTTTACACCATCCTCCTCGTGCCGCTGACGCTGGTGCCCTCCTTCATCGGCCTTTCGGGGCTCTTTTACGGCACCGTCGCGGCCCTGCTCGGTGTTGTTTTTCTGATTTCCGCCCTGCGCGTATGGTTCGATGCGACACACCAATCCGCCCGGCACATGTTTGCTTTCTCGATTCTTTATCTTTTTCTTTTATTTACAGCGCTCTTGGTGGATCGGGGTTTGAGCCTGGCGGTCTAGGATGCCTGGTGGTCTGGGATGGACATGGCGATGGTTTCGGATGACGAGCAGCGGAAGAAGAACCTTAGGACCAAGAACTTGGTTCTGCTTGCGGCTCTGCTCGGCTTCGTTGCCCTCATCTACGTCGTTTCGCTGGTTCGTCTGGGGGGGCAGGGATGAAGAATAGCCGCCGCAACCGGGTCGTACTTGCAAGTCTTGCTTTCCTCGTCGTCGGCATGGTGGGCTTGAGCTACGCTTCCGTGCCGCTCTACCGCTTGTTTTGCCAGGTGACCGGCTTCGGCGGCACCACCCAGCAGGCGGCGACAGCCCCCGGCGCCGCGGGCGGGCGCGTCATCACCGTTCGCTTCAATTCCGACGTGGACCCGGGGCTTCCGTGGGCCTTTCAGCCCATGCAGCACGCGGTGCGGGTTCGGGTCGGCGAGGACAAGCTTGCCTTCTACCAGGCGACGAACCGCTCGAACGAGGCGATCGTCGGCACCGCCGTCTATAACGTGACGCCGATGAAAGCGGGTCTCTATTTCAACAAGGTCCAGTGTTTTTGCTTCAACGAGCAGCGGCTTAACCCCGGCGAAAGCGCCGACATGGCGGTCAGCTTCTTTATCGATCCGGACATTTTGCAGGACCCCAACCTTGACGATATCGAGACGATTACCCTTTCCTATACCTTCTTCCGCGCGGTCAGCGATCGCGGAGATGGGGGGCGGGCGGCGAAGGCGCAGCACGCCAACGCGGTTGCCGGCGCCGGCGGCGGCCTCAGGGAATAGGCAGATTTTATGTTTGGGAAACAGAGAGTGAAAGATTTCGGGTATCTTGGAGGACTAAATCAATGACCACCCACGCC
>JBFMHN010000015.1 GCA_040752895.1 Pseudomonadota bacterium
CGCCAGCCGCTTGAGTTCCTCAAAGACCGGCGCGCAGCTCGGCGCCGCGTCGAGTACGATGTCCCACTGCGTCGAGGCGGGCAGCGGAATCCCCACGCAGCCCTGCAGCTTCGTGAGGCGGTTGAACGGAAAGCCCCCGCCGTACCGGAACAGCGCGATCATCGCCGCGGCGCGCTCATCGTATTTGCGCCGCCCCACCCCTTCCGGCGGACGGGCCGGGAAGACCTTACCGCACGCGCCGCAGCGCAGCTTCTCGCACTCGAAAATCGTCGCGTTCAGCGGCGTCTGTCCCGTCACCCGCACCAGAATCCCGGGACGATCCTTCTGCTCGTAGACGTTGCCCCGGCGGCAACCCGGGCAGCGGTCGCCGTGCGCGAGCCGTGCATGGGGCACGCGCACGGTTTTCGCGTTCACGTAGGCGGCGGCCCCGTTGCGGCCGTGCCCCGGCTTCGCCTCGCGCGACGGCGAAGCGTCCGTCTTCTTCGGCCGGCCCTCCTGCCCGGCGAGCGCCACGCGGCTCTTTTCGCTCGAAGGACCGAAGATCATCCGCCTCAGCCGCGCAAGGCTTGCCTTCTTTTCCGCCAGCAGCCTGACCACCGTGAAGTAGGCGCGCACGACTGTCTCGATCGTCGCGTAGACCTCCGACGGCAAGCGGGGCTTCGCAGCCGTCAGCGCCGCTTCGATCTCATCCTGGGACAGATCGAGCCGCTCCATGGTTTGCTTCACGCAGCCGCCCGCAGAAGCTCCCGGAAATTCTTGTCGAGCGGATAGCCCAGCACGTCCTTGATCGACCGGTTGGGTTTGCCCGTCTGGTCGTCCTTGCCTCGCCCCGTCGTGCGGCCCAGGAAGACCCAGTTCGCCGCGTAGTAGCAGGTCCCCTTGTAGCGCGTCGGATCGACGAAGGTCTCGACCAGATGCACCGGATGCCCGTAGACCTTCTCCCAGTCCGCCGAAAGCCGGCGAAGCACGCGCCCCAGCACGTGCGAGGCCAGATGCGGCACGCGCACCCAGGGCAGGACCAGGAAGCGCGGGTTGTAGGCCACGAGGCGCACGTTCGCGCGGCGTTGCGGGGGCGTCCAGCCGATGAAGCGGTCCCGCGGGCCGAGGTGCCGCGGCGCCGACGAGAAGGCCACGGCCGCCAACGGACGCTCCCCGGGGCCGAACACCAGGTACTTCAAGTGCGCCCCCACCGGCCGCACGTAGCCCAGGTAATGGTGGTGCTGGATCAGGCTGTCGAAGATCGCCTCGTAGGGCGTGCGCCGCACCAGGCGGAACTCGAGCGGCTGAAGGCCGGCCAGACCGCCCTCGACCGGCGAGGCGTCGAGTAGCATGGGCTCGGGCGCCCGACGCCGCACGATGTTGTTTGGCACGATCTTGCGCCGCGGCGGCAGGACGAGGTGGCCCGCGCGCTCCAGCGCCAGCATCAGACCGCGGGCCAGCACGTCGCAGGGGGCTCCGTTGGCCTGCTTCCAGTCCCAGGCCTCGCACAGCAGTTGCGACAGTCGGCAGCGGCTCGCTTCGGGATGGCGCGCGATCAGCGCGCGGATCGACGCGACGTCCTCTTCGGACAACTCGCGGCCTCGGTACTTGAGCAGGACCCGGCGCTCCCCGGACATAGGGAGAGGGTAGCTAAAGCGCCGCTTCGAACGCAAGGGGCGGAGCGGGAACTTCCCCGATCCGCCG
>JBFMHN010000016.1 GCA_040752895.1 Pseudomonadota bacterium
GGCCTCAGACATCTATGAAAAAGGAAGTCAAGGGACCGCACTACCCCTGACGGCATTTCCATGCCGTCTCCGACTTGCTTCCTTCCAGGCCAGACTCCGCGCCCGGACCCTTCCCAGCGACCATACCGCATCTTTTCGTTTCCGTTCTATTACCCGCCTGCCGGAACTTCGTTTTCACACATCTATCTGGCTCTCATGGAGCAGCGTAATTTCTGATTTAAACGGGGAAGCCGACAACCATTCATTTGGGCCTCCGGGGCCATAGTCTGAGGGTCATGCTTCCCACATCACGGAAACCTGTGCGGCTCTGCCGCCGGGACCCGGCCTGCGCCCGCCGTTCGCGCGGCGCTCCCGCCCGGAATCTCTTTTCGCTCCGCCTTAAATCGCGGTCCGTACGGGGAAGGCCGACAACCAATCATCTGGGCCTCTGCGGCCATAGTCTGACGGTCAAGCCTCCCGCATAGCGGACCTTGCGGCTAAACCGCCGCCTCTTTCTCCCGGTTCAAAATACGGGAACTGTCGTAGGGACTTTTGTGCTTAAGTACGCTCAACGCTATCGCCGCGATCTTCCGGCTCACCGCGTTGCGCGCCGCCTTGTCGCCGGTCCCCTTCGCCCGCAGGCCGTCGTAGTATTCCCTCAGTTCGTTCCCGCCTGAAAGAACGCTTTTCGCCGCCATCTTGAAGACGCATTTCAGCACCCGGTTCCCCCGCGCGCGCTTACTGCCGCGCGTTTTCCCCGCGCTCTCCTGCTTATAGCGCACCAGACCGCAATAGCTCCAGAACCGGTGCTTGTCGCTGAACCGCTCCGCCGTTATCACCTGCGCCAGTATCTTCGCCGCCTGGATCTCGCCTATGCCGGGGATGCCCTTGAGCAGCTTTATCTCCCGGAACCGCCGGCCCAGTTCCTTTATGGCGGCGCAGTACTTCACCCGTTCGGCCTCCGTCGCCTCTATCAGCCTGTAAAGCCCGTGTCCGATAAACCGCTGGTCCGGCCGCGACAGGCCTTCGAGCAGGGATTCGTCGGCGTAGAGCCCGTCGCCCCTGGCCGGCAGCCCGGATCTGCGGAACAGCGACTTGTAGCGGTTCTTCAGCGAAACGCCGGTGTCCACCACGTCCTGGTAGCCGCTCATGAGCCCCCGCAGCCGCTCGGTCCTGGACCCGTCGTGGTAGACGGGGCTCAGATATCCGCCGCGCAGCAGAAGCGCGAGGTTCCTGGCGTCGAGCTTGTCGGTCTTGGCCCGCTTGTACTGCGTGTTCCCCGCCGGGTTGCAGACTATCAGCTTGTCCACTTCGCCGTTGAGCACTTCAAAGAGCCAGGCGCTCAGTTCGCATTCCTCGATGACCAGCTGCCGGGGGGCGGGGATGGAGCGGATGTAATCCACCAGCGCCGCGCCGTTGGTGGGCGCCTTGAACCGCGAAACCTCCGCCCCGCTGTCGTCCGCCACCGAGAATACGCATATTGACGTATGAGCGTCCATTCCGATATAGTGTGTCACGTGGCCTCCTTCCGAGTTTTTAACTGGCACGGATATCGTAAGACATCCGAAGCCCTAAAAGGTCGTGCGCTTCGGGCGCGATTCTGACCTCTCGGAAGGAAGCCACCTTTTTCATATTACCA
>JBFMHN010000017.1 GCA_040752895.1 Pseudomonadota bacterium
CATCGCCGTCCGGTTAATCGACGGAGGCTGATTGCAAAAGCGTGGGTCCCCCGGTGACATGAGCGAAGGACTTCCAGCGTCGGCGCGACGGGCAGAACCGTCTTCGGCGGCGATGCGGACTGCGCCGCTCCAGCAGGATCGCCCCCAGCCGGGTATACGCGGACGGCAACGTGCGCAAACTCGGGAACTTGATCTCGACGCCGGGGTTCATCCGCCGAATCTGGTCGTCCCGTATTTGGGACACGCAGTAGTCGTTGGCGGCCTGAGCCAGCTTCGGGAAGAGCTTGGCGGGCGAAAGCTGCTCCGGCAAGACTCCCGCTTTTTCCGCGATCTTGGCCTGCGCCACACGGAATGCCGCGTGCACCAACGCCGCGGCGTAGACTTGCTGGGCGACGATGTTGGGATGCATCGCGTAGAGACCGCCCAGCTCGAGGGTTTCCTTCAGGTCCAGGAACAGCCGCTCGACCGACCAGCGCAGGCCGTAGAGCTTGACCGCGTCTTCGGCCGACAACATCTTGGGGTCGAGAACGCTCGTCAACAAGTCCAGACTGCGGCCCTGGCCGCGAAACTGGATGAGTCGCAGCTTCCTCTTGGGCTCCCCGACGCCGCAGCCCACCTCCACCAACAAGTCCTCCAAGAGCGTGCGACTGCCCTGCTGGCGAGACAGGACTTCCAGCCGCTTGATCCTGAGCCGACCGTTCTTGCGAAAGAGCCCGAACAGCTTGGCGTCGGCCAACACGCGGAAATACTGGAGCGACGAATAGAGCCGATCCCCTACGATCAGCGCGCCGGGAGCGATCCACCCCAAGGCTTTCTGGCCGCGGGTGAGCTCCGCTTGGGCAGCGTTGGGAAAGAACAGGAGTTCCCGGCAGAAGCCGCGGTAGAGATCGTAGAAGGCCGTCACGCAGCCGGGCAGTATAGGAGCCCGCACGTCGCGCAGGATCTTGAGCCCATGGCAGACCGCATCCAGTCGCGAGCCGTCCACGATATGGATTTCCGGGAAATGCTGACGCAACCCGCTCATCCAGGAAGCATACGCCTCGGGGGCTTTGGGGAGGATGCTCTGGACGAAAGCACGGTAGAGATGCATGAACAGCCCCGGTCGCTGGCCCTCTGCCTTCTCGAAGAATGCCTCCGCGCGAGCCAGCACCCGGGGCCACAGCTTGTCGCGGCCGCGACCCTTGCGCGTCTGGTCGATCCCATGGCGCAGCGACGGGGGGCGGCGCACGATGACCGCTGCCCAGAACAGGCACAGGGCGTAAAACGTCCACTTGCGCTCGCGCTCCGTCCCGCGGTGACGCTTGAAAACGGTTTCGCAGAGTGTTGGGGTCAGGTGAGACAGCAGCAACTCGACCATGCCAAGCAGGTCGACGCGCAAGTTCGCGGGCGCCGCTTTCTCGCGGCCCACGGGAATGCCAGACATCGTTGCAACAGCGGCTTGGGGCATTGGCACAACCATCCTGTGCCCCCGACCCTCGGCGAGGTCCTCGGCGGAGGAGCGCTAGAGTATAGGAAATCATGAAAAGCTATCGTCGGTTAACCGGACGGCGATG
>JBFMHN010000018.1 GCA_040752895.1 Pseudomonadota bacterium
TGGGAGAACAACCGGGTGGAGAACTCCCATCAGCCGTTCCGAAGGCGAGAGAGGGCGATGCTCCGGTTCCGGCGCCTGCACAGTCTTCAGAAGTTCGCCTCAGTCCACTCCTCCATCTCCAACCAGGGCAATCGCAT
Organism: Pseudomonadota bacterium; assembly: GCA_040752895.1. Taxonomy (NCBI): domain Bacteria; kingdom Pseudomonadati; phylum Pseudomonadota; species Pseudomonadota bacterium. The sequence goes on from JBFMHN010000018.1 coordinate 138, forward strand.
TTGGCTCACGCGGCGGCTAAGCCATTGAGGATGCTGCGAAGGAACGTGTTGTCCCAGCCTGCGCGCTTGAGCTTGATGGAGAGGGAGCCCTTCGATGTATCCCTGCGGAGGACATCGAGAGCGCGGCGTCGCAGGATGGCGAGGTTGGCGGGGCCGTTATCCTTGCGGTTGCGCGCGGCATCCTCGCGGAACGAGACGTCAAGCTGCCAGTGGAGGGCGTTCTCGATGGCCCAGTGGGCCCGGACGGCGGCCAGGAGGACCTCTGGGGCCGGCATCCAGGACAGCGCGAAGAAGCGGGTTTCGGAGGTGACGATGCCACAGGTCTCGCGGGTCGCCTCGATCCGACCGAAGCCTTTCAGCTCGGGGAAGTCGTGGTGCTCTGCCAATCCCTCGGCGGAGACGACCGTAGCGGTGCGGACCTCCTTGCGGCCATGGCCGGTCTCCTCGCTCCGGGCCACGGGATGACCGGCTCGCAGCGTCCCGAAGCAGGCGCGGGCATCGGACAGCAGCGAGTCCTGGTTGGCCTTCAGCGCCAGGCACCAGTCGCCGCCCTTGGCGTTGATCGCTGCAACCGTGCGACGATTGCAGTGCAGTGCGTCGGCCGTCACGACCTTGCCCTTCAGCGCGATCAGCCCGAGGACCTCAAGGGCGGCGTTCAGTTCCGCGCCCCGGTCGGCAGGCACGCTGGCCAGCGTCAGGTGCAGGCGGGAGGCGTAGGCCGACACCATCATCCGCGTTTGTGCGCTCTCGTGCCTGTCGCGCGCGCCCCGCAGCGCCTTGCCGTCGATGGCGACGACATCGCCCTCGCGCAGAAGGGCGGCCACATCGGCTAGCACCCGCCCGAACGCAGCATCGAGGGCCTTGGGATCGACGATCCGGAATACCGCTGAGAACGTGTCGTGCGACGGGACGGCATGCTTCAGCTTCAGGAAGCTTCTGAAAACACTTTCCTTTGCGCGACCAAAGGCCGCCATCTCGGCGCAGGACGTTGCGCCGCAGAGCACAGAGACAAAGGCGATGACCAGCAACTCGCCAAGGTCGTGGCGCGCGTTGTCGGCGCGGGGATCGGGGATGTCATCAAAGGCAGTGAGGAAGATATCCATGGCGGCAGCGGGCTCCGAGCGATCAAGCCCCCCTCAGAGTCCATCCCGCCTTCCGCCGAAAGGGCGGTGGCTCACGCCCTCAGAGCCAAACGCGATTCCCCTGCTTGGAGACCCGCCGACCGACCGCTCTGAGCTATGACTGAATTTGGGTGACGCGCACTGGTCAGGCGGCGCGATTTTCGGTGTCGCTGGTAGCGGCGACACCGTCGGTGAACGTGAC
>JBFMHN010000019.1 GCA_040752895.1 Pseudomonadota bacterium
TGAACCGCCCCGAGATTGCCGGAGGCTCCAACTCTTGAGAGACTGGAGCCATGACGAACCATACCAAATCCCCGAAGTTCTCAGCCGAGGTGCGTGAGCGCGCCGTCCGGATGGTGCTCGACCACGCGGGCGACTACCCGTCGCAGTGGGCGGCGATTGCCTCGATCGCGGCCAAGATCGGCTGCACGGCGCAGACGCTGTCCAACTGGGTCAAGCAGGCTGAGCGTGACGCCGGCAAACGTCCAGGCTTGGCGAGCGACGAGCGCGAGCGACTGAAGCAGCTCGAGCGCGAGGTCAAGGAGTTGCGCCAGGCCAACGAGATCCTGCGCAAGGCGAGCGCGTATTTTGCGCAGGCGGAGCTCGACCGCCGGTCGAAGACATGACGAAGTTCATCGACGAGTACCGGTCAGCGTACGGGGTCGAGCCGATCTGCGAGCAATTGCCGATCGCCCCGGCGACCTACTACGAGCACCTCCGTCGCCGGGAACATCCGGAGACGGCGCCGCCGCGTGTGCAGCGCGACGCCGAGCTCAGCCGCGAGATCCAACGCGTGTTCGACGAGAACTACCAAGTCTACGGCGTGCGCAAGGTGTGGCACCAGTTGAAGCGCGAGGGCTTCGAAGTGGCACGCTGCACGGTGGAGAGATTGATGAAGAAAATGGGCTTGGAAGGCGTCATTCGCGGCAAGCGGGTGCGCACCACCCTACCCGACAAGGCAGCCCCGTGCCCGCTCGATCACGTCAACCGGCGGTTCCGCGCCGAGCGGCCGAACGTGCTCTGGGTGTCGGACTTCACGTACGTCTCGACGTGGACCGGCTTCGTCTACGTGGCGTTCGTCATAGATGCCTTCGCGCGCAAGATCGTCGGCTGGCGGGCGTCACGAACGGCGCACGCGGGCTTCGTGCTCGACGCGCTGGAGCAAGCGCTGCACGATCGCCGTCCGGTCGGCGGCGGTCTTGTGCATCACTCCGATCGTGGCGTGCAATACGTCTCGATCAAATACACCGAGCGACTGGCCGAGGCCGGCCTCGTGCCGTCAGTCGGCAGCGTCGGCGACAGCTACGACAACGCCCTCGCCGAGACCATCAACGGCCTCTACAAAGCCGAGGTCATCTGGCGCAAAGGTCCGTGGAGATCGTTCGAGGCCGTCGAGCTGGCGACGCTCGAATGGGTCGACTGGTTCAACAACCGGCGGCTTCTCGAACCGATCGGCAACATCCCGCCGGCGGAAGCAGAAGCCGCCTACTATGCAGCCCGAAGGGAGACTGCAAAACTCGCCGCCTGACTCAAACCAAACAGCCTCCGGAGAACCCGGGGCGGTTCA
>JBFMHN010000020.1 GCA_040752895.1 Pseudomonadota bacterium
GGTTCGACAAATGGGTGCCGCTGGCCGAGAAGGCGGTGGACGCCTTCTGCGCCGCCCTTCCCGACAACCCCGACGGCGCCAAGGAAGCAAAGAAAGCCACGCGGGCGTTCCGCGCAAGCCTCGGCTTTTCCGCTTGAGAGAGATGTCAACGATTGGTTTCGCAACCATACAATCGGGAATGAGGAAAACGGAGGCAAGATGCGTGTTATAAGCGGAATTCTTGTGTTTACTTTGGCGATTGCGGTGCAACTGTTCGATTTATCGGCTGCACGCGCGGCAGAGAAAAGTCCATGGATGGTAAGGGTTCGCAACCTCGTCGTCGTGCCAGACGAGGATTCGACCATCACCGCCATCGGCGGTGAGGCGACGCTCGGCAACGCCGTTGTGCCGGAATTCGATATCACCTACTTCTTCACCGAACACTGGGCGGCGGAACTGATTGCGGCGGTGACCCCCCATAACGTGCGGGGCGAGAACACCGCGCTCGGCAGCCTGGATCTGGGCGACGTGCTGCTGCTGCCGCCAACGCTGACGTTGCAATATCACTTTTTTCCAGAGCAAAACTATCGGCCTTATATTGGGGCCGGTGTGAATTACACGTTCTTCCTGGATGAGGATGCCGGCGCCTCTATTAACTCGATCGACTACGACAACGCGTTTGGCGCCGCCTTACAGGCGGGAGTCGATATAAGTCTCGAACCATTCGGTTTCAATGAACACTGGGCCCTTAACTTTGATGTAAAGAAGATATTCCTGAACACGGACGTGTCGATCAACGGCGGTGCGGTTACGGCCGACGTTGATATCGATCCCTGGATCATAGGGGTCGGGCTGGCGTATCGTTTTTGAAAATAGTACGGGCCATATATTGAACGTGTTTTGTTGCGACATCCCAAGAAGGCCGCCCAGCCAGCGTCCCTATTGATCCGCGGCTAATCGGGATCAGACTATTCCGCCCCGTCGGTCATTTGGTGAAATGCCAAGCTCAGACCACGGCTCACCGGGGCCTTGGGCATACCGCCATTGACCATCCGCATCCTCGCCTTTACGCGGATTTGCCGGAATTTGATCTAAATCAAGGAAATGGCATTCGGCCCTGGCTAGGGTTTTCTCATGGGGGATGGCTTCTTCCCCTCGAGTCTCACTGGTTGGGAAGAGTCGAATTCCATGCCTTGCGGTTGGCGACTTCTTGGCTTTACAGCGTTTGCGCTTCTTGGCTTTGGCGTCTCGATGGATGCGATGGCGGACCAGCCGAGGCCTTGGGAATTCGGGATGCAGACCGCCGTGACGCC
>JBFMHN010000021.1 GCA_040752895.1 Pseudomonadota bacterium
GTCTCGATCTCCGCCAGCACGTCGCCCGCGGCGATTTTCTCCCCTTCCCGCTTTACCCAGCGCGCAAGCTTCCCCTCCTCCATCGTCGGGCTCAGCGCGGGCATCAAAACTTGCTTCGGCATGGCGTCAGCCTTGGTAACAGACGGTCTTTGCCGCCGCGACGATGCGGCCGGCATCGGGCAGGGCGAGCGTCTCCAGATTGGCGGCATAGGGCATCGGCGCGTCCGCCCCCGTTACGCGGAGAAGCGGCGCGTCTAGGTAATCGAAAAGTTCCTCCATGGCGCGCGCAGCAAGCTCGGCGCCGATGCCGGCATAGGGCCAGCCTTCCTCGACGCTGACCAGCCGGTTCGTTTTTTTTACGGATTGAGCGACCGTCGTAAAATCGAGAGGACGGAGTGTGCGCAGATCGATCACTTCCGCCTCGATCCCTTCCCCGTGCAGTTGTTCGGCGGCGGCCAGCGCCTGCACCATCATCCGGGAAAAGGCGGTGATCGTCACGTCGCTTCCTTCGCGCACGACCTTCGCCTTGCCGATCGGCACCAGAAAATCCGGGTCCTGCGGCACGTCGAAGCGCTGCCCGTAAAGCATTTCATTTTCCAGAAAGACGACCGGGTTCGGGTCCCGGATCGCCGCCTTCAAAAGCCCCTTCGCATCGGCGCCGGAGTAAGGTGCGATCACTTTCAAGCCCGGCACATGCGCATACCAGCTTGCGTAGCACTGGGAATGCTGGGCAGCGACGCGGGCGGCGGCCCCGTTCGGCCCGCGAAAGACGATGGGAACCGTTACTTTGCCGCCGGACATGTAAAGCGTCTTCGCCGCCGAATTGACGAGGTGATCGATTGCCTGCATGGCAAAATTGAACGTCATGAACTCGATGATCGGCCGTAGACCGGCGAAGGCGGCGCCCACCCCAAGGCCGGCGAAGCCCATCTCGGTGATCGGCGTGTCGATAACGCGGCGCGCCCCGAATTCTTCGAGCAAGCCCTGGCTCACCTTGTAGGCGCCCTGGTATTCGGCGACCTCTTCGCCCATCAGGAAGACGGTCGGATCGTGACGCATCTCCTCCGCCATGGCGTCCCGAAGCGCTTCGCGCAAGGTTTGGTTTGCGGTCTCGCCTGTATAGGCGTCTTCCCGCGTGGGCTTGGCCGGTTTGGCTTCGGTGGGGGTTTGTGGCTTCGGCGCTTCCCGCGCCGCCGGCTTTTCTTCCGCCTTTTTCGGCGCGGCTGGCACGACGGGCACGGGTGCGGGTTCCGCCCCGGCAAGGGCGCCG
>JBFMHN010000022.1 GCA_040752895.1 Pseudomonadota bacterium
TGACCTGCCCCCGTCTTTAGTGCCAAGTCGTGGTTAGCAAAGTCCGAGTTGTGAATCTATCCGATTTCCGTCTCCGATGCGCTGTCGGGCAAGCTTGCCCGACAGCGCGCCGCGAACTCCGCCGGGGTCAAATCGTCGAGCGAACTGTGCGGCCGCCACTCGTTGTACTCCCGTCGCCAGATGCCGATGCGCACCCGCGCCTCGGCCAGGCTGGTGAACCAATGCTCGTTCAGGCATTCGTCGCGGAACTTGCCGTTGAACGACTCGACGTAGCCGTTCTGCATCGGTTTGCCCGGCTGAATCAGCTTGAGCTCGACGCCGTTGCGATACGCCCATTGGTCAAGTGCCTTGCCGGTGAATTCCGGCCCCTGGTCGGTGCGGATCGCTGTCGGCAGACCACGGAAGATCGCCGCCTGCTCCAGAACCCGCACGACGTAGTCGCCGGTGATGCTGTGATCGACCACGATATCTACGGCCTCCTTGGTGCAGTCGTCAACGATGTTCAGGCATTTCAGCCGACGGCCATTCGACAGAGCGTCCATCACGAAATCCATCGACCAGACCTGGTTCGGGGTCTCCGGCAGCGTCAAGGGATGGCGTTCCACGGCAATGCCACGCCGCCGCTTGCGCTTGGGGACCGCCAGCTTGGCGTCCTGATAAAGCCGAAACACGCGCTTGTGGTTGGCTTGGTGCCCTTCCCGACGCAGCAGAACATGAATGCGCCGATAGCCGAAGCGGCGCCGCTCGGCTGCCAGTTCGATCATCCTCGCCTGGATCGCTTCGTTGGCCGGATTGGCCGTCGGTGCGTAGGCCAGCACCGTGCGCGATATCCCCACAAGCCGGCAGGCACGACGCTGAGAGATCCCGGTCTTCTCTTGCATCGCCGTCACTGCCTCGCGCTTCGCCTGCGGGGTCAGGGCTTTCGGCCCAGGGCGACCTTGAGCGCGTCGTTGTCCAGCAGGGATTCGGCCAGGAGTTTCTTGAGCTTGCTGTTCTCCGCTTCCAACGCCTTCAGCCGTTTGGCGTCGGCAACCTCCATGCCGCCGAACTTCTTGCGCCACGTATAGAACGCCGCGTCGCTAAAGCCATGCTTCCTGCACAGATCCTTGATCGCAATACCGCCCTCGGCTTGCTTGAGGAACCCAATGATCTGCTCGTCCGTAAATCGCTTCTTCATGCCCGCTTCTCCCTTCGAAAGCGGACTTTACTAACTTCATGCCGGCACTGAAATCGGGGGGCAGGTCA
>JBFMHN010000023.1 GCA_040752895.1 Pseudomonadota bacterium
CCAAGATCGGACGCTTCAAGCCGCTGGCCGACTTCGACTGGAACTGGCCCAAGAAGATCGATCGCGACTTGATCGAGGATCTCTTCTGCCTCGACTTCATCGCCGAGAACGGCAACGTGGTCCTGGCGGGGCCCAACGGCGTGGGCAAGACACTCATTGCCCAAAACCTCGCCTACCAGGCCGTGCTCAAAGGTCATACCGTCCGCTTCATCACGGCCTCTGAACTGTTGAATGAGCTCGCCGCCCAGGACAGCCCCTCGGCCCTCGCCCGCCGGCTGCGCTGCTTCAGCCGGCCCACGCTGCTCGTCATCGACGAGGTCGGTTACCTTTCCTACAACACCCGCCACGCCGATCTCTTGTTCGACATCGTGAGTCGGCGCCATCAGCAGCGTTCCACCATCATCACCACCAACCGAATATTCTCCGAATGGCACGAAGTCTTCCCCAACGCTAGCTCGGTCGTCGCTCTCATCGATCGCCTGGTCCACAAGGCCGAAGTCGTCACGATCGATGGCGAGTCCTACCGTCTCAAGGAGGCCAAGGAACGCAGCGAGCAGCGCCGCCAAGAACGCGCGGCACGGCGCAAGGCCAAACGGATCAAGAGCAAGGAGCAAGTGCAATGACACGCCCCAAACCGCGCCCGCCACGTCCCGACCTCCTCCGGCAACCCGCCGGATCGTTCGGCTGGCTCGAAGATCAACTCCTCCACCAGGACTGGCTCGCCACCCTCCAACCCCACGGCAGCGCCGTCCTGCTGCTCCTCGCGCTGGCCGCTGACCGTCACGGCGCCTCCTTCTTCAGTCGCGCCCGCATGGCCCGCTGTCTCGCGATGCGCCGCGAAGACCTCGATGGGGCCCTCTCTCGACTCCTCGAGCTTGGCCTCGTCGCTCACCGGCCCTGGCGCCCTGGTGACCCCGATGGTGTCTGGCAACTCCTGCCGCTACCGGGTAAGCCGCACAGCGCCGCTTCGCAACGCAGCGGCACCACCCTCCCCATCGGCGCTGCTCTGCGCGCTCTCGGACTCACTTCCTGAACCCTGCGCCCGCTCGGCCCGCGTCACCGAGCGGGCGCATTCCCTCCACTGCACCGGTTGCTCTCGCGAAGCTTCACCGCCAGATTTCTGCGGAAATCCGTCGCCGACAACA
>JBFMHN010000024.1 GCA_040752895.1 Pseudomonadota bacterium
TTCACGAGAGGCCACCCTCCATGGTTCCCTCTGGTCGCTGATTCGACGGAGGGCATCATGGCTGCGCTGGAGATACGCAAGGACCGCACACCGGTCGTTCTTCGCAAGCTCGCCAAGGCCGAGAGCGACGTCCGCGTGGCGCGGCGCATTCTGGCGATCGCCAACGCGCTCGACGGCATGGGCCGTGCGGAGGCGGCCCGCTCGGCGGGCATGGATCGCCAGACCCTGCGCGATTGGGTGCTGCGCTACAATGAGCACGGGATCGACGGTCTCGCCGATCGCTGGAACGGCGGACGCCCGCCGAGGTTCGACGCGGACGAGCAAGCCGAGCTGATGCGTCTCGTGCTCGATGGGCCGGCCCCGGAGGCCAGCGGACTTTCGGCCTACACGCTCGAGGACCTGGCCGATATCTGCGAGCGGCGCTTCGGCAAGCGGATGCATCCCTGGTCGCTCGGACGGCTGCTGAAGCGTCTCGGCTTCTCGCGACAGAAGACGCGTCCGCGCCATCCGCAAAAAGACCCGGCCGCACAAGCGGCCTTTAAAAAGAGCCCCGGCGCTGCTCAGAAAAATTCAGCGTACGCATAAAAGCAAGAAGGTCCGGCTCTTCTTCCAGGACGAGGCGCGCATCGGGCAGAAGGGCCGAACGTGCCATGTGTGGTGGAAGCGCGGCGAGCGTCCACCGGGCCTCAGCGACAAGCGCTTCACCTTCGCCTACATCTTCGCTTGCGTCGAGCCCGGCACCGACAACGCCTTCGCGCTCGTCATGCCGTACGTGAATACGCAGGCGATGCAGGCCTTCCTCGATCGCTTCGCTGCGACCCTGGCCGAGGACGAGCACGCCGTCATGGTGCTCGATCAGGCCGGCTGGCACGGCTCGGGCGCGCTGCGCATTCCCGGCAACATCACGCTCGTGCCGCTGCCGCCCTACGCGCCCGAGCTGAACCCGGTCGAGCGCGTGTGGCTGTATCTGAAAGAGCGGTTCCTCTCGCACCGGCTGCTCGCCGACTACGATGCGATCGCCGATGCCGCCTGCACCGCCTGGAACCGCCTCTGCGCCGAGGCCGGCCGCCTCACGTCGCTATGCTCGTATCCCTGGATACCGCAGGTCAAACGTTAGGTGGGTGGGTAT
>JBFMHN010000025.1 GCA_040752895.1 Pseudomonadota bacterium
CGCAGCACGCCAACGCGGTTGCCGGCGCCGGCGGCGGCCTCAGGGAATAGGCAGATTTTATGTTTGGGAAACAGAGAGTGAAAGATTTCGGGTATCTTGGAGGACTAAATCAATGACCACCCACGCCGGAAGCCATCCCCACCCTTACCACCTGGTTGATCCAAGCCCGTGGCCGATCGTCGGGTCCATCTCGGCGGCGCTGACGTTCGGCGGCGCCGTCTACTTCATGCATAGCGACCGCACGCTGATGGATGCCGCGGTCATGCTCGCGGGCTTTCTCGGCGTCCTCTACACGATGGTGCGCTGGTTTTCGGACGTCGTGCGGGAAGGCGAACACCAAGGCCACCACACGCCGGTCGTCCAGATTGGGCTGCGCTTCGGCATGGCGCTTTTCATCATGTCCGAGGTTCTTTTTTTCGCGGCTTTCTTCTGGGCCTATTTCAACGCGTCGCTGTTCCCGACGGAACAGATTGGCAGCGTCTGGCCGCCGAACAACATCAAGGTGTTCGATCCCTGGAGCATTCCCTTCCTCAACACGGTCATTCTGCTTTCCTCGGGCGGCACGGTGACGCTTGCCCACCATGCGCTGCGGGGCAATAAGCGCGCACAGCTGATCGGTTGGCTGGCGGTCACCATTGCGCTGGGCATCACCTTCACGGCGTTTCAGGCTTATGAATACAGCCACGCGCCCTTCCGCTTCGTGGACGGGGTCTATCCCTCGACCTTCTTCATGGCGACCGGTTTCCACGGTTTCCACGTGATCGTCGGAACGCTCTTCCTGTCCGTCATGCTGCTCCGGGCGATCCTTGGGCACTTCAAGCCGGACCACCATTTCGGCTTCGAAGCCGCCGCCTGGTACTGGCACTTTGTCGACGTGGTGTGGCTGTTCCTGTTCACCTGCGTCTATTGGTGGCCAGCGGCGTAAGGGGGCAGTCGGCACGCAAATGGCCGAAGGCTTCACGCCGATCCCCTCGCCGATACGCGCCGGCCTTGCAAGGCGCTGCCCGCGCTGCGGGAAAGGCAAACTCTTCCAGGCCTATCTCAAGGTCGC
>JBFMHN010000026.1 GCA_040752895.1 Pseudomonadota bacterium
TCATCGGGATCGCCTGTTCGAGAGCCAGGCGCTCGATGGCGGCCACCAAGCGTCGGCTGATCGGAGCCACCGCGGCCGTCGACGCGATCGGCAGGCCCAGATGGTTGCGGATGAAGCCGGCAAGGGCGGCTGGGGTCTGCAGTTGGGGAACGTAACCGTTGAGGTACAAACGGTCTATGCTCTCGAGCTCGAAGACGACCTTGTTCTTGATCAGGGAGGCCACGCTGGATGCTATCATGGGGCCGGGCTCCGGTTGACATCTCGGCTTCATGCCACCGCCGCCACCGTGCGGCTAAGCTCCGCAGAGGCTACGGCCTCGCGCGGACAATTCAACCGGGGCCCTCTCTCGCGGGACCTGCGGAGCTCATGGCTTTGGCAAGTCGGACACGGCGGGCGCCCGCGACCGCGAGGGCTCGCGGTGAAGGCGGCGCCTTCAGTGGGTGAGGCGCCAGAGCATGGCGAGCACGCGGTCGAGCAGGGCGAGCGGCTCGGCGATCGCTCTCTGATCGAGCTCGCCCCAGGCAAGAGCCCCCCTTAATTGGTTACGGGGCAGCGCGGTGCGGAGCTCGTCCGCAGAGCCGGCGGCAATCCGAAAGAGCTGGAGGCGATCCTTGCCGTGGCGACGGGAGCCTTCCGCGATGTTAAGCGGGACGGACGAGGCCGCGCGGCGGATCTGGTCGAAGAGCTTGGGATCGGACTTGCGAACGCGAGCGAGCGGATGGCAAAGACGATGAACGACCTCCAGACTGATTTCGAGAACGTCGAATCGCATGGTGAAGCTCCTTTCGGCGACAGGTTTCACCCGAAGCTGAACCTGGAGCCGAAAGGAGCTGAGCGATTCGGAGTCGAGGAGGGCTGGTCGTTGAGCTTGCCAACGCCCGCGTACGGGGACCGGTTCCGGTCTCGGGCTCGGTCCCGGTCACGGCCGCGGCCACCGAGACGGCCAGGGTCACGGGCTCGGACGCGCCTCACCGGATCATGCCTGGTCGGTCTGAGGTGCAAACCTCGCTAGA
>JBFMHN010000027.1 GCA_040752895.1 Pseudomonadota bacterium
GCAAGGGCCCGCGTGGGAGCCGGACCGGTGCGCACGCTCTTTGGGGTCACGGCAGAACGTTGGGGTTTGGAATCGGCGGATCGTTACCGATGGCGCGGCCTGATGGTGTTGGGTGGAGACGGGGTAACGCTGCGGGTGCCCGACAGTTCGGAGAACCGGGCGGAATTCCATCTTCCCGGATCGGCCAGGCGCTCGGCGGGCTATCCTCAGATACGAGGCGTTGGGTTGATGGACCTGCGCAGCCGCAAGCTGGTGGATTTCGACTTTGCCGACTGCAAGACCGGCGAGTTGACGTTGGCGGGGCCCTTGTTGGCGAGAGTCCCCGACCATTCGGTATCTGTGCTGGATCGGCTCTACGTCGACTACAATCTCTTGCACGGGATTCGCTCTCGGGGAGAGCAACGGCACTGGTTGTTGCGGGCGCGCAAGAACCTGAAGTGGAAGGTGATACGACGGCTGGGACGGGGAGACGACTTGGTCGAGGTCGCCATTTCCTACGCGGCCCGGCGCAAGCATCCCGAACTGCCGGAAACCTTTCTGGCCCGCGTTATACGCTACCACCGGAAAGGTTTTCGCCGGCGGACGCTGCTGACGTCGTTGCTGGACGTCGAGCAATACCCGGCTGCGGAAATCGCGGACTTGTACTGCGAGCGCTGGGAACTGGAGCTCGCCTACGACGAGATCAAGACCCATACCCTGGATCGGGAAGAGGCCATTCGCTCGAAGACCCCGGACGCGGTGCGGCAAGAGGTCTGGGGATTGCTGATCGCGTACAATTTGGTGCGCCACGAGATGGAATGCGTCGCGTTGGAACGAGGCGTCGCGCCCCGGCGAATCAGCTTTCTGTACTCCTTGCGGGTCATCCGAGACGTTTTCCATTGGGCGGCGATGGCGGGCCCGGGTTCCCTGCCGAAGATGGTGAAGAGGATGCGCGTCGACGTCGGGAAGCTCATTCTTCCCGAGCGACGAACCGGCCGACGCTATCCTCGTCATGTCAAAATCA
>JBFMHN010000028.1 GCA_040752895.1 Pseudomonadota bacterium
AGCCTCTGCTGAGCTAGGGCTTGTTGACGTTTGAGGATTCCCAGGTCGGGTGGCGAGTGATTCAAGGTGGCCAAACGGGAGGCGAGCTTGATCCGCACAACACTGACCGACACGCAATGGGCGATCATCGCTCCGCACTGCTTGGGCCGGGAGGGTGATCCCGGCCGCACGGGACCCGACCCACGTCGTTTCGTCGAGGCGGTGCTGTGGATTGCGCGCACCGGGTGCCCGTGGCGCGATCTGCCTGAGGCGTTTGGCAAGTGGAACTCGGTCTTCAAGCGCTTCCGCAGATGGGTGAAGGCGGACGCATTCTACCGGATGTTCAGAGCCTTGGCCGAAGACGCCGACTTCGAGTACGCGATGATCGACGGCAGCATCGTCAAGGTCCACCGCCATGGTCAGGGCGCAAAAGGGGGACTCAGAGCCAGGCCATTGGGCGCTCCCGGGGTGGCGTGACCACCAAGATCCTGGCGCTGGCCGATGCGCTTGGTAACCTGACCGACTTCCGCCTGCTGCCCGGACAAGCCCATGACCTGCGCGGCACGGCGGCGCTGATCGGCGGGCTGAGTTGCGGCCAACTCCTCGCCGACCGGGCGTTCGATGCGGACTGGCTGCGCGATGCGCTGACCGGGGCGGGGATCGAGCCGGTCATTCCCCCGAAATCCAACCGCCGGGTTCCGGCCGAGTTCGACCGTGAGGCTTACAAGTGGCGGCACCTGATCGAGAACTTCTTCGGGAAGCTGAAGGAGTACAGAGGCATTGCCATGCGCTGCTGCAAGACCGACGAAAGCTTCAGCGCCTTCATCGCCTTGGCAGCCACCGTCATCCGACTGAGGTGAACGTCAACAAGCCCTAGCTCAGAGGGCGGCGCGGTAAATCGCGTGGACCTCCTCCACTGTGAGATCGCGTGGGTTCCAGTCCATCAAGCGGCGGATTGCATGGGCCTCCCCGGCCCAGGCGCGAAGATCCTCCTCGCGGGCGCCGTGGGCTGAAAGGCGCATCT